>WRJK01000042.1 GCA_009782285.1 Clostridiales bacterium
CTGCAGATATAGATACCCTTCTTCATCTAGAGTAAATGAACCGTTTCTAGTATAAACGCTTTCGCCCTGCGGCGTTCTGACTTCAAAGAATCCGGGTCCTATCAGCGCAACGTCAAAAGGCCTGCCTGTGGTATCAAACTGCCCCTGCTCATAGTCCGTAATCTTTTCATCCGCGACGCGCATCATCGCAACGTCCCCATTAAGCGAGGCCGGATGATTCTTGTCAACGCTGCCCGTCCTGTATGCGAGCGCCTCCATAAAAGTTGTAGTAGTGAGGACGTCCTTTTTAAAACCTGGAGTAGCGACGTTTGCAATGTTGTTGCTGACAATATTCAATTTCCTCTGCTGTGTCAGCATGTCTGACGTCAACGTGTAAAAACCTCTGAACATAGTTTTTATCTCCTTTTTAACTATTTGCCCATATATTTTTCGAGAGACTTCCTTAAGCTCCTAATTGCATTTGCCTGTATCTGTGAAACGCGCGGTTCGCTTACTTCAAGCACTTTTGCGATTTCTTTCATATTCAATTCTTTTCTATAATAAAGCGAAATTACCAGTTGTTCCTTTGGCTTGAGCTCCGATACGGCGTTTTTCAGCACTGCATAGAGTTCCGCGTTTTGCAGCCTTTGCGCCGGTTCGTCTATATAGCTCTCGTCCGCGATATCCCCGCCGCCCTGCGACTCGTCCAAAAGGGCGTCCAACGAAAGCAGGTTATAAAGGCTGGTGTCTCCTAAGGCTTTCCTGTATTTGTCAATTTCGAGCCCCATCTTTGCCGCTACTTCATGCTCCGTCGGCGAACGTCCCAACTCGATGTGGAGTTCGCCCGCCGCGCTGTCGATTTCCTTTGCCATCTTCCTTACGCTCCTCGGCGCCCAATCCTGCTTTCTGGCAAAGTCTATGATCGCCCCCCTTACGCGAAGCGACGCGTAACTTACAAATTTTACATTCCTCGACGGGTCAAACTTTTCGATAGCCCCCATGAGGGCTATAACGCCTTCGTTTACTATATCGTCCATGTCCGCGAAACTTATGTAGACGCCCCGCATCTGCATGGCGATCGTTTTGACTATGTAACTGTATCTGAGCGCCAGTTCCTGTTTCAGCCCGTGGCTGCGCGTTTCCAAAAATTCAGACAGCAGTTCTTCATTTGTCTTTACATCGTATCCGTTCATCTCTCACGCCTGAATGTTGCCGATCGCCTGGATCTGCACATCGCTTGCGATCTCGCTGAAAGAAAGGACCGCTATGCCGGGATAGAACTGCTCGATCAACCTGTAGAAGTATACGCGAATCACATGGCTGGTCAATATGACCGGAGGCTGCGGAAAGTTTACGAACTTCGCCAGCAGGTCTTTCAGCTGCTCTATCATCCTTTGAATCAAATCAGGGTTTAGGGCCAGGTACACACCCTGTTCGCTCCTGGTGAGCCCCGCCAAAATGGATTTCTCAACATCGGCGTCCAAGGTAATGACTTTGATTTGGCCGTTTTCATTGAATTTTCTGGTTATCGTGCGTTTGAGTGCCATCCTAACGTTTTCCGTGATGACGTCCATGTCTTTTGTGGTGTTTGCCGAATCCACCACTGTTTCAAGTATGGTTCCCATGTCCCGTATCGGCACCCCTTCTTTCAGAAGGCTGTACAGTATTTTCTGCAGGCTGCCGTAAGAGACGATGTTCGGTATCGCTTCTTCGACTAGCTCAGGCGACGCTTTCTTCACGTTTTCTACGAGCTGTATGACTTCCGCCCTAGTCAGGAGCTCGTGCAGGTTCCTTTTTATCGTCTCGGTCAGGTGGGTGAGCATCACCGAAAGCGGGTCTATCACGGTGTACCCGTAAATTTCCGCAAGCTCTTTCTTGTCCAGCGTGATCCACCTGCTGGGTATGCCGTAGGCTGGCTCCACAGTCTCGATGCCGTCCACTTCCCCGGCGGGGTCCGCCGGCTCCAAGGCAAGATAGTAGTCCACAAGCACTTCGCCCCTCGCAACGGGCTCGCCCTTCATCTTGATGAGGTACTGGTTCGCATTGAGCGACGCGCTGTCCCTGAGCCTTACGGAGGGCACCACGAAACCCATCTCCTGTGCGTACTGCCTCCTGAAAATGACTATCCTGTTGATCAGGTTGCCTCCGCTGTTTTCATCGACCAGAGGGATGAGGCTGTAGCCGAATTCCATTTCTATGGGTTCGATGCTTAAAAGCGAGTATATGTTGTTTATGTCTTTGAAGTAGGCGTTTTCGTCGAACTCTTCCGGGGTAAAGGCCTCTTCCTGCATTTTGGCTTCTGTTTTCTTCTTTTTTTCTGCCCTTTTCAGCCGATAGCCGAACAACAGCAGTATTATGCCTAAAAGTATCGGTTGGATCACAGGACCGCCCGGAATTGCTACCATCAGGAATATTATTCCGCCTGCGATCATCAGGACCGTTGGCTGCGCCATGAACTGGGTCGTGACGTCTATGTTCAGGCTGCCGTCCGACACCGCCCTGGTGACGACCATGCCTGTGGCGGTGGAAATCATCAGCGCAGGGAGCTGGGACACGAGGCCGTCGCCTATGGTCGCTATCGAATACACTTGCAGCACGTCTGCAAACGCCATGTCGCCCTGCACTATGCCTATTATGTTCCCCGCGATGAAATTGATCAGCACTATGATGATGCACATTATCGCGTCGCCCTTGACTATCTTCGTCGCGCCGTCCATGGAACCGTAGAAGTCCGCTTCCTTCTGTATCTTGTACCTGCGTTCCCTGGCTTCGCCTTCGTTGATCAAGCCGGAACTCAGGTCTGCGTCTATGGCCATCTGCTTGCCCGGCATGGCGTCCAAGGTAAACCTAGCTGCGACTTCTGCCACGCGCTCGGCGCCTTTGGTGATCACTATGTACTGAACCAGTACTATGATGAGGAATATGATGACACCCACCACTACATTGCCTTGCAGCACGAAAGTCCCGAAGGACTTGATGACCATCCCGGCTTCGCCCTTGTTCGTCAGTATGAGCCGGGTCGACGAGATGTTCAGTGATATCCGAAACAGCGTCGTAATCAGAAGGAGCGATGGAAATATAGAAAATTCCAACGCTTCCTTGATATACATCGTTATCAGCAAAACTATGAGCGACACCGTGATGCTGATGATAAACATCATGTCCAGGATGAACGGTTTCAACGGAAAAATAAGAAGCAAAACGACAATAACCACAAACACGGCTACTACGTTATCCGTTATCCTCTTCAAATTTTCACCCCATACTACTCTCTACATGTTCAGCGCGTTTAGAGCTTTCATTATCCTGTCCGGCTTGAATGGTTTGACGATAAAATCCCTCGCGCCTGTTTTTATTGCTTCGATCACCATTGATTCCTGCCCCATCGCGGAACACATTACCACTATTGCTTCAGGGTGTTTCCCCTTGATCGCTTTCAGTGCTTCAAGCCCGTCCATGTTCGGCATCGTAATGTCCATAAAAACGATGTCCGGGTTTATCTCATCGTATTTTTCAACTGCTTGGGCACCGTCTGCGGCTTCGTGCAGATCGTCGTAACCATTTTTTTGCAGCGCGTCTTTTATCATCATTCGCATAAAAGAAGCATCGTCAACAATCAAAATCTTTGCCATTTTTAATTAACACTCCTCTAAAAGTTTTATCTTCCTTCAATAGCGATTCTTAACCTTGAAAGCTGGTCGTTGACCTGCCTCAACGCAAATTCGTACTGGTACGTGTTCCTTGCGATTTCCAGTTCCTCCACATCCAGGTTCACGTTGTTCCCGTCGGCCCTGATGCTTTCCTCGTCGCTCTGCCGGATCCGCATCCGCGAACCGAGTATCGCCTCCCTGACATCGCTTTTCCTGACGGCGGCAAGGCCGCTGAACCGGCTTAATCTGCTTCTGAGCTCGTCTTCAAACAAGACGTACTTTGCTTTGAAGCCGGGCGTGTCTACATTGGCAATGTTGTTTAGGGCCGCTTTCTGTTTTGCCCACGATACGTCAAGCGTCTTCTGCGCAAGTAACATTGAGTTATCATTTAGCCAGTCCATCGAAGCCCCCTTTCGTTGTATTCATTTTAACCGCTGGTTATACACACAAGTATTATACTATGTTTAATCACAAAGGACAAGAACTTTTGTTATATTAATATAACATATTATATAGTATAGTTTTGGAATGTGCAATTATTGGATTATGGTTTTGCGGCAAATTCGACTTTCCAGTAACTGCTCTCGTAATCATTCCTGTCCTCAATGAACGTCATCTTGAAATACCCTGCGTCGTCTGCGCCGCCCCCTCCGCCGACAAGCAGGTTGAGCGATATCGTGGAATTGGGGACCACGTCGTTGAAATCGATGGTGAAGGTGTTTATAGGCGACGTGTCCGGCGACCCTGTTTGGGAATCAATGGCCCTGATCGAAAAAGTCCCTGTGGTGATTGTCAAGTAGCGCAGTGCGCCATCACTGTTTTTCTCCGTCAGCACCCCTGTAACAAGGGGGCTTGCAGAGCCTGTGGCAGTCAGCTTGTAGTAGAGCGGCTTTGTAAAGGAGACCGTTATGCTCCCGCTGTACTTTCTTGGGACTTCCGTGGAACCGGGCATAGGGTATTTGCTGAACGACGTGGAACCGGGCTCTATCTGCGGCGGCGACGCGTCGAGGGCTGTCAGCGGCGGGTCGATTTGAACCACGCTCGTCCATGCGTCCTCCGTGGGGTCGCTGAGCGGGTTCCTTGCCACCAGGAAGACGTCGTAATATACGCCTTCAAGCAGATTCTTGACCATTGTCGTGTTCAGGGGCGGGATTTCCCCGCCGGCAATGGTGAAGTTCCCCCAGTCCGTCATGCCGCCTGATGACTGCCCTGCCTGGCTTATCGTGCCGGCGTCAGGCATGCTTCCCGTCGCATTGGGCCAAGTGCCGCTCCTGTATGCCGCCCAGTACACTATGGCGTCAGGCGAGTCCTTTGCCAGCTGAGTAAGCATTGTGGCGCTCTTGTTCCCGGGGCTGCCCCCCCTCGGGTACCCTGACGCAAACACAGGTTTGATGACCGTGTCCATTTTCACCTCTTCGTACCTGATTGAGGATGCAGCGTTCGATCTGGCCAGATAGAACACGTAGTAAACCGAATCGCCGCCGCCGCTGGGCTTCGGAACCAGCCCCCGGATGAAATCGTTCGTCTGAGCATTGCCGCTGGGCACGTCGAACTTGCCCGACTTGTACCCCGCCGGCCTGTAGGTCCCGTTCATAAGCTGGTCTGCGGTGACAACGCTTGGATCGCTCACGCTGGCAACGGGCGCCGCAAGCCAATAGACAGTTCCGGGCTTGTCAAGGACTACGCTCATCTGTATCGTGCTGTCGCCCGCTACAAACGAGGGGTTCTTTTCAGGCGGATGGACGAACAACGGCGCGGTCATGTCCTGAAAATATATCACCCTGTCGAACTTTGCAGGGTCGCTCACCACGGATAGCCCCTCGGCGTCCTCCGTGCCCATGAACGCCGCGAAGTCCATTGACGGGTCGTTGCCGTGGTAGACAAGCGCGTTCATAGCGTCAGTCTCCCCTGAAAGGCCCCGAACAGAGAAAGTTATCCTCCCGTCCCAGCGCGACCGCTCGGTGTCGCCGTCCACGGCCGTGATCACTATTCCGTACCTTATTTTCTTCAATTCCTTGAAAATCTGCATCCTCCCGCTTTGCAGCAAGCTCTGCATGGCGTAGTAGTAGTTCCCCGCTTCCATGGTCAGCCCACTGTCAATCAGCGTCCCGTTAGCAATCTCCGGGTTGGTCAGGCTGTCGTCGACCCGGTAGAGGTTGAAGGTTATCTTCCTGCTGGTTTCAAAAACGTTGTCGTACAGCAGCGTCTCCGCAGCGTCGGTCATCTGCGGGTCCACGTCGAACAGCAGGTCGTACGCCCCATTCGTGGCTGCCACGTTGCGGAGGTTGACGAAAGGCGCTTTCATGCGGAAATCCTGGAGCCTTGTGGTTCCTGCGCCCGTGTTTGGCCTCATGGCAAGGTTTGACATGTCCATTATGTTGTTTAGCTCGAAATAGTATTTCCCGCCGCTTTCCATCTGAACCGCCGCCTCGGGGGAAGGGCTTTCAATCCCCGTGGTCAGGAAATTGACGACCGTGTAGCCCAAGTCCTCGCTGACAGTCACGTTCTCGAAATCGATCTGTATTTCTGTACGCGGGCCGTCAGGATGCCCCGACGGGTTTATCTTGTACAGCGAGAAATACCCTGCCAGCCTGTCTGCCGTCATCTTTATTAGGTCAAGGGCTGGCTCGTCTTTCTTTCCGGCTTTGACTGGCTTGTTGAACGCGATCATGATGACGCTGCCCACAGGCGGGTCGCCTCCAGGCAAAGTCACGGCTTCGTCAAAAGCCATTTTCGCTGTTGGCGGAAGCACGCTCAGCGTCGAAACCTCCATTTTCCCCACGACGCTCTTGTTCCCCGCAGCGTCCACCGCCACCATGTAAAGGTCGTAGGATTTTTCCGGGTCAAGGCCGGTGAGCGCAAGCTTGCCTTCCTTTTTTGCCGTGGTCTTCACGTTCCCGTTCTTGACTGCAGTGCTCCCTATTATAACAGCTTGCTTGGCCGGTTCGGTAGTCCAGTAGGATACTATGTCGCCCAGGCTGTTGGTTACTGTCCCTCCTTCCGGCACCCCTGGAGGGAACCTGCTGCCCCTGGCGAGCAGTGCCCAGTAAAGCGTCGCCGCTTCGTCCGTCATGTACTTGATTTCTATGCTTTTTTCCGATACCGTGCCCAGCATCGGATATGGCACCTCGTATTTCGGCGGGGTAATGTCCACTGTCCGAAGCGCCACTTTCGCAATGCCGGAAACATTGCCCCTTGCGTCTTCGAGCCCCAAGTAGACTTCGTAGGGGGTATCCTCCTCAAGCCCCCCTATGCTGAATGTCGTAACGGTGTTTCCGCTGGCGGAAAGCGTACCCGTGTCCAGCGCCCCGGCAATTTTCCCGGCAAAGAAATTCTCCGGCGCGGGGGGTGTGAACTTGTCAGGCAGGATTGCCCAACGCACGGTGCAGTCCTTTGTCGAGACCACGTCCACGTCCAGCGAATGCGCATTGGGGCTGATGGCCACGCCGTCCTCGGTAAATTCCCCTTCCTTGAACACTGCCCTCCCTTTCGGGAATCCTGAAAGGAACGCGGGTTTGACCTTGTCCAGCGTCTCGAAATCCACCGAACGCACCCTTGAGGCTTTGTCCTTTGAATCCACCAGCATCACGAAAAGCTCGTAGTCCCCACCGTTTTGAAGGCCCGATATTTTCGCTGACAGCTCCGACTCCGCGTCGATCACGGACATGGCCAGTGGCATGTTCCCCGATTGGATTATGAACTCGTCATTTTTGGGCGCCCTCATCGCTTCTTCCGTGGGGGTGTCGCCCCCCTGCTCCTTCACTGCCCAGAAGATGGTGCCCGGCTTGTTCCCTGTCGCCTGCCCGTTCACGGTGTTTGACGTAATGTCTTCTGCCTTGGGGTATCCGTTTGCTATCCTCGGCGTCGCGTTTTCAAGCTCTGCCTCAAGGTAGCCCATCACCTTGCCGTTGATCGTGGCTGTGTAGCCCGGCTTGATGTAGATTTCGTCGGGCATCTGCGCTATGACCGCCCCGTTTGCTCCAATGCTCGCATAGCCGATTTTGCCTGTCCCTGTGACTGTGGCGCTGCCGTCAATGTAAAGTTCGCCCAGTTCCGTTCCTTTTTCGAGGAACAGGCTGCCCCCTACCGCTTCCTCGTCCGAAACGAAGCTATCAATGTACCCCTTGTTCAGGCTGACCGCGTTGCCTGGGGCCATGAGCCTGACTTCGGTGAATTCTCCCGATAGGTCCAGCTTCGTCCCCACCGGGCCCTTCAGCTGTATGTCGTTGAACGCAGACGACTTGGCGTTGTTTTCCTCTAGGTATGCGTTGCTCTTCACGACTGTGTTTTTTATCTCGGTGTTTCCCTGGGCGATAATGCTGACTTTTTTGTTGTGGTTCAGATCTATGATGATGTTGTTTACGCTGCAGTCGGTCATGACGATGCTGCTGCCCGCCAGGTTGCTTTCGCCTGCGCCGCTTATGTAGATCGTCCCGAGGACGGTGACGTTGTCAAGGAACACAAACCCCGAAAGCACGCCTTCGGTTATGTAAAGATCCCCGGCTATTACAGTATTTGCCAGCCCTGCGCCTGATTTTGACAGGGTGACGTTGCCGTTCACATAGCCAAGGGTCGCTTGCGTCGGCTGGTTCACTATCTGCCCGGATACCTCTGACAGTATCTTGGCGACTTCCCCCCTGGTTATCGGGTTTCCCGGCTTAAAGGTGTTGTCGCCGTACCCGGATATCATCCCCTTTTCCGTGGCGGCGTTGATGTAGCCCTTGCTCCAAGCGGCAAAATTCCTGCTGTCCGCAAACACCAGCGAATCGATGGGATCCGGCTCTATCTTGAGAGCCCTGCAAATCATGGTGACCGCTTCTTCCCTGGTCAGGTTGCCGCTCGGGTTGGCGCCGCTGCCCGTCCCTTGGAAATACCCTTGGTACGACGCGAAAGAAATGTCGTCCGCGTACCACGCCTCCCTGTCCACGTCTGAAAACGCCGATCCTTTGTTTTCCGAAAACCCAAACGCCCTGTTTAGCATTGCCGTGAATTCAGCTCTTGTGATATTTCTGTCCGGGTTCAAATTCCCGTATTCGTCGCCCCTCATGATGTTGCTTCCCACCAGTTTGTTTAGATAGCTGTCCGCCCAGTGGGAGCCGTAGGCTTTCCCGCTTTGGTGTGCGCAAGGCGCGGCAAGCATAGATGCAAAAAGCGCCAGCACCAGCGCCAATGAAAGTTTTTTTCTCATTTTTCTCACCCTTTCCAAACTAATAGTTATAAAAACCTGCTTAAAAGCGACAATGCCGAACTGAAGATCTCATGGCGGAGGGCACCGTCCGACAAAACAAGCACTGTGAACGCGACACATGACAAGCATATCAGCGCTGCGGTGAAAAACGCCGCGCTGCGCAGGGTTCTGTTGTTTTGCCCCGTACATTTCCGGTAGAGGTTCACAGTTTTCTTGTAAATTTTTTCATCGAATTCAGAGGGCACGAATTCATGGTGATCCGGCCTGCTGGCCTTCTCATAGGCCTCAAAGAAATCCCGTGCGATGAACTGGGAGATGTATTCCATTACAAGGTCTGACATCTTTCCAAGCGTCTTTCCCTGTTCTGCGTTGAAAGTTGACATGCGGTGGCTGCTACCCTTCTTTTATCATTGCTGCGATTTTCTGCTTGACCTTGAAAACACGGCTTTCGGCGTCCTCTAGGCTGCATCCAAGGTGATGTGCTATTTCTTCTTCAGGAAAACCCGCAAAATAGCGCATGAAGACGATATCCCTGTCGGTGTTTGCGAGTTTTTCCACGTATTTCGCCAGTTCGGCCGTGAATTCGTTGCGTATCAGTATCTGGTCCACGTCAAACCTGTCTTTGAGAGAAGCCGGGAGTTCAGCTTGTTCTCCCGTTAGCCCCATTTTCTCCCAGGTTTCAAGGAATATTTCGTTTATCAGGCTTTGAAGGATGGCCGTCATGATGGATTTGGTGCGCTCTGATTTTTCGCTGTCGAATTTGTCGATGCTCCTGTATGCCGTCGTCATGGTTTTTTCAAGCAGCGCCAGCGCCCATATCCTGTCCCCGCCCACAGCGCCCAGTGCCATCCGGAAAAGCGGGTCTTTGTGCCAGACGTACAGGGCATCGCACTTCTCAACGAATTTGCTTTTTGCTTGGCACCCGGTATAGTTTACCATCCCCATTTGCCCCCTCTCATCTAACATAAATGTTATCATATTCGTGCATGGATTGCAACGAAAGAAATTTACTGTTACTTTAATTTTACAATTTAATATATACAACTTCTGATTATTATGCTAAAATATTACCGTAAGATTTAGCCGAACAGTGAAAACGATCGCTCAAAAAGCTTCGATTATGATTAAGGTGGTGGAACTTAATGGATAACGGTATGCAGAATATGCTCGAAATGTATCTGTATGAGACGAATACCATGGTAGAGCAATTGGACGGGATATTGTTGGAAGCGGAAAACGCGGGAACGTTCAGCGTGGAGAACATAAATGAAATCTTCCGCATCATGCATACAATAAAAGGCTCTTCGGCGATGATGCAGTTTACGCCCTTGAGCACCCTTGCTCACCAAGTTGAAAATTTGTTCTTTTTTATGCGTGAGAACGGCGGTCACAACGAAATCGGGCACGATCTTTTCAACGCCCTGTTCCGCGCCAGCGATTTCATAAAAGCCCAGATAGGCAACATCGAAAACAACGAGCCCCTTTCGGACGACATAGGCGACCTGACGAATGAAATCCAAGCAATGCTGGCTTCACTGCAAAACGCCATGGCAGGCGAAAGCGAAGAAAACAACCCGCAGGCTGCCAATACTGCCAATGCTGCGCCAGGCAGCAGCCGGTTCTGCATCAAGGTCTTCTTCGACGAAGGAGTCGGCATGGAAAACCTTAGGTCGTTCATGCTCGTCAACACGATAAAGGACGAGTGCCACATAGACGCTTTTGAACCTGCGGGCATAGAAACCGACCAGTCCACCGCAACCCAGATAATAGAGCAGGGCTTCATGCTGTATTTCGACACGAAGGAAGATTTGGACATTGCCATAGGCATTGTTGAGTCGTCGCTGAACGTCAGGGCTTACGAGTCGCTGGAACTGGAAAGCGTCGAGGCTCCTGAGCAGGGCCCTGCCGAAAGCCCTGCAACCGCTAAAACCGAAATTGCGGCGGTGGAGGCGTCGAGAGACAACGCCCCCGCCAAAGCCGAACCATTAAAGGGAGGGCCTGTGCAGGCGCAAGCGCAAGTGCCTGCACAGGCCGGGGCGCACCCCGGCAAGCAGAACCTCATCAGCGTGAACCTTACAAAACTGGACAAACTGATGGACATCGTCGGCGAAATAGTCATAACCGAATCAATGGTGACCTCGTCCCCGGACATACAGGGGTTCAAACTCGACAGCTTCACAAAGTCGGCGCGCCAGCTCCGCAAACTGACTGACGACCTTCAGGACACGGTAATGTCGATTCGGATGGTTCCGGTCTCCGGGGTGTTCCAAAAGATGAACCGAATCGTGCGCGACATGAGCCAAGCCTTAGACCGGCCAGCGAAGCTGGTGGTCGTGGGCGCAGACACCGAAGTCGACAAGACCATAGTGGACAGCATCGGCGACCCGATAATGCACATGGTGAGGAACGCTATGGATCACGGCATTGAGGAAAGCGCCGAGGAAAGGATTGAAGCGGGGAAGGATCCAACAGGGACAATCACCTTGTCTGCCCATCATACCGGAGGCGAGGTAATCATCTCGATTGAGGACGACGGGCGAGGGATTAACGCTCAAAAAGTGCTCGAAAAGGCGAAAAACCAAGGCCTTTTGGTGAAGTCGGAAAGCGAGTACTCTCAGAAAGAAATATTGCAGCTTTTGCTATTACCAGGGTTTTCAACTAACGAAAATGTTACAGAATTCTCTGGGCGGGGCGTTGGGATGGACGTAGTTAAAAAGAACATAGAAAAAGTCGGGGGCGTCGTGAGCATGACCTCCGAAATCGGCAAAGGAACAACGACAACCCTCAACATACCACTCACCTTGGCTATCGTGGACGGCATGGAAATTGTCGTGGGGGACTCTATCTTCACCATACCCCTCCACAACATAAGGTCGTCGTTCAAGGTGGCGAGCCAAGACATCATATACGATTCCGCCGGCGGCGAAATGATTTGCAGGATGGAATCCTTCTACCCCGTAGTGCGCCTCCACGAATTTTATGGCCTAGAGACCGATGTGACTTCCGTAGAAGACGGGATCGTGATCTGGATCGAGGCGGGCGACAAGTCATATTGCTTGTTCGTTGACAGGTTGCTCGGCGAGCAGCAGGTGGTCGTGAAGCCCCTGCCAAATTACCTGTACGCGTTCAATATTAAAAAACTGGGCATAGCCGGATGCACGATCCTGGGCGACGGGAACATCAGCATCATTTTGGACATCCCCAGTCTGTACGAAGCTGCCGTAAGCAGGATATAGCCGGCAGGGAAGGAGGTAACTGAAATGATGGCTCAAACAATCCAGTCAAACCAAGCGGATCAAAACGACATGTTTTACGAAGATGACAACACTGCTGTAGAAGTCGTCTCTGATTCAAGAAAATACCTCACCTTTGTGTCGAACGGGCTCGGGTTTGCGATACCGTCCGACTACGTTATCGAAATCATCAACGAGCATTTCATTACTCATCTTCCGAGGGTTCCTGACTACATTCGGGGGATCATCAACCTCCGCGGCCAGATCATCCCTATAATGGACGCTAGGCTCAGGATGGGGCATCCCGCCTCGGATCACAAAAAAGAGACCTGCATCATCGTGATCTCAGTTAACGACAATTCAATAGGGCTTTTTGTCGACAAGGTGCTGCACATGATAGACATCCCTGACGACGCCATTTCCGAGCCTCCCGTAAACAACAACCAAGAGTTCGTAAACGGGATCACCCATATCAACAACGTCGTCTACCTGCTCCTTGATTGCGAGCTGCTGCTGAAATAATTCCACGGGGGAACTGCCATGTTGGAAATAAAACAGGATGATTTCGTAAGGTTGACTGCTTTTATTTTAAATGATTACGGCATCAATCTGACTCACAAGAAAAACCTCATCGAGGGAAGGCTTGGAAAGACCATAACGGACATGGGTTTTTCAAACTTCACTCAGTACGTCGACCACATTCTGAAGACAAAATCAAAGAACGACCTTGATGTTTTGATAAACAGGGTTACTACAAACCATACTTTTTTCATGCGTGAAAATTCTCATTTTGAATTTTTCAGCGACGTAATCCTTCCCGAAGTTGAAAAGAGTTCAAGGAACCGCAGCCCTGGCATCTGGAGCGCCGCGTGCTCTTCCGGCGAAGAGCCCTACACCATGTCGATCATACTTTGCGAGTTCTTTGGCAAAAAGCCCCAAAAATGGGACATCCGCATGCTTGCAACGGACATTTCGCAGCGGGTGCTAAAGACAGCCAAGGCTGGCACTTACAGCGAGGAATCCCTGAAAGAGCTGCCGGAGGCGTGGAAAAAGAAGTATTTTACCAAGTCTGGCAGCGAGTACACGGTGACAAAGCAGCTCCGTGACAACATCGTTTTTAAAGAATTCAACCTAATGGACCCCATTAAATTCAAAACGACGTTCGACGTCATTTTTTGCCGCAACGTTATGATTTATTTCGACCAGCAGACAAAGGACGCGCTGGTGCAGCGATTTTACAACGTCCTCAACCCGGGCGGCTATTTGCTGATTGGGCACTCTGAAACCCTGAACAAGGCGACTTCGCCTTTCAAGTACCTGATGCCCGCCACTTTCCGAAAGGTTTGAAAAAGGGGGGATTATTATGAAGACCCGTGTGCTCATCGTTGATGATTCCATTTTTTTCAGGAGGTTCCTGACAGATAAGCTTTCAGCGTTCCCCTCTATTGAAATAGTCGGGTATGCGACCAACGCCCTTGAAGCGAAATATGCCATACCCCGGATAAAGCCTGACGTGGTCACGCTGGACGTAGAGATGCCGGGCATGTCCGGGATCGAGCTCCTCCGGCTCATCATGTCTGATTTCCCGGTTCCGGTCGTACTGGTGAGCGCTGTCAACATGAACGTGTTTGACGCCCTCTCGGCAGGCGCCGTGGACTTCGTGAAAAAACCCGACGCAGACGTTCCGGGTGCGCCTCAAAGGTTCATCCAAGAACTTGCCGACAAAATAGCCATCGCAAAAAACGCACATCTGCGCAGCCCCGGCAGGCTGGCCGCGCAAACTGTACAAGCACAGGTGCCGCAGTCTGCCATAATCGGTATGCGGTCAAAGTCGGTCCTCATAGCTATCGGCGCCTCCACAGGAGGCACCGAGGCGACGCTGGTGGTGCTAAAGGGCCTCCCCAAAAACACTCCCGGCATTGTGGTTGTCCAACACATGCCCCCCGGGTTCACCAAGATGTACGCTGACCGCTTGAACGGCATATGCCCCATGGAAGTGCGCGAAGCGAAGGACGGGGACCGTGTGCAGCAGGGGCTCTGCCTCATCGCGCCAGGCGACCTGCAGATGCAGGTAGTGCATTCCGGGACGTACTATGCCGTAAAGTGCTTCAAAGGTGAAAAAGTCAGCGGCCACTGCCCCTCCGTAGACGTGATGTTCCATTCCGTTGCGGAAACAGCCGGCAGGAATTCAGTGGGCATAATAATGACAGGGATGGGTAAGGACGGTGCTGAAGGGCTCCTTCACATGAGGAAGAACGGCGCATTCACCATTGGGCAGGACGAGGAATCCTGCGTGGTGTACGGCATGCCTATGGTCGCTTTCAACATTGGCGCGGTAGCGAAGCAAGCGCCATGCGAAGGCATATCGCAGGTTTTGAAAGCACACTTAAACAGGCTCTGACAGAAGGAGGCAGCAAGTGAACGATACAGTCTTTGCTCTTGACATTGGGACGCGCTCCGTTGTAGGCATACTCGGCACAGTCACCGACGATTCTTTTTCAGTGTTCGACTACGAACAGCGCTTCCACAAGAAGCGCGCCATGCGCGACGGACAGATAGAGGACATCGCCCTTGTCGCAAAAACAGCGTCAGAAATCAAAGAGGCCCTTGGCGAAAGGAACGGCATGAACCTCACCAAGGTTTCGATAGCCGCCGCCGGGCGCTCCCTGAAAACCCTCCGCACGACTTTTGAACAAGGTATGAACGAGGACAAGAAAATCACTTCCGAACTGATAAGGTCCCTTGAATTCAGCGCAATAAGCGCAGCGCTTGACGAATTCTCCCCGGACGACGAACTTCTGGACACCTACTCCTGCGTCGGTTACGACGTGGTGAGCTATAAGCTCGACGGATACCCCCTCGCCACTCCCCTCGGCCACAGGGGCCGCCACATCGTCATTGAAATAATCGCGGCTTTTCTGCCTTTCAGCGTCATACGGAGCCTCTATTCGGTCACCGCCCTGTGCGGGCTTACTGTCGAAAGCCTTACGCTGGAACCTATTGCAGCAATAAACGCTGTAGTCCCGCAGGACGTCCGCCTCCTCAACATTGCCATAACAGACATTGGCGCAGGGACTTCCGACATAGGCATCTCCAAAAACGGCAGCATCGTCGCCTACGACATGGTGACCTTCGCCGGTGACGAAGTCACGGAGTGCCTGATGAAAAGCTACTTGGTCGATTTCGACACAGGCGAATCGATCAAGTTCAAGCTGTCCAAAGAAAACAGCTTAATCACTTTTACGGACATAATGGGGCTGAGCCGCTCCTGCTCCAAAGAAGACGTCCTAGCCGTGATAGACCCTGTGCTGGACAGCCTTTGCAGCGCGGTGGCAGAAAACATAGTAAAAATCAACGGCGGCCCGCCCACTGCGCTCTTCTTGGTTGGAGGAGGCAGCCAAATCCCAGGCCTGCCCCTGAAAATGGCCGGCAAGCTGGGCATCCCTGAAGACCATGTGACTCTTGGGGGCAGGCGCCCGTACCGGAACATCGCACTCCACACCGACAAGCTGCTGACACCGGAATACGTGACGCCCCTCGGCATAGGCGCAACCTCAAGGCTCACCCATGTACATGACCTTTTCTCGCTCACGGTCAACGGGGAAAAGCTCATGCTCCCCGCCAGCGAAAACGTAAAAGTACTCGACGCCCTGCTCCTGGCCGGGATAAAGGCGTCGAATCTGATGGGCCGGACGCCTGCCACCGTCACGTATTACCTGAACAACGAGAAAAAGACCGCACGGGGAATCCCTCCTGTGCCGGGTGAAATATTTGTCAATAAAGAACGTGCTGCCCTTGACACGCCGGTAAGGCAGGGGGATGAAATAATAGTCCTGTTCGCGCAGGACGGCAAGCCTCCGCAGCTTTCGGTTTCCGGCATTTGCGCAGCATTCGACGGGGCGGTCCTGAGCGTCACGGTAAACGACAAAAAAGTCAGAAAAGACTATCAAGTACGGGCCGGGGACAGGGTCATGGTGTCCTTTGACAGCGAGCGCCCCGCCTCTGACGCGGCAAGCGGCATTTTTGAGGAGCCGCCGGATATAGCACCCGTGACGCCGGCCGAAGAACCGGCAGCAGAGCCCGTGACGCCGGCCGAAGTGCCGGATACGGCACCCGAGCCGCCGGCTGAAGAGCCGGATGCAGAGCCTGATGTGCGGGTCATGCGCATATGCGTCAACGGCGACTGGAAAGATATCCCTGTAAACGACGGCGAACCCCCGCTTTTTATCGACATGCTCAATTTTGTGGACATAGACACGAAAAAAGCGAGAGGCGACTTGATCCTGTCGATCAACGGCAGCTCAGCGTCCTACACAGACTCTGTATTGGACGGCGACAAAGTCGACATCATGTGGAGCGAATAGTTTTTTTTGTCAATATTTGCTTAAATAAACAAACTCTCTGCCGATATATTTATCGTAAGAATATATAAAGAAATATCTATGAGGGAGAGAGAGATGAAAATTGTACCAGAAAATATTGTTTCCGGCAACAGAAACATTGCACGGAAACAAAACCCCAACGAAAACAGGGGTTTGCAAGAGGCTGCGGCAAAACCTGAAGGCCGTGACAAAATAACCATTGCGCCCAGCCGGGGTTCAGACATCCCGGATGCCCAATTCATCGCCCAACTCAGGAAAAACATTGTTTCAGAAATAATGGCAGGGGCGCCTGAGTACAAATTGGACGACTTGAGGCAGCAGGCAGCCCTTGGCGAATACGACGTGAACATACCTGACATCATCAGGAAAATGCTGCTGGACAGCCATGAGGTAAACCATGAGTAATTTCAACCGGGGCGGCTGCGACTCGTTTTGCGGACTGATACATGAGACGCTCGGCCTCTTTGACGACATAATATGCCTTGAAAACAAGAAACTCGGAGCCATAGCCGAGAACGACGTTACCCTATTGGATCAGTACATGAACGACGAGCAGGCGTACCTGCTTCAAATGCGAGGGCTCGACTACAAAAGGGAGAAGCTGCAGGGGCAGTTTGGGGCAGCCGGCCTCACTTTCAAGCAAATAATCGACAAGTTTGAGACACCTGAACGGGAAACCCTTGATTTGCTCTATGATGAACTGTCGGCAAAATCATCCGAGCTCAAAGAAGCGGTATCAGGCACGAAGCGATACATCGACCTGCACCTTGCCAGCATTTCCGCGCTTCTTGAAAAACTTGAAGGAGCGGCAACTTACGACAAAAACGGCGGGAAAGAGCAAAAAACGCCGCCCGCCCGCTTCACGCCCACGAAAGCCTGATATAAGAAGAGAAAGGAAACTGCACTATGCTCCGCTCAACTTTTTACGGTTTTAACATCGCTTTCAGCGGCCTTATGATGGCTCAGAAAGCCCTCGACCTGACGGGGAACAACATATCCAACGTGGACACGCCGGGGTACACGAGGCAGCGGCTCGACCTTAACAGCATACCGTCTGCGAACTACTTGGACAGGTACGCCCCGTACAACAACGTGGCAATAGGGCGGGGCGTCAACGTAACCAGGGTGGCGCAGCTAAGGGATCCGTTCCTTGACGCGCGTTTCAGGCGGGAGGCCGCAAATATAGGCGAACTCGACTCCCAGCTCTCCGCTCTAAGCGACATAGCTAGGATCTTCGACGAAGTGCAGTACGAAGCCCTGAACAAAGCCATGGAAGATTTCAGGACCCAGTTGCAGGTGTACTCCACCCAAACCGGCGAAGTCACCATCGACACCACCGTTTGGTCCACTGCAGAGTCGATGGTCAAAATGTTCAACCAGTACTCGCGCCAGCTCACCGAAGTCCGCGACTACCAAGAGTTCCTGCTGAAGGACAGTGCCGTCCCAGAAGTCAACAAGATACTGGAAAACCTCGCCCTGCTCAACAAGAACATAAGGGAATGCGATGTTTTCGGCAACCCTGCCCTTGAGATGCGGGACGAACGGAACCTGCTGCTCGACAAGCTTTCAACATACATGAAAATCGACGTCACATATTATCCCGACCCCGACCCTGAACTAGCGAAAAGAGGCATCGAGATATGCAAAGTGGCGTTTATATGCGACAACGCCCCGCCCCTCGACCTGGACCAGCGGACTTTGCTTGACGGAAAAGACTTCGCTTCGCTGAGAGTGGAGCAAATCCCCGACGATGAAGACCCGGACAGGGTAACCTACATCACGTCCAGCGGGCTCATCGATTCCAGGACAGGCCTGCCGATTCATACCATACCGGGCAACCCGGGGCTGCAGTTCACCACCGGGGCGCTGAAAGGCGCACTCGACATGCTCAACTCAAAGGGAGCCTTTGACGATCCTCCGAACACCCTGAACGGCATCGGGTATTACCAAAGCGTCCTTGATCAGATCGTAAGGGATTTCGCAGAGACTATGAACAGCGCCAATGCTTATGCCGACCCGGCATGGCAGCCCTTCATACCTGATCCTTTTTGGATGAGGGACCCCGCCGAAGCGCCGAAGGTCGCAAACCCAACTCCGCCGGTTTTGTTCGACGATCATCCGCTGTTTGAAACAAATGACGGGAGCACGGTGATAACCGCCGCCAACATTCAGATCGCCGAGGGCTGGAAAAACGGCTCCTACAACCTGACCACGTCGAAAAACATGTTCTTGCCCGGCGACGACTACATCGGCGACACGAGCAACCTGCTCTACATAATATCGCAGCTGGACAGCCCGTTCAATTTTACCACCGACGGCATCGACAACCCTGCCGGGTACCCCCTGTTCAAAGGCACTTTCGAGCAGATGTTCAAAAACACCGGCCTCATTGCAGCCCAAGAAGTCAGTGCGAAAACCAAGGCGCTGGGCGCCGGCACCAACGTAATAATGGGAATCGAAGAAATGCGGAATTCCCTGTCCTCCGTTTCAATGGACGAGGAAGGGGTCAACCTTCTAAGGTTCCAAAAATCATACGCTGCCAACGCAAGGGTCATGACGACTCTGGACGAGGCTCTGGAAGTCCTCATAAACCGCATGGGGATAGTGGGAAGGTAAAAGAAGGGAGTCTTTTGTCATGAGGATCACGCAAAGCATGGTTATGAATTCTTACACCAGCAGGCTGGGCAAAGTGTTCGAAAGCATGGATCACGCCACCCAGCAGGTAATAACGAAGCGCAATTTCCTTTCCGCTGTGGAGGATCCCGCCGCTGCCGCGAGGGCTTACCAGCTCCGCAAGAATTTCCAGCAGAACAACGACTACCTCAACAACGTCCAAGACGTCCTCGACACGATGGACAGCATCGACGCCAGCATGATGGTGATATCAAAGATGGCAGAAAGCGCCCATGTCACCCTCACAGCCGGCAGGAACGGTGTCTGGTCCTTGGAGGACAGGATGATATTCGCCAACGAGCTCAGGGCCATGCAACGAACCGCTATTGAAGCGCTCAACGCCAAGTTCGACGACAAATTCCTCTTCGGCGGCAGCAGCACCAAGACCCTTCCCTTTGAACTGGCAGAAGACACGTCGACTACGCCGCCCAAGCAGGTGCTCACCTTCAGGGGGCTCGACATAACAGACCCCGCCAACCAAGAAAAGCTCAAAGCCTTCGCCGACGAGAAGATATACATAGACATGGGTTTCGGGCTCACTGTTGAAATCGACTCAAACGGGCTGCCTGCAGTAAAGGACAGCAGCGCCTTCAACACGTCGATACCGGGCATCAATTTCCTAGGCTATGGCAAAAACCCCGAAGACAACCTCATTCTGACCCTTGGCCTCATTGCAGACGAGCTTGAAAAAGAGCCTTTGGATTACGACGCCACTACCCATCTCTGGGAAAAGCTGACGGATCACCGCCAAAGCATGCTAAAGGCTGTCACTAGGGTCGGCGCCGACTACAATTTCCTCCAAAAGCAGAAATCCGTCCTCGAAAGGAACAGCGACAGCCTGAACAGCAAGATACTGAACGTGGAATTCATCGATATGGAAGTGGCTATAAACAACCTTAAAATGGCTGATTACGTATATAGGGCATCCCTTGAAATCGGCACTAAAATCCTGACGCCGTCTTTCATCGATTTTATGAGGTAATATATTTTCCAATGACAAGGAGGTCGCAAAAATGAAACCGTTGATTGAGATACGAACCATCCCGATCTCGATTCAGTACAAGGTTACCCCGGCGCAGGTAGAAAGGAAAAGCTCCCAAGCTGAGGTTGAAATCACCCGGGACAAAAAAGGGCTGTCAATCAAGAGCAGGCCCATCAAGCTCAACATCGACACCTTTGAGGCTAGGAATTCCATCATCCCAACCACGAAAACCAGCGTGGAAGAATCAGCAAACCTTGGCAAGCAGGGTGCCCTGGTAGCCACGGCCACTTACGCGCAGGAGGGAAACATGATGGTGAACATCCACCTCGACCAGGACACGATGCCTCAGCTTGCGGCAAACCGCTTCAATGCGCCGCTGTCTTACGATTTCAACATCAAATTCATACCGGAGCAGCCCATGAACATGGACTGGATCCCCGGTGAATTCCAGATCGAGTACGAGATGGACAAGCTGAATTTCGACTGGAAGACAACCCAGAGCGAATTCCAATTCACGCCGGCTGACATAGAATTCACCATAGCCGAACACCCTAGGGTAGTAATTGAGTTCGTCGGCGACCCCATCTACGTCCCGCCAAGCGCAAACCCCAACTTCGAGCCAGCCATTGACCTGTTGGCCTGACATTGCTTAAGCAAAGGATGCAAAAATGAAGATAAACACCAAATACTTCGGCGAAATGGACGTCGCTGACAACCAAAAAATAAATTTCCCCGAACCCTTGGCCGGGTTTGAGAATTTGTCCAGCTATATCATCGTCCAGTTTTACGACGACTCCGACAGCCTGCTCTGCCTGCAGTCCCTCGAAAACCCAGACCTTGCTTTCGTGCTGGTGAACCCGCACTACGTAACAGAAAACTACACGCCGGTCTTGACGGCAGAAGACATGAACACCTTGAGGGCAGAGGCTGACACCCCTCTTGCCTATTACGTCATAGCAGTGGTCAATGAAGACTGGAAAAACTCAACAGTCAACCTGAAATGCCCCATAACCGTCAACCCTGAAAAAATGCTGGGGAAGCAGGTCATAATGGAAGACACCGCCTATTCGATGCGCCACCCTGTGGACCGAAGCGTAAAGAGGGAGGTGTAGTTATGCTAGTTCTGAGCAGGAAAGCCAAACAGAGCTTTTTGCTAGGCGACAACATAGAGATCACCGTGCTCGAAATCGGCGGAGAAAAAGTCAAGATCGCCATCGACGCGCCAAAGGAAGTGTCGATCCTCCGAAAAGAGCTGGCAGAAACAAAACAAACGAACCTAGACGCCGCTGCCGGATCCTTCGACCCTGCGAAGCTGCCTAAGCTAAAGGGGCCAAATCTGAAATAAGCGACTTGAAAACGTTCCTGTTTTTTGTGTCGTTGTCGATTACCGCCAAGATATTGAGGAGTTTGTAGTACATTTTAAACAGCCGAGTATATATTTTAACTGTTTCGCGTTGCTCTGACAAACTTGGACAAGCTATATTGCACAGCAGAAATTGCTCCTTGCATAGTGTCCCGTTAAAATCCTTGGAGGATATGCATGGCTGTGCATAGTGTTCGCAAACGAGGGAAAACCAATTCAAATCAATGTCTTCTGAGTACGTGTCTTTCAGTGTTATTACGTACACGTTGTCGTTAGTGGCAAACTCTTTGTCGTCGATATACTGTGCTTTTCCCGCTAGTCCCTTTCTCGCAACAATAACCGCAGGGCCGGCAAACGTTTTTAGACTCATGGACGAACTAGTGGCAGCCTTGTCTATGTGCCAAATTGTACTATTAATTCTTGATGCTGCCGAGTAGACCCTGATGCCATTTGAGCCGCCTTTGGGCTTGTGGTTGTAAACCACCTCTTCCGTAAGCCCGGAATTCCCCCCTTCAATTGAAAAAGCGTCTTTTATCTGAATCGAATATGCCTGTGTCTGGTGCGCTGGAGCTGAGGAAATCGTTTCTTCGATTATCTTCTTTAATTCAACCGCTTTGCTGCGAATTTCATCTATCCGCTCATATTGGACAAGCATAGCGTCTTGGACATGTTTTTCAGGCAAAACAATGTCAATTTCACTCATCTGCTCCTTGAAAAGTTTACCCTGTGTGCCTTTTGACGTCGTAAAACTCTTTATATAATCCTGCATAGCGAAAACGAACCATTTCATGTTAACTCTATCGCGGAATTCTTCACGGGGCACTAAAACCCCGCAATCGTCACCCGGATAGAACGGATAGTCCCTGTAAAACAATGTCCCAGCATACCCGTTTTTCGTCCATGTTATGCATGGCTTCCTCACAATGACAGATTCACCCATTTTTTGAAATCCTTTTAGCCAGTTTTCGTCTGAATACCTGATGATCCCTTCATTTGCTGTTTGCGCTGCGACGAAAGGCATGTTCCCTTTGTGTTTGTAAGCTTCTTCAGCAACTATCCTCTTGCCGTCTGAGACATGAAACGCGTCCTTTATTTTCATCCGCATCCCTCCTTGAGCAACGACCGAATTTCTTTTTCAAGAAAGGCAATTCGCCCACACAGTTCACTGTGTGACAGCAGCTCGATATGTGGCGTCCTGAAGTATTTTTCCGGCAGCAGGTTTATCT
>WRJK01000043.1 GCA_009782285.1 Clostridiales bacterium
CGGCATCTGGTCGGCAAGCCTAACAAGCGGACTCCTCATTGTCAACAAGTTTTCTCGGCATAAGTGAGACAGAATCTCGTGCGGATAATCGAGACAAAATCATATGTGGATCAGACGACCCCGAGGAGATTGAAATTTAGCTTGACATCTTCACATTTGTGTGGTACTCTATTCAAGCGGCTTATGATGATTTTTATGTGAAGAGCTTTTTCCAGAGCTCTGAATTTTAGTTGAACGGAGGGCTATCAGAAATGAGGGTTAAAGTCACGCTGGCATGTACGGAGTGCAAGCAGAGAAACTACAACACTATGAAAAACAAGAAAAACGACCCGGATCGTATCGAATTCAGCAAATACTGCAAATTCTGCAACAAGCACACATTGCACAAAGAAACAAAATAGTTGAGGGGAAGTCATGGAGAAAGATACAAAAGATACAAAAGACACAAAAGATGCAAAGAAAAAGCCGGCTCAAGCGGCACCAAAGAAGCGCACAAGCCCGAGCGAGTACATGCGCGGGGTCAGGACTGAAATGAAAAAAGTAGTTTGGCCCACCAGAAAAGAACTCGGCTCTTTCACTGCTGTCGTTGTTATGGCGTGTACGTTTTTCGCCATATTTTTCGGCGCTGTGGATTTTGGCGTAATAAAAGCGCTCAAAGTGGTGCTGGGCATTAGCCTCAACATTGGATAGGCCGGGCAGAACGGAAAAGGATGCATGATGGCAGAATTTGAAAGTATTGAGTTGCCTGAACAGGCTGTGGAAGTCCAGCCTGCAAAGCCGATCGCTGAAGCGCGAGGCGGGGCAAGAAGCATAGGCGAAGCCAGATGGTATGTGGTTCACACATATTCAGGCCATGAGAACAAAGTTAAAGTCAACATAGAAAAGATAGTTGAAAACAGGGGGATGCAGGATCTGATTCTCGAGATTGTCGTGCCTACGGAAGACCGTGTCGAAATCAAGAATGGCCAGCGAAAAGTTAAAACAAAAAAAATGTTCCCCGGTTACGTCATAGTAAAGATGATAGTCACAAACGAGTCATGGTACCTTGTGCGCAACACGCAAGGCGTCACGGGGTTCGTGGGGCACGGCTCTGAGCCGATTCCCCTCACCAATGAAGAAGTGAGGAGGATGGGCATAGAAAAGATATATATCGACTTGGACATAGACGTTGGCGACACGATCAAAGTTATTAACGGTCCTTTCGAAAGCTTCATGGGGGTTGTCGAAGAAGTAAATATGGAGAAGCAAACCTTGAGGGTAAAAATATCCATGTTTGGAAGAGACACGCCTGTCGAGCTTGAGTTTGGGCAGATAGACAAGATTTAGATGGAAGTTGGTAGTTAAAAAACAGGGAAGGAGGATACGAAATGGCAAAAAAAGTTGACAGCTACATCAAACTGCAGATTGCGGCAGGCAATGCAACCCCTGCGCCACCGGTAGGCCCGGCTCTGGGGCAGAAGGGCGTGAACATCATGGACTTTTGCAAGCAGTTCAACGCGAGGACTGCCGACCAGCCCGGGATGGTCATCCCAGTCGTCATCACAGTGTATGCTGACAGGTCTTTCACATTTGTGACAAAGACCCCGCCGGCTGCAGTGCTTCTGAAAAAAGCGGCAGGCATTACGGCTGCGTCAGGGGAACCAAACAGGAAAAAAGTTGCGACTCTAACTGTTGAGCAAGTAGCTGAAATCGCAAAGCTTAAAATGCCGGATCTGAACGCGGCAGACCTTGAGGCCGCCACGAGCATGATCAAGGGCACAGCAAGAAGCATGGGAATAGTAGTCGAAGGTTAGTGATAAGTGGGAGGCTTTCAGCCGTTGGAACCACAGGAGGTAACGAAAATGCCTAAAAGAGGTAAAATTTACAAAGAATCAGCAAAACTGATAGACAAGGCAAATCTATACGAAGTAAATGAAGCGCTTGATCTTGTTTTGAAGACAGCAAAAGCAAAATTTGACGAAACCGTAGAGGTTCACATCAAGCTGGGCGTGGATGGCAGGCATGCAGACCAGCAGGTCAGGGGGGCGGTAGTGCTCCCGCATGGGACAGGCAAAACCCATAAAGTGCTGGTGTTCGCAAAAGGCCCAAAAGCACAGGAAGCAGAAGCTGCTGGGGCGGATTACGTCGGCGCGGAGGAAATGGCGCAAAAAATCCAAAGCGAAAACTGGTACGATTTCGATGTCGTTGTTGCTACGCCCGATATGATGGGTATAGTTGGCAGGCTCGGTAAACTGCTAGGCCCGAAGGGTCTGATGCCAAACCCAAAATCAGGGACGGTAACTATGGATGTTGAAAAAGCGTTACAGGACATAAAAGCAGGAAAGGTTGAATACCGCTTGGACAAAACAAACATCGTCCATACCCCGATCGGCAAGATTTCTTTTGGAGTCGAAAAACTCCACGACAACTTCAACACGCTTTTAGAGGCAGTCATCAAAGCAAAGCCAGCCGTGGCAAAAGGCCAGTATTTGAAGAGCGTCACCCTTGCGGCTACGATGGGGCCGGGAATAAAAGTGAACCCGTTAAAAATCACGATATAATACATTAAAGACAAATACAAACGACAAAAAGATTTATTTGAAAGAAAACCGTAGACAGCGGGCGCGAAAGCTTAATTCCCCGCCGAGGTACAATATAAAGATATTGGCCTTGCAGCTGCGTTGCGGTACAGGGCCGTTTTATTGAGTACCAAAAAAATCCACACAGAAAGGAGAGAGACATGTCAGCTGAAGCTCATAAGGAAAAACAAGCGATTATTAGTGAGATAAAGGAAAAGCTGGAAAAAGCAAAGGCAGCAGTTGTCATCGACTACATCGGCATAACAGTCGCCGAAGCAGACGCGATGAGGAAAAAGCTCAGAAGCGCCAACGTCGATTACACCGTTTACAAAAATACGCTGGCGAAAAGAGCCTTGGAAGGGACAGAGTACGAACCCCTCGTGCAGGTCCTAGCCGGGCCCAGTGCTTTTGCCATCAGTTACGATGATGCGACCACGCCGGCAAGGATGCTGAACGAGGCAATAAAAGAGTATAAAAAAATGGCATTCAAAGCAGGCGTGATCGAAGGGACGTTTTATGACGCAGAAGGCGTCCAGACAGTGGCGACGATACCAGGAAGAGAGGAATTGATAGCAAAATTCATGGGCAGCATACAATCGCCCGTATCAAAACTGGTTCGCACATTCCAAGCAATTGCGGACGCAAAAGCTGAACAGCCGGCTTAGCAAGAGGCTTTTACTCAACAACTTGTTAATGGAACACACCAACAGAGAGCAAATAAAATTTTTAAGGAGAGGTTGAAATGGAAAAGGAACAAATAATTGAAGCTATAAAAAAAATGACTATTTTAGAGCTGAATGAGCTCGTAAAAGCTTGCGAGGAAGAATTCGGCGTGTCCGCAGCCGCACCGGTGGCTGTAGCAGGAGCAGCAGCAGCCGCTGAAGTTGAAGAGCAAACTGAATTCACAGTGATTCTTGCGAGCATTGGCTCGGAAAAGATAAAAGTCATCAAAGTGGTAAGGGAATTAACAGGGCTTGGGCTCAAGGAAGCCAAAGACCTTGTGGACAGCGCACCGCAAAACCTGAAAGAAGGCGTGGACAAAGCCGAAGCCGAAGCAGTCAAAGCAAGGCTGGAAGAAGTCGGCGCGACGATAGAAATAAAATAGCTTGCCTGTTAGAAAACGAAAAAGCGTATTAGTTGGAAATGAGCACAGAGCACAGAAAAGCCTTCCGTGCTCATTTTTTGTCTGCCATTGCTTTTATCGCAAAAATGCGATAAAATTAAGGTGATGAAAAACCACAATCAAGGAGGCTGCGAGTGCCCATGAACATCACAAAAGACTACATCAAGTCAATTAGCGTAAATGAAGCCGCAGTGAAAAACGGTGCAGGTTTAGTTAACAAGAGAAGCTATTCAAATTTGACAACTGACAAAGATCAAAGGTTTTTCAGCGGGGAATGCGCAGGGAGCGGCAAGAACCCCTATTTCTGCTCAGTTGATTTCATTGATGAAAACGCGCCGGCGTTCCGCTGCACATGCCCGAGCAGGCAAATCCCGTGCAAGCACGTCATGGGCTTGCTGTGGGCGCGTGCAGAGGGGCAGCCTTTTGCCCTAGCCGATGTGCCGGAGAGCATTGTTGCCAAAAGGGAAAAGAAAGAGGTGCGGGCAGCCAAGGCAGTGGAAAAGGCAGCAAGAGCCGAAAACGAGGAACAAGCCGATTTGAAGGAGAAGTCGGACGCTTGGAAAAAATCTGCTGTTAAAAAAATAGACGCACAGCTAACCGGGATTGAAGAAGCCGAGAAAATGCTGCGAGGGATCGTTCAAGCGGGGCTTGCTTCAATGGATGCAAAAAGCGTCACCAGTTATTCAGGTATTGTTAAAAATCTGGACAGCTACTTCATACCGGGCATACAAAACGAAATCAAAGATTTGCTGGGGCAAGCACAACGCCCGGGAGCGGCTGAGAAGTTGTGCCAAATACAAGTGCTGCTATCAAAAGCGAAGGCGTACCTGGTAAGCAAAAAAGAAAGACCAGACATGCTGGACATAGAGAGCGAAATTGAGGAGCTGATAGGTTATGCGTGGAAACTCCAAGAATTGGCGCAGCGCGGTTTGGTTGAAGAAAACGCGCGGCTTGTGGAACTGTGCTTTCATGTGCGGAGGGAAGAAGACAAAAAACAGTACGTGGATGAAGGGTTCCACATAAGCTTGAATTCAGGCAAAATATTCAGGACGAGGAACTACCGCCCGTTTAAAGCGGCAAAACACATTAAGGAGCAGGACTCGTCCTTTTCTGCGCTGTCTGTGCCGAAGCTGTACGTTTACCCGAGCAAGTCGGCAAACCCAAGGGTACGGTGGGAGGACTCAGTACTCAATTCATTTGAGGAAGTCCAAGCAGAAGACTGCAGGCTGATTAAGGCGCATGGGCATGCGGACTATGCCGAAGTGATTAAAACCGTTAAGGGCCAGCTGAAAAACCTGTTGCTGTCCCCTCACCCTGCGGTGCTGGTCAGGGTCGAAAAGCTCTTGAGAATTGCAGAGCGCAGCGGAGCTGAGGGCGGTGAGAAATACGTTGCTTATGATTCGTCGGGCAACGCGATTTTCCTGAAGCAAAGCAAATACTTCAGGGACAGCTTTGTCTTCATGCTTGATCTGCTGACAAAAGAGGATGCAGAGGGATGCGCCATGCTTCTCCTTTTCGAGAACGACGCACAGGCGGGCAGGCTCTTTGCGCAGCCGCTTTCCGTGGTAACCGATGACAAGATCATCAGGCTGGTATATTGAGAGGAGGGGCGAAATGGCACTGCCGATACTGTTTGAATTGAATCAGGAACTGAATAGGCTGTTCATTGCGGGGAGCCGTCTTTCACCCGGTGATCCTAGAGTCAGGAAGTACGTGGCGCCGCTAAAGAAATACGGCGAGAAATCGCCAGTGTTCCTCAAATTGGCGCAGCTTGTTGAAGAACTGATCGAAGGCGACGCAGCTCAGTCTGCTGCAAAATTGATAGAAACTGAAGTCTTTTTGCTCTCCGTCATTTCGACACAGGGAGACACTATGCCTCCTGAAGGTGACGACACGATAGAAATTGCATTCAACCAGAACAAGGAAAAACTTGTCGAAACCAATATCGGCTACAGGACTTTGGCTCCAGTCTTTGAGGCACTGGCGACCACGGGCAGCGGGCGTACGGAGGTCATAAAGCAGGCATTTGAAAAAGGTGTGTTCGGCGACCCGCGCCTGTACAAGGCAGCCGCAGAAGCAATTGGCGACAAATCCGCAGAAATTGCAGACTTCATTGCGTACACAGTGTTGCCGTCCATTGGCGAGACCGCCCACCGCTTTTTGTCTGACGCATATGACGCCAAAGGCGGAAGGGCTGACGGCAGGCGCCTTGCTGCAATGTACGCAATCATGGGTGAACGCATGCTCGGCATGGTCGACGAAGCTATCATGGACGGAAGCCCTGCGGTAAAATCCGAAGCTGCAAAAATAATGGCTGATTTTCCGAAATACGAGGAGGATTTGCTGGGTATGCTCGGCGAGAGCAAGCCCGTGCGCGAGGAAGCTATGAAGGCACTTGTGCTGATAGGTTCCAAGACTGGCATCGACAGAATTATGGAACGGTACAACGGTGGAAAGGCAGGCGAGGTTATAAGCGCTGTGTCCTGCGTCAGCAACGAATACCTCACAGCTGAACTGCTGAAGTCGGCTCGTTCCGATTACAACAAGGCCAAAGCAGCCGTCAGCGCACTTTCCCGTCAGCCGGATGGGGCAGGCGAGGCAGCAAAAATAATAGAGAGTCTGAAAACAGACTTGGCGGCGCTTTCCAACAAACACTCTGACAATGCTGCAGAGTTTTTGAAAATGACGCTCTCCGAGGGTTATCTTGCGAAGGCAGAGGGCCTCGTGCCAAATGCAGGGAAGCTGGCATATGGGTACAGAAACCTTGAAGAAACGGCCATTACCTCGCTGTTTTATACCGGCAGAGGGGATGATTTCATATGGGACATGTTTGTCAGCACAAAGGCGGGGCTGCTGAACAGAATCCTGAAAAACCCAAAGAAAAAAGACGCTCCACACATTCTGCAAGCATATGCTTTCCGAATAGGCATGAAAAAGCTCAGCGCGGAGGAATTTTACAGCACGTTCATTAAAACGGATTTGTACAAGGGAGCGGCATTTTTCGATTATCAGCTGTTCAATGGCACGATGAGCATGTTGGCAGAGCGTTTGAAAAACAGTTTGGCAAAGGACCCGCATAGCCGAGCCGACCGCGAAACGGCAAAGAGCCTAGGTGAGGCAGGTTACGTGAAGTTCATGGAATTGTACGAGGCGCATTGCCAAGAATAAAAGTAAGAAAAGAAAGGATCGGTTATGGGAAACGAAAACACACTTAGGTTGCCGGCGGAAAAACTGTACGCGCATGAGATAGAAGCCCTCTTAAGCGACGATGCAAAGGAAGAAAAGCCTTTCGGCTGGCAGCTTTCACCTCGTGCCGTGCTAAAATTCATTGTGGGCGGCAGAGCGGGGAAAACAGACATCGTTCCGAAATACCTTGGCCACAACAGGCTTGTGGAGATAGCCATAGCCACCCTTCTGACCGACAGGGCGCTGCTGCTGATAGGTGAACCAGGGACGGCCAAGTCTTGGCTGTCTGAAAATTTGGCGGCAGCCGTCTGCGGCAACTCCAATAGAGTGATTCAGGGTACAGCCGGGACTTCGGAAGAACACATACGCTATTCTTGGAATTACGCACTGCTTCTGGCAAACGGCCCATGCAGGGAAGCGCTCATAAAAAGCCCCATATTGATCTGCATGGAAAACGGCACCATTGCCAGGTTTGAAGAGATATCCCGCTGTTCGTCGGAAGTTCAGGATGCGCTCATTTCAATCCTGTCCGAAAAATACGTCTCCATCCCCGAACTTGCGGCAGAAACCGAGGCAATCCGCGGATTTTCAATCATCGCTACCGCCAATACCAGAGACAGGGGCGTAAACGACATGTCAGCGGCTTTAAAACGGAGGTTCAACATCATCGTGCTCCCGACGCCTGCCGACTTGGAAACAGAAATCGACATCGTGAGGAGGCGCGTGAAAGAAATATCAGCGAGCTACAGCATAAAAGCGCACACCCCAAGTGAAGACTCGCTATACAAAGTCGTTACCATTTTCAGGGAGCTGCGGCTGGGAGCAACCCTTGACAAGAGCCAAAAGATAAAGCCGCCCAGCGGAGTGGTTTCAACCGCTGAGGCTATCTCTTTGTTAACGGGGGGAATGGCACTGGCAGCCAGCTTCGGCAACGGAGAGGTGCGCGACAGCGATCTGGCGGCGGGGCTTCAGGGGGCAATCGTCAAGGAAGAAGACAAAGACAAGCTGGTGTGGAAAGAGTACTTGGAAAACGTAATGAAAAAGAGGGGGTCAGAGTGGCGGAAACTGTACAATGCTTGCCAAGAACTAAACAGCTGAACGGGCTGCACATATTCGGGGTGCGGCATTTGTCCCCGTCTTCAGCGTTGCATCTGCTGGCGTTTTTGAATGAAATACGTCCAAAATGCGTTTTAATAGAGGGCCCATCTGACTGCAGTGGGCTGCTTGCCCATATTGCTGACGAGAGGGTAGTGCTGCCTGTCGCTGTTCTTGCGTACACAGTGAAATCGCCGGTGCAGACAGTGATTTACCCCCTAGCAGAGTATTCCCCTGAATACCAAGCTGCCGTCTGGGCGTTCAGAAACAAGGCAGCAGTGCGTTTCATCGACCTTCCTGCCTCGGTGTCAATGGGTGCGGATGCGCAAGACTGGGAAAACGCCCAAGGCGAAGAACCGGGCATTTTGTATTACAAAGCGCAAGCGGAGTTTTATGAAGCCATGGCAGGCATGGCAGGTGAGCACGACTATGAAACCTTTTGGGAGCGGCATTTTGAGCACTGTAGCCAAAGAACGGCATTTGTCGAAAAAATATCAGCCTTTTCTGTTTCCATGAGGGGAAACCTTGAGGGGCTTCAATGGGAAGCTGAAAAAACAGGTGCCGCTAGAAACCTCATCCGCGAAGCTTTTATGAAAATGCAGGTTGAGCTGGCTGTGGAGCAAGGGTTTTGCGCAGATGAAATCGTCGTTGTCACAGGTGCGTACCATGTCAAAGGCTTGGCAGACGAGACACTGCTGCCGATGACTGGCAAAGAATTCGAATCGCTGCCATGTGCAGAAATTAAAACGACGCTGATGCCGTATTCGTATTACAGGCTCAGCAGCAGGTCAGGCTACGGGGCGGGCAACAAGGCTCCGGCTTATTTTCAGCTGATGTGGGAATGCCTGCTGCGTGAGGATCTGGGGCGCCTCGCCCCGCTGTATCTGTCGTCCATTGCCAAAATTATGCGCGGCAGCGGCAACTACAATTCAACCGCAAGCGCGATAGAGGCAGTCAGGCTTGCTAAAAGCCTTGCGAGCCTGCACGGGGGCGAGCACCCCACGCTGAAAGACTTGCATGACGCTGCTGTGTGCCTTATGGGAGGCGGAGAGCTTTCGGCGGTGGCAGAGGCAGTTTCGCGAGTGGACATAGGCACCGCCATCGGAGAACTGCCGGAAGGCGTGAGCCAGACTCCAGTCCAAGACGACATGAACCGGCAGCTGAAAGCGCTGAAACTGGAGAAATACAAATCGACCGTGGCCCAGGACATTTCCCTTGATCTTAGGGAAAACCGGGCCGTGAAAAGCACCCAAGCTGCATTTATTGATTTGCAGCGATCCGTATTTTTCAACCGTCTGCTGCTGCTGGGGATCAATTTCGCAGCATACCGGGGATCGGGCTCGTCAACTTGGAGCGAAAACTGGGTGCTCAGGTGGACGCCGGAAAACGAGATAGAAACAGTAGAAGCCAACCTTAAAGGCGAGACAATAGAGAACGCGGCTGCCTTGGTACTTAAGGAACAATTCGAGGCGGCAGGGAGCATACTGGAGATTGCAAAGCTCATACGCAAAGCATGCATATGCGGTTTGCTTGCGGAGATGCCAGGCGGGCTCAGGCGGCTGCAAGAACTGTGCGTCGATGGCGAGAACTTCTCCGAGGCAGCGCACACAGCGCACGAGCTGTCAAGCGTCATTATGTACAGGGACATCAGGAACATAGACACGGAGCCGCTTGTTCCTGTCCTGCAGCAGGTATTCCTCAGAGCTGCGCTGGTAATGTTCGGCGGCGCCGCCTGCAATGGGGAGGCAGCTTCGGGTTTTGTCGAAGCCATCGACTTGATGCACACCGTCTCGCAGGAGCAGTTCGAACATGTCAACGACGAATTGTGGCTGCAGAAACTTCGCGAGCTTGCGCATTCGGACAGCCGGAACGCCAAGGTGTCAGGAGCCGCCGCTGCGGTTTTAATGGAGCGAAGCGAGATCACGGACGGGGAATTGAAAACAGAAGTTTCCCGGCGGCTGTCCCTGGGCGTGCCTGGGGATTTGGCAGCCATGTGGTTTGAAGGCTTCAGCGGCAGGAACCGTTACGTGCTGCTGTCGCGCACGAGCATTTGGGAACAACTCGACAGCTATCTGGAAGCCCTTGACGAGGACGAATTCAAGCGGTCATTGGTTTTTCTGCGCAGGGCGTTCAGTTCTTTCGAACCCAAAGAGAAAAACGCCGTGACGGACATATTGGCAGATTTGTGGAACTTGGTGCCTGCGGATGTAGGAGAATTCCTGCGGGACGAATTGACCGAGGAAGAACAGGGCAAGCTTGACGAGCTGAACGAGTTCGAATTTGATTTTGAGCTGTGATATTGCGGAGGCTGGTGCACAATGGACAAAGTTGAGACAAAACTAAAAAAATGGCGGCTTGTCTTGGGAAGCGAAACGGACAGCCATCTTTCGGCAATGAACCCAAACCCCGGTGGACTTGAGCTAACAGAAGAGGAAAAGATCATGGACGGTGCCCTTGCGGCTATTTACGACGAAACTGCCAGCATGCAACCGGGAACCGGAGTGGGGAAGGGCGGCAAACCGGGCGGCACAGGGAAATCAGTACCCAATTTGGCTAAATGGCTCACGGACGTTAGGAACTGCTTCCCCGAGGATGTAGTGTCGGTCATACAGTCCGACGCAATTGAGAGGAAAGGGCTCAAGCAGCTTCTGCTCGAACCTGAGACCCTGAAAACCGTCAAACCAGACGTTTCCATGGTTGCGACATTGATGGCGCTCAACCGCCAGATACCTGAAAAAGCCAAGGATTCGGCAAGGGCACTGATAAAGGCGGTGATTGACGATATTATGAAAAGAATGGAGCAGGACATGAGGCGTGCTGTCACCGGGGCGCTAAACAAAAAGAACCATTCCCCGCTGCCTTCGCTTTCCGGCATGGACTGGAAAAGAACTATAAACAGGAACCTGAAACACTACGATCAAGGGAAAAAGAGAATAATTCCAGAAAAATTCTATTTTTTTGAACGCACGAGAAAAATAAAAGAATGGACAGTGATCCTTGACATGGACCAGAGCGGTTCTATGGCTGATTCAATCGTGTACGCTTCGGTGATGGGGGCGATATTTGCAGGAATGCCCGCAATCGACACCCACGTCGTCGCTTTTGACACTGAGGTGGTGGATTTCACAGAATTGTGCAGGGAAGACCCAGTGGACGTGCTGTTCGGTGTACAGCTTGGGGGAGGGACCGACATAAACAAATCCGTCGGTTACTGCAGCCAGTTCATTGAAAACCCAAGGAAAACCATGTTCATACTCATTTCGGACCTCTACGAAGGCGGTGTCGAAGCCGGCCTCACAAGAAAACTGACTGACATGCACGAATCAGGGGTGAAGGTTATTGTGCTGCTCGCCCTGTCAGACCGGGGCACCCCTGCCTATGACGAAAAGCTGGGCAAAAAAATAAGCACGATCGGCATCCCTTGCTTTGCCTGCACCCCGGGCAAACTGCCTCAGCTCGTAGAGGCTGCGCTTAAAGGCAGGGACTTGGCCGCTCTAAGCACAGAAATCACAGAAAAATGAAAACCTACAGAAATATTGATATGCCAAAATATTTCTTGACCCATTGACGAATCTATGATATCATAATAGACTGCCATACAATGCAATTGTTTTGAATACAAGGAGTGATGATTATGCCCCAGCCCGTTCAACTAGGGAGAAAAACACGTATCAGTTATTCCAAAATTAACGAAGTGGCAGACATGCCAAACCTCATCCAAATTCAAATCGAATCTTACAACTGGTTTATCAACGAAGGGCTAAGGGAAGTGTTTGAAGACATTTCACCCATAAAAGATTACGCAGGGAATTTAGTTTTAGAGTTCATCGACTATTCGGTCAACGACCCACCAAAATATGAACAAGAGGAATGCAAAGAAAGGGATGTGACATATGCTGCCCCGCTAAAAGTCAGGGCAAGGCTTGTCAACAAAGAAACAGGTGAGGTAAAGGAGCAGGAAGTTTTCATGGGCGATTTTCCGCTCATGACCGAAAAAGGGACGTTCATTTACAACGGGGCGGAGAGGGTTGTGGTAACCCAGCTTGTCCGATCCCCGGGGCCGTATTACGACGTGACTGTGGACAAGTCGAACAACAAGCTTTTTTCAACCACGATCATCCCAAACAGGGGAGCATGGCTTGAGTATGAAACAGACTCAAACGAAATAATTTCAGTGAGGGTCGACCGCACCAGGAAACAGCCTGTCACAACGTTGATGCGGGCACTGGGGTTCGGATCAGACAGCGAGATACTGGAAATATATGGAGATGACGTCAGATTGGGCAAAACGCTTGAAAAAGACACGACTAAGAACTACGAAGAAGGCTTGAAGGAAATATACAAAAAACTAAAACCGGGTGAACCACCGACTGTTGAAAGCGCGAAAGCTTTGCTGGATTCGTTGTTTTTTGACCCCAAAAGGTACGATTTGGCAAAAGTCGGAAGATATAAATACAATAAAAAACTGGGATTGTCCAACAGGATTTTGGGCGTAACTGTGGCTGACGACGTGATCGATCCGGGCACCGGCGAAATACTGGCAGAGAAAGGCCAGAAAATTTCAAGGGACTTGGCGCATGCAATTGAAAACGCGGGAGTGAAGCATGTCCTCGCACACGGGAAAAACGATGACAGCATCATAACGAAGATAATAGGAAACAATTTTGTTGAACTGTCCGAATATGTGAATTTCGATACAGCGGACATCAACATACCCAAAAAAGTGCATTATCCCGCCTTGATGGAAGCGCTCGCTGAAAACAGCGACGAGGATTCAATAAAAGAAGCTCTGGTGGCGCGAAAAAACGACTTGTCGCCCAAACACATCATCATTGATGACATCATAGCTTCAATAAGTTACATACTCAATTTGAATTACGGGATAGGCAGCGTAGACGACATCGACCACCTTGGGAACAGGAGGCTCAGGACAGTAGGGGAGCTTCTGCAGAACCAGTTCAGGATAGGCCTCGCTAGGATGGAAAGGGTCGTCAAGGAAAGGATGACAATACAGGACATAGAGGTTACGACGCCGCAGGCACTGATGAACATCCGGCCAGTCACAGCGGCAATCAAAGAGTTTTTCGGGAGTTCACAGCTTTCCCAGTTCATGGACCAGACAAACCCGCTGGCGGAGCTTACGCACAAAAGGAGGCTTTCCGCGCTGGGCCCGGGTGGGCTTTCAAGGGAAAGGGCAGGGTTTGAGGTGAGGGACGTCCACCACTCCCATTATGGGAGGATGTGCCCCATCGAGACTCCGGAGGGCCCGAACATTGGGCTTATCGGCTCCCTTACCACATATGGTAAAATAAACCAGTACGGCTTCATTGAAACACCGTACAGGCCTGTTGACAAAGCAAACGCAAAAGTGCTTAACACCATCGAGTACTTGACGGCAGACGAGGAAGAAATGCTAATCATTGCCCAAGCAAACGAGCCGCTGGATTCAGAAGGGCGTTTTGTAAACTACAGAGTCGCGTCAAGGGGCGCCGGGGGTGAAATCGACTTGGTGTCGAGGGATACAGTGGACTATATGGACGTGTCGCCGAAGCAGGTTGTGTCTGTGGCGACGGCGATGATACCTTTTCTTGAGAACGATGACGCAAACCGTGCCCTTATGGGGTCAAACATGCAGCGCCAAGCAGTGCCTTTGCTTGTAACAGAAGCTCCGGTAGTCGGGACAGGCATGGAATACAAAGCGGCAAAAGACTCCGGTGTCGTGGTTCTCGCAAGGAACACCGGTACAGTGGAGTACGTCGATGCCACTATGATCAAAGTCAGACGCGACGATACGGGTGGCCTCGACATATATAATTTACTGAAATTCAAGCGTTCGAACCAGGCGACCTGCATCAACCAGAAACCCATTGTGTTTCATGGTGAACGTGTGGAAAAAGACGAGGTCATTGCAGATGGCCCTTCAACTGCAAACGGTGAAATTGCCTTGGGGAAAAACCTTTTGGTTGGTTTCATGACATGGGAGGGGTACAACTACGAGGATGCGATAATACTAAACGAAAGGCTTATAATGGAAGACCACCTCACATCGATCCACATAGAGGAATACGAAGCTGAGGCTAGGGACACGAAACTGGGGCCGGAGGAGATAACAAGGGACATACCCAACGTCAGCGAGGACGCGCTAAGGGACCTTGACGAGGAAGGCATCATAAGGATAGGGGCAGAAGTTACTTCTTCGGATATACTCGTTGGCAAAGTGACGCCGAAAGGGGAGACTGAACTGACTGCGGAAGAAAGGCTGCTCAGGGCTATTTTCGGTGAAAAAGCAAGAGAAGTCAGGGACACATCGCTGAGGGTGCCACACGGGGAAACCGGGATTGTGGTCGACGTGAAAGTCTTCTCAAGGGAAAACGGCGACGAGTTGCCGCCTGGCGTGAACAAGCTTGTGAGGAGCTACGTGGCAACAAAAAGAAAGATAAGCGTCGGCGACAAAATGGCTGGGCGCCATGGGAACAAGGGCGTCATATCCAGCATACTCCCTGAGGAAGACATGCCGTTCCTTGAAAACGGGGAAGCGCTTCAGGTGATGCTCAACCCGCTGGGCGTCCCGTCGAGGATGAACGTGGGGCAGGTGCTTGAAGTGCACCTTGGCCTTGCAGCCAAGCACAAGGAATGGTACATTGCAACGCCTGTGTTTGACGGCGCCAATGAATACGACATCATGGATCTGCTGGACGAGTGCGGGTACCCCAGAAGCGGCAAGCTGGTGCTCAGGGACGGCAGGACAGGTGAAGCCTTTGACAATCCGGTAACGGTTGGATACATGTACATGCTGAAGCTTCACCATCTGGTCGACGACAAGATTCACGCAAGAAGCACAGGTCCATATTCGCTGGTTACGCAGCAGCCGCTGGGAGGCAAAGCTCAGTTCGGGGGGCAGCGATTCGGGGAAATGGAGGTATGGGCGCTTGAGGCATACGGCGCTTCGTACACCCTTCAGGAAATACTCACGGTCAAATCCGACGACATAGTGGGCAGGGTTAAGACGTACGAATCGATTGTTAAGGGGGAAAACATTCCTGAACCAGGGATCCCGGAGTCGTTTAAAGTATTGATTAAGGAAATGCAAAGCCTCGGGCTTGACGTAAAAGTGCTGTCTGAAGACAATGAAGAAATTGAAATCAGGGAATCCACGGAAATCGATGGATTGCCGAGCATTGACAGCATCATCGAGACGGGGCCGGAATTCATCGACGAAAGCGAGCTTTTTGACGACTTCAAGCTTTCAGACGACCTCGAGAACTACGCAGACGACGAAGACGACACCGATAATGACGACGAAGATTTCTCTGAAGAATTTTAGATGGGGGGAGATTCAATTTGAGCGACAAAACGAATATTAACTACGAATTGAACAATTTCGAATCATTGCAGATAAGCCTTGCTTCAACGGAAAAGATAATAAGCTGGTCCCATGGCGAAGTGACGAAGCCCGAAACGATCAACTACAGAACCTTAAAACCTGAAAAGGAGGGGCTTTTCTGCGAGAAAATATTCGGGCCAACGAAGGACTGGGAATGCCATTGCGGCAAATACAAGAGGATCAGGTACAAGGGCATCGTCTGCGACCGATGCGGGGTCGAAGTGACGAAAGCAAAAGTCAGGCGAGAACGAATGGGGCACATAGAGCTCGCGGCGCCCGTCTCCCATATATGGTATTTCAAGGGCATTCCGAGCAGGATGGGCCTTGTCCTTGACATTTCACCAAGAAATCTTGAGAAAGTCCTGTATTTCGCAGCGTACATTGTTACTGACCCAGGCGAAAACACAGATCTTGCATATAAGCAAGTTCTGGACGAACAGCAGTACAGGGACGCCAAGGACAAGTATGGAAACGCATTCAAGGCAGCGATGGGGGCTGAAGCAGTCCGCGACTTGCTCATGCAAATCGATCTCGCGGAGCTTTCTGAAGACATGAGAAAAAAACTGAAAGACGCGTCAGGGCAGAAGAAAATCAGGATAGTGAGGCGGCTTGAGGTAATAGAAGCCCTTCGGCTTTCAGGGAACAAACCTGAATGGATGATAATGGAAGCGTTGCCTGTAATCCCTCCTGACCTGCGCCCCATGGTGCAGCTCGACGGCGGGAGGTTTGCGACTTCAGATTTGAACGACCTGTACAGAAGGGTAATAAACAGGAACAACAGGCTGAAAAGGCTTCTTGAGCTTGGGGCACCTGACATAATCGTAAGGAATGAAAAAAGGATGCTTCAGGAAGCTGTCGATGCCCTCATAGACAACGGAAGAAGGGGAAGGCCGGTGACGGGACCCGGGTCAAGGCCGTTAAAATCCCTGTCAGACATGCTGAAAGGCAAACAGGGCAGGTTCAGGCAAAACCTCCTCGGGAAGCGCGTGGACTACTCAGGGAGGTCAGTCATTGTGGTCGGGCCTGAGCTAAAATTCTACCAGTGCGGGCTTCCGAAGAAGATGGCACTGGAACTTTTCAAGCCCTTCATCATGAAAAAACTGGTGCAGAACGGCCATGCGCACAACATTAAAAGCGCGAAAAGAATGGTTGAAAAGATACGGACCGAAGTATGGGACGTACTGGACGAGGTGATCAAGGAGCACCCAGTGCTTTTAAACCGGGCGCCAACGCTGCACAGGCTGGGGATACAAGCTTTTGAGCCGGTGCTGGTGGAGGGCAAAGCTATTAAGCTCCACCCACTGGTCTGCACGGCCTACAATGCGGACTTTGACGGCGACCAGATGGCGGTCCACGTACCGCTTTCGGTGGAAGCCCAAGCAGAAGCGAGGTTCCTCATGCTTTCCGTCAACAACATCCTCGCGCCGAAAGACGGTTCACCGATAACAACGCCGACACAAGACATGATCTTGGGGAGTTACTACCTGACTCACCCGGGCGTTGACGAAAGGAACACAAACGCCGAAAAAGGCGACGGGAAAATATTTACGGACTACAACGAAATGCTGATGGCTTACCAAAACGGCGTTGTGGGGCTCCATGCAAAAGTAAAAGTGAGGAAGTTTGCCGATAAAGACAAAAGGGGCAAGCTCATCGAGTCCACTGTGGGCAGGTTCATCTTCAACGAGAAAATACCTCAGTACTTAGGGTACGTGGACAGGAGCGTCGATCCGTATTCTTTGGAAGTCGATTTCCTGTGCGACAAGAAAAAGCTCGGGCAGATAATAGAAAGGTGCTACAGGGTGCTGGGAAACACGGGGACTGCAATCATGCTTGACCACATCAAGGACATGGGTTTCCACTATTCGACTGTTGGCGCGATAACCATAAGCATTTCAGACATGGAAATACCTGAAGAAAAAGACAGGATTATTGACGAATCCGAAAAACTGGTGGAAAAGTACGAATCCGCCTACAGAAAAGGCCTAGTGTCAAACCAAGAAAGGTACGAAAGGGTAATAAACATCTGGAACAAGACGACGGAAGAGGTGGCAGATGCGCTTATGGGTTCCCTTGGCACTCTAAACAACCTGTACATCATGGCTCACTCCGGGGCGAGGGGGAGCAAAAATCAGATAAGGCAGATCGGGGGCATGCGCGGGCTCATGGCCAACGCATCAGGGAGAACCATAGAAATTCCAATAAAAGCAAACTTCCGTGAAGGGCTTTCTGTACTGGAATACTTCATTTCCACAAACGGGGCAAGGAAAGGGCTCGCCGACACGGCCCTGCGCACCGCCGACTCGGGTTACCTGACAAGGAGGCTTGTTGACGTTTCCCACAACGTGATAGTCCGCGAGTTCGACTGCGGGACTGACGAAGGCATTGAAGTGAGGGCCTTCACTGACGGGAAGGAAGTGATCGAGTCTCTAAAGCTCAGGATAGTGGGAAGGACTTCCTTGGCTGACATATACGACCCGAACACAGGCGACCTGATAACAGAGCAAAACGAGGAGATATCGGAATTCGCGGCAGACAGGATAGAGGCATGCGGCATAGAAGCAGTAGCAATACGCTCCGTAATGACATGCCACAGCCAGACCGGCATCTGCGCCAAATGCTACGGCAGGAACCTTGCGACAGGCGAGAGCGTCAACATAGGGGAAGCGGTGGGAATAACTGCTGCGCAGTCCATCGGCGAACCGGGTACGCAGCTGACGATGAGGACATTCCATACCGGCGGGGTAGCCGGAAGCGACATAACCCACGGATTGCCGAGGGTCGAAGAATTGTTTGAAGCGAGGAAGCCCAAGGGCATCGCCGAGATATGCGAAGCCGACGGAACGGTCGTTTCTATTGAAGCGCGTAAAGACAACAAGACTGAAATCAAAATAAGGGGCGAGGAAGAGCGCATATACGTCATACCCTACGGCGCCAGGCTCAACGTGAAAGAGGGCGATTACATAAGCGCCGGCGGACAGATTACCAGGGGGCCGCTTAACCCCCATGACATCCTTAGGCTCAACGGCGTCGAAGGAGTGTACCAGTATCTGCTAAAAGAAGTCCAGCGCGTATACAAGCAGCAAGGCGTCGACATCAACGACAAGCATGTCGAGGTCATTGTAAGCCAAATGCTATCAAAATTCAAGATAGAAGACGCAGGCGACACCTCTCTGCTTCCAGGTGGGCTTTACAGCAAATTCGAAGTAGACGACGCCAACAAGGAAGCTAGGAACAAGGGCGGAGAAGAGGTTTTGGCGAAAAGGGTGCTTTTAGGGATAACAAAAGCTTCGCTGGCAACCAATTCATTTCTGTCAGCGGCATCGTTCCAAGAAACCACGAGAGTGCTGACAGACGCTGCTATCAAAGGCAAAAACGACAAACTACTGGGGCTGAAAGAGAACGTGATAATCGGTAAGCTCATCCCTGCAGGAACCGGAATGCGAAGGTATAAGAATATTAAAATTGACTATGGGGTGAACAAAGATATAATGGAAGCAGAGCCGGTGAGAAATTCAGAGGAGGAGGACGATTCCTTCATCGAATTGGGCGAACTGCAAAACTTTGCTTCGACGGCGTCTCTGTTTGGGGCCGAAGCATCAGAAATCATTGAAGTCGAGTAAATAATAATTGACACAGACTGTTAATTTGTGATACAATTTTTAACGGTTTTGAATTTGCATGGAGTCAAATTCGATTAAAAAATATGAAGAAAGGAGAAAAAAATGCCTACAATTAATCAATTGGTACGCGATGGAAGAGAGAGCTCTGCAAAAAAGTCAAATGCCCCAGCTTTGCTCAAGGGGCTGAACACAATAAGAAGGCGGCCAACTGACGTAGAAGCGCCCCAGAAAAGGGGAGTTTGCACGTCAGTTAAGACGGTTACCCCCAAAAAGCCCAATTCGGCGCTGAGGAAAGTTGCAAGGGTCAGGCTCACGAACAACATCGAAGTAACGGCTTACATCCCGGGGATAGGGCACAACCTTCAGGAGCACAGCGTTGTCCTGATAAGGGGCGGAAGGGTCAAAGACCTGCCTGGCGTAAGATACCACATTATCAGAGGGACCTTGGATGCCGCCGGCGTAGCAAACAGAGGGCAGGCTCGTTCCAAATACGGCGCTAAAAGGCCCAAGAAGAAGTAAATAACAGTCGGGAAAACGTGGCTTGATATAAAATCATGTGCGCCACGGCAGCGGAAACGGTGTCGAGTACCGAATTAGGCAAGGAGGGAAGAGAAGTGCCAAGAAAAGGTAGTGTACCAAAGAGAGAAGTGCTGCCTGACCCGGTTTACGGGAACGTCGTAGTAGCCAAGCTGATCAATAGCATTATGCTCGACGGGAAAAAAGGTGTTGCCCAGACAATAGTTTACGACGCGTTCAAGACTATCGAAAAGCAATCAGGGCAAAACCCTTTGGAAGTATTCGAAAAAGCTATGAACAACATCATGCCTGTGCTTGAAGTCAAAGCAAGGCGAGTAGGGGGCGCCAACTATCAGGTTCCGGTGGAGGTCAGGGAAGACAGGCGCCAGACCCTAGGGCTCAGATGGCTCACGAAGTACACGAGGGCCAGAGGGGAAAAGACAATGGCTGAAAGGCTCGCCAAGGAGCTTATGGATGCGTCAAACAGCACTGGAGCGTCAGTGAAGAAAAAAGACGACACCCACAAGATGGCAGAGGCCAACAGGGCTTTTGCCCATTACAGGTGGTAAATGGCCAAACTACATTTGCAGTAGTTTTCATCAAATCAAAGATTTGAACAAAATCATTAAGTAGAAAGGAGGAGTTGAACATGCCAAGGGCTTTCCCTTTAGAAAAGACGAGAAACATAGGGATTATGGCTCATATAGACGCCGGGAAGACGACGACTACCGAAAGGATTCTGTTCTACACCGGCAAGACCCATAAGCTCGGAGAAGTGCATGAAGGTGCGGCTACAATGGACTGGATGGAGCAGGAACAGGAACGCGGCATCACAATAACCTCTGCTGCTACAACAGCGCAATGGAACGATACTAGGATCAACATCATTGATACCCCGGGCCATGTGGATTTTACGGTTGAAGTTGAGCGCTCCCTCAGAGTTTTGGATGGAGCCGTTACAGTTCTTTGCGCGAAGGGCGGCGTTGAGCCGCAGTCTGAAACTGTATGGAGGCAGGCAGAGAAATACAAGGTGCCAAGGATGATATTCATAAACAAAATGGACATCACCGGCGCAGATTTTTTCAGAGTCACTCAAATGGTCAGGGACAGGCTGAAAGCAAACGCAGTGCCGATTCAAATACCAATAGGCGTTGAAGACAGCTTTGAAGGGATCGTGGATCTTGTTGACATGAAAGCTGAGATTTACCTTGACGATTTGGGGAAGGAGTATTCGAGAGAAGACATACCTGAGCACCTGCAGAGCCAAGCAGAAGAATACAGGGAAAAGATGATAGAAGCCGCAGCGGAAGCCGATGAAGAGATAATGGTCAAGTTCCTTGAGGGTGAGGAGATATCAAAGGCTGAACTGAAGCAAGCCATGAGGAAGATGACTGTGGAGGGCAGGATGATCCCCGTTACATGCGGCTCATCGTACAGGAACAAGGGTGTCCAAGTTTTATTGGATGCGATTGTGGACTACATGCCTTCACCCCTTGACATCCCGGCAATAAAAGGGACAAGCCCAAAAAACGATGATGAAATTGAAAGACCGGCGGACGACGACGGGCCTTTTTCCGCTCTCGCGTTTAAGATAATGGCAGATCCTTTTGTCGGGAAACTGGCGTTTTTCAGGGTGTATTCGGGTTCCATAAAGTCGGGGTCTTACGTGTACAATTCAACAAAAGACAAAAAGGAGAGGCTCGGGCGGGTTCTTCAGATGCATGCGAACAAGCGGGAAGAAATCGAAGAAGTTTTTTCCGGGGACATTGCTGCCGCAGTAGGGCTCAAGGATACGACCACCGGCGACACCCTATGTGACGACAAACACCCCGTCATACTTGAATCCATGCAGTTCCCCAACCCGGTCATAGAAATCGCCATAGAGCCAAAGACAAAGGCCGGGCAAGACAAGATGGGTATCGCACTGTCAAAGTTGATGGAAGAAGACCCCACCTTCAAAACTTACACAAACGAGGAAACAGGCCAGACAATCATCGCGGGCATGGGCGAACTGCACCTTGAAATCATAGTGGACCGGCTGCTTCGAGAATTCAAAGTGGAAGCCAATGTCGGCAAACCAAGGGTTTCATACAAGGAGACCTTCTCCGAACCTGTGGACGTGGAATACAAGTACGCCAAGCAGACAGGCGGCCGAGGCCAATACGGGCATGTAAAAATCAAAGTCAGCCCGATGGCGTCCGGCAGCGGGTTTGAGTTCAAGAATTCAATAGTCGGCGGGGCTATCCCCAAGGAATACATCCCCAAAATTGAAGACGGGATAAAAGAAGCGATGCTTAGCGGACCCCTCGCAGGCTATCAGGTGGTTGACATAGGGGTGGAGCTTTACGACGGGTCTTACCACGAGGTCGACTCTTCGGAGCTGGCGTTCAAAGTTGCGGCCAGCCTTGCCTTTAGAGAAGCAGGCAAAAAGGCGAAGCCGGTGCTTCTTGAACCGATCTTTAAGGTTGAGGTCACCGCTCCTGAAGAATACATGGGAGACGTTATTGGAGACCTTAGCGCGAGGCGGGGCAGAATCGAAGGTTCGGACATAAATGCGGGGGCTGCAGTGATAAAGGCGCAGGCGCCGCTGTCGGAGATGTTCGGGTACGCAACAGACCTCAGGTCCAAGACCCAAGGAAGGGGCGTTTACACAATGCAGTTCGACCATTTTGAAAAAATGCCGGACAGTTTGCTTGAACGGAGCAAAATATTAACAAATTAAGAAAGATTGGAATCAAAGAGAGGTTAAAAAAATGGCGAAACAAAAATTTGAAAGGACAAAACCGCACCTCAACATCGGGACCATAGGCCACATCGACCACGGGAAGACCACCCTGACT
>WRJK01000044.1 GCA_009782285.1 Clostridiales bacterium
GGTTGTCGGAACATCGGTGGTAGGGACGTTAACGTTACCGCCGGAGCCTCCAGTACCTGAAGAGCCCCCGTTTTGACGCCATTGCGCCGTCACGGTAATGTCGGATGTAATATTGGTAAAGCTGGACGGATCCCAACCGGTAAAGGTATAGCCTGCTTTTGTGGGATTCCTCGGGGCGACAGCTGTACCACCCGAAGGTACCGATATTACCTCAGAGCTTGCGCCTCCGGCAAAGGTGCCGCCATTCGCGTCAAAGGTCACATTATAAGTGACTACGGCACCTGGTCGCTGAACGGTATAGGCATACGGTAAATCTACTGGTGCCTTGACTGACTTATTATCTGCGTCAACACGGATCACAGTCATCTGGACAATTGTGACCCCCACAGCCTGATTGCCTGTATACTCCGTGAAATTCAGCGTACCGGCAAGCGTATTTCCGGCTGCGTAATCGTTTCCAGCTGCCATAAAGCCGAAGTAATGAAGCCCGTTCTTCGTTTGAAAAGGTGAAGCAGTCGCACCGCTGATTTTCGGTGTGAATGACTCGAATTTCAGCGCGTTCTCGTCACTTATTGTCAGCACGAACTCTATTCCGGCGTATTTAGTGGGTTCGTTGACATACATGTCGATTGAAAATGTAGATTGTCCGGCCGGTATGATTTTGTTTTCCGTAACCTGAGCTGCTAATGCGGGTTGTGTAAACGCAACCATCAGGGATGTGATTACGAGAAACATGACAGCCCTTGCCATTATGCCTCTTGTCTTAATCATTGTTATTTCCTCTTTTCAGTTTTTCTGACCTCCTATTCTCAGTAGGCGAACTGAGCCCCCTGAAAACCGTAGGGTGATATTTTGCGCCATTATAACATATATTGTACAATATATCAAGTAGTCTGACCAACAACATGGGCGCATTTCATTTCATTTAGTCTCTGATCCGCTCTGATCCGCTCTGATCCGGAGAGGGTGCGTGTCATAAAAATTCTAAATTCACAATGAACTTTCAAGAACCGACAAATGGTGAGGTTTGAAGTATAATTATGTGGTGTATATACCACATAATTATACGGGAGGGAACCAATATGACAGAAACAATTGAACTTGCGACAAAAAGGCAAGAGATTCTTGAAGAAATCAATACAATAAAGAAAGAAAATGAGGAAAGGCACGCTGAATACAATACACATCATAACAAAGTGACAAATAAAACTCCATGCCTTGTCGGCATCACGATAAACGAAAAACACCCTGCGCCTTTCATCCGAGACTGTTCAATTTTTACGGGACATGTGTTAAACTAAGGCATACGGCATGAAAGTCGATGTATTTTTGGGACTTGAGCCCGCAAATAAAACTGATTTCGGCTTCCCCTTCGCACCACGCTTTGTCCGGGGCAACGCCTCAGAGGACGCATAGTAAAATGAAACTATGACGGAAGCCGGCGCCGTAAATCTAACGATGGAGGAATCATAGAATGGAGAGGATTTACGAGCGTTGCTGTGGTATTGACGTTCACAAGAAAATGATAGTCGCCTGTTTCCGAGACGGGCGAAAGCAGGAGGTGCGCGAATACGGAACCACGACCCACGAACTGAAGGGGCTCACGTCATGGCTGATTGAGCAAGGATGCGAGCAGGTGGCGATGGAAAGCACGTCCTCGTACTGGAAGCCCCTTTACAACATTTTCGAGATTTCGGGCCTCCCGGCGATGGTCGTCAACGCTCGCGACATAAAGACGGTCCCAGGGCGCAAAACCGACGTGAACGACGCACAGTGGATAGCGGACCTGCTGCAGCACGGGCTTCTGCGCGGCAGCTACATTCCGGACAGGGACCAGCGCGAGCTGCGCGAGGCTTCGCGCTACCGCAAGAGCCTTGTTGAGGAGCGGGCAAGGGAGCTGAACCGTCTGCAGAAGATGCTTGAGGGGGCGAACGTGAAGCTCGCGAGCTTCGCGTCGGACGTGAACGGCAAAAGCTCGAGGCGCGTGATTGACGCGCTTGTGAAAGGACAGGCTCTTGACGAGGAGCACCTGAAGGAGCTGCTTCATGGCTCGATGCACAAGAAGATACCGGACATCATGCCAGCTGTGGAGGGGGTAATGACGCCCATGCAGAAGAGGCTTCTCGCCTGCGTCATCGACCACATTGACGACATGACAAAGCGCATCGGCGACATTGACCGGCTCATGGAGGACTACCTGGGCGAGTACGAGGAGGCCATAGTGAAGCTTGACGCCATGCCCGGAACCGGCCGGCAAAGCGCAGAGACGATACTGGCGGAGATCGGCTTCGACATGAGCAGGTTCCCGAGCGGCGGCCATCTTTCAAGATGGGCGGGCATCGCGGCGAGGCGGCTTGACCTACCGTTACGTCTACGGGCTTGAGAAAGTCGAAATATAAATTACTTGTGGAAAACACCTGCCGTCTGATATTGCAATATGATTTCCATAAATGCTAATAAAATCCGACGCATTCTCTATCCTCCTTAATCCCGTTAATCCAATACGCAAAGAATCGGAATTACCGGATAGCTTAATGAATTAATACGGCGGCAAGTTAAACGATGCCTGCGGCATGTTCATTTTGACGAATCATTCCGCAGGTATCGCTTTTATTTTTTCCAATTGCTGTGATTGATCCCGCCGCAACTCAACCTGACACTGCGACTACGTACCGTTTTATTTATTGAATATGTAAGCGCTTCGGCATTGGAATGCTGACAATCTCATATTCCATTCTGCCACTTGCCGTATCGCGAGAACTATCACTAACGTAAAACTTATAGCACGGTACATAATAACCCTCTTCTACCGTGCTGCTGTAGTATATTTCAGCGTTAATGCCGCTTTCGTCGTCCACACCATAGTTCGTTTTGATGTAGTCGACAGCGTCTTCATATGGTAGCACCGGTTCATGCGAAAATATCTCTGAAATGTCTCTGTTACCAATTTTTAGTATTACCGTTTCTGATTCTAAATAGTGGTATACCCGAACTCGTGAAAAGCTTTTGTTCATCACGTCTTCGAAGAAGTCGTCCACCGTTTCAGTAAGCAAGTATTCGTACTCAGAAACGCTCCCGTCAATTTTGCATTTCACGGTTGACGTTATTTTGGGGTTTTCTATGTTCATGTAACTTAGCGCGGCTTGAACCAGCTTGCTTTCGAGAATGCTGCCGTTTATAACGCTGTCAATAAAGCCGTAGTCCTTTGACCAAATGACAAAACCTGACGGCTCTGAAATTATTTCCGTTTCGCCTGTCATGTAAAAAGCCCGTTCAGGCCTGTCCATGTCCCGTCCAATTGCGTATCCGGACACATCTTCTTCGTTAAAAAGAATCCCTATAAACTGTTCCAAGTTAACGGTTATCAAATCAACTGTCGGCTGGTCTACTTCGTACAGGATGCCTGTTTGCCCAGACGGGTATCGGTTCACGTAAACCGGGAATTCGTGCGGCAGCGGGTTTTCGCCGCTTATGAACGACAAGTCGGATATTTCACCAAAATAAACATCTCCACTGTCGCCTTTTGCTGTGTACTCGCTATGCTCTGAAATCTCAGTTGCACGTTCCATTGCCGCGCAGCCCACAATCATAGCTGCGGCAAAAAACAGCACCATGATACAAATGTATTTTTTCATTTTTTCCTCCTTCAATCCAATACGCAAAGAATTAGTTTGCCGTTGTGAGCTTTGTTGTACGCCAGCATGTTCACGTTCCTGACATTGTACACTGCACTGTGATCGGGGTGCGAATCGTTTACTACTGCTTCGTATTTCGTGCTGCTACCTTGGTACCGCATGCCCTTTGACACTACGTAATGCCCAGACGACGTGTAGGGGAACCCTCCTGAATTGCTCGTTACCGCTATTTGCGGAATTACTGGATAGCTGTATGAAAGGTTCCTTAAAACGAGGGCTGCATAGTCGGCTGACGTATAATTACTGATGTTGACCGATTTATAGCGAGTTTGGTTGCCGTTTTCGTTCATGAAATAGTTAATCGTGCGCGTAACTGCGTATGCGTATGTGAAATCATCTCCTTCAGCAGCTTCTTTGGCTGCCCTGTTCTTGAAGTCTTCCTCTGTGACCGCAATGCCGTACGACGCCAAAACCATTCTGCCGCTTGCTGCGCCGCAAGTGTTCCTCTCGTTTTGCTTGTACAAGGGCACAGCAAGGGTCTTTTCCTGTACAACGACTAGCTTGTATGTCCCTGTTCCAGTTGACCAGCAGCCTGCCGCTAGGTAGACTACTTGCCCTCTGTCCAGAGTATATGAAATCCTGTAATTCGCGTCGCCGGAGCCGTCATCGTCATTATCGAGCTCGAATCCTGCGGAATTGTAAAGCCAGCCCTTCGGGTCGCAGTTGCCGTTTTCGTAACTAATAAAAGTATATGTCCCGTTGTTTGGTGCTGTAAATTTGTAGTATTTTTTTTGATTTGCCGAAGCGACATTAACTGTCAAAGGCACATTGAATGAAATATTGCCAGTAATCGAAAATGGGTCAGTGGGAGAAGTGGTCGTAGCTAATGCCAGCCTGTAGCTGCTGTTCGAGAAACCACTCCAAGAACAGACATATACGTAGTACGTCCCCGAGTTCAGCGTCGTTGTGATTTTCTCGGGATTATTGCTGCTGCTGGCAGAAATGCCAATTTGCGTACCTGCGCTGTTGTACAGCCTGAGGTCGTAATCGCAGCCGCTGGGGATGTTTGTGAGGTCAATGGTGGCATTGCTTGCTGTCGATATTGTGAATTTGTAGTAGTCCACGTCACTAGCCGTATGGATGTTGGCATCGGTTATCGTAGTATTGTTCGATATGCTGGTCGCAGCTGCCATAGTGTTGTTCGGCTCGTACCTGTCTGCCGTTGCGGCTGCAGATGTAGCTAATGCCAGCCTGTAGTTGCTGTTCGAGTAACCACTCCAAGAACAGACATATATGTAGTAAGTCCCTGCGTTCAACGTCGCTGTGATTTTCTCGGGATTGTTGCCGCTGTTTGCCGAACTGCTAATTTGCGTACCAGTGCTGTTGTACAACCTGAGGTCGTAGTTGCAGCCGCTTGGGATGTTTGTTAGGTCAATGGTGGCATTGCTTGCTTTCGATATTGTGAATTTGTAGTAGTCAACGTCGCTGGCCGTATGGATGTTTGCATCGGTTATCGTTACATTGTTCGATATGCTGGTCGCAGCTGCCATAGTGTTGTTCGGCTCGTACCTGTCTGCAGCAGTTGGATAGTTTTTCGCTCTAAAGCAATAATATGAATTGGAACTGCCTTTGTATGAAACAATTTTCACATAGTAGTTTGTATTTGCTGAAACTTTGTACGTTATTAGTTCGCTTGCGTTTCCAGCACTTAATGAAGAAAACAAAAGGTTTGTCCCATTTGACGCATAAAGGTATAAATCGTAATCGCATCCGGAAGGTATTTCGCCGAGCCAAAAATTTGCTTGGCCGGCACTTGAAAAAGAAACAACAAACCAGTCAACATCAGTTGTGACGGTAATCCTGCCATACATGTTGTCGTCATCGTAAGTTCGGTTTGCTTGAGTATACGAGTTGTTTGGCTCAACTTCGTAACGGTTGACTGAAGCCATCATGCGGTAAGCGTTTGTGTCATTCAGCTCAAGAGCGTCTGGTGTGCTGTCTGATGCATCAAGGCTGTCAGGAATTTGATCTGGTTCTGAAGATTCGAGTGACTGATCATCTTCGTTAACCGTATCAATACTGACTGAATCAGAGAGTTCTACAGGAATAAAATCTTCTGTTGCGCCAAACAGCATCACTGGTGGCATATTAATCGCTAGTCCGATTATTAACAAGTGTAAAGACATCCGAATTAGAAATTTTTTCTCATAAATAAGCTCCTTTCTCTTCAATAGGTTAGAATAATCAGCCTCGCTTCAAGTTGAGGCTTGAATAATCAAACAAGGAAAAAACTGACTTTTGGTAATCCAACGAATCCTCAAATTCACTTTGATTTTACCATCGTATTAATCAAATGTTGATTACATTTTGATTACATTTTTCAGTTGACTACAGGGTGTATCACAATATCACAAAACTTGGGGTTGACAAAAAGCGAATTAAAGGCCTTACGCAGCTAGTTTATCATTTGCAGCACGGCCATTGAGGTACGAATCAAGGAAGCCGCCGTTGCGTATGGCGCAGCGAAGACCAATCATTATGGTTTTGCCTTGTTACTGTAACTGCAGGTTGGTGCAACTTTACTTTCTTTGGTGCATCGTGTATTTTTGCTCATTTTACTGACAATTGACTTCCGACCCTAAAGCCTCTGTTAGATGCTGAATTTACGCCTCAAACAGCGAGAAAACCCCCGAAACAAGGGGTTTTCTCGCCGCCATCTTTGGATCAAATGTGACGTCTTCTTATGGTGCGGCCGACCGGACTTGAACCGGTACGATTGCTCACACGCCCCTCAAACGTGCGCGTCTGCCTATTCCGCCACGGCCGCAGGCATTTCGTACTTGCATTCCCACTCTGCACAGCCTTTGTAGAAGTCATTGAAGAGCGGGGTCACTTCACCGACGAGGGCGTTCGATGAAATCGCGCCGTAAGTTTTGTAAAGGATGCAGTAATAAGGGAGATCTTCATTCAATATGGCGTTCGCCTTTTCAAAAATCTCCGCCTTCCTGGCATTTGAAACGCCTGACTGCATCTCGTCAAGGATCTCGTCCAGCGCAGGGTTCGAATAGCCGATCCCGTTCCCGTACTCCGAATGCAGGATTTCCCGGAGGTCGTACCTCTCGTTGAACGAATACCCGCCTATGTACATGTCGTAGTCCCCAGCCTCGATTGCCTCTGCGTACTCATCCTCGCTACAGTATATAATATACGAGTCAAAAGGCAATTTGTCAAGGGCGTTTTTTATTATTTGTGCTGCGGCTGTCCTGGGCTGGTTGTCGGAATTGACCAAAACCCTTACAGTTACAGGGTTTCCGTCCCTGTCTTCAGCAAAACCGTCGCCATCCAAATCTTTTAGCCCTGCCTCCCTAACCAGGGCTTTTGCCCTTTCCATGTCATATCCGTACAGTTCGCCTTCATTTTTGTTCCCGTAATAAAACGGGTAATACAAGGTGTCGCTCAAAACCCCGCTTCTCAAATACGCACTGGCGAGGATCTCCTTCGAATCCACCGCGCATGCAACCGCCTGCCTTACCTTTTTGATGCTCATCGCATCGCTGCTCATGTTGAAAGCGATGATTTCTGCCTGGTTCGATATGAAATTGACAGTGTTCGCTTTCATGTTGCTCGTCAAAGTGTCCCTGTCCGTCTCGTCGTTGAACAAAATCGTTATGCCCTCAATGCCCAAAAGGTTCAGCGCGTCTTTCTTGTTTGGGAATACAATAAACTCCAGTTCGTTTTTCGGGGCGTCGCCAAAATAATCCTCATTGGCGGCAAGCGACAGCTTCGACAAATCGTTGTATGAAGATAATTTGTACGGCCCGGTTCCAATAGGGGTAAAACCACTGTCGTTCTTTTTGACGTCTGCGGCCTTTTTGAACTGGTGCGCTGGCAGGATCGGGAACACTAGGTTCTCAAGGCAAACGTTGCCCGGGCTGCGAAAATAAATATCCAGTTCGTAGGGCGCCGACTTTTTTAGGGCCACCGACTTGATGTTTGAGACGTAATCCGAGTACAGGGTGTCTTTCCCGTAGGACAAGCTCAAGTAGGCGTCTATTGAAAACTTGACGTCCTGCGCTGTCAATTCAGCCCCGTCGTGCCACATGACCCCCTGTTTCAAAGTGATGGCAAGCGTCAGCCTGTCCTCGCTGAAAACAAAGTCGTCAACCAGCCTTTTTTGCGGCGCCATGTGCTCGTCCAGCTCAAACAAGCCGTCGTATATGAGCTTGCTGATGTAATAAGTGTCAACATCCTTTGAGATCATCGGGTTCAGCGTCCTGACTTTCTCCATAGGCAGGTAAACCACCCTCTCGGTCCTGTATCTAGCCTCGGTGCTTCCAGTCAGAAAAACGCTGTTCTCGCCGCATCCCGACACGGAAAGAAGCGGCAACACAGCCAATGCCGCCGCAAGCACCCACAATTTGCATTTTTTACAGCCTTTTGCGCTTATTAACCAATTCATCCAGTTTTCCATAAAGCTCTTCGATGCTCCCTGAATTGTCAATGACTATGTCTGCCCCCTGCCGCCTTTCTTCGCTGCCGGCTTGGTTGTCCATAATCATTTTAACGTGATCCCGTGAAACCCCGTCCCTTTCCGCTGCGCGCCGCAGCCTTGCTTCTGCGCTTGCTTCAATCACCCATATTTCGTCCATCTCAGGCATCAGACTTTTGTCCGTTTCAAACAGGAGCGGAACGTCGAGAAACACAATGCCGTCGTAGCCCGACTTTGCAAGCCCGTCAACCCTATCGTTCATGATACCCAGAATCGCGCCGTGCATGATCTCGTCCAACCGCTTTTTTTTATCATTGTCTGAAAATGCCTCAACCGCCAGTTTTTTTCTGTCGAGGGTTCCGTCCGGGTTCAAAATGCCGCTGCCAAAAAACGACGCAAGCCTGCCCAGAGCCTGCGAACCCGGCTCTGCGACTTCCCGGGCTATTTTGTCCGCATCCAGCACAGCGTACCCTTTTTCCGCCAAATAGGCCGACGCCGTCGATTTGCCGGACCCTATGCCGCCAGTCAACCCAATTGTCTTGAAGCATCTGCCGCTCATTTCAATTCGTACCAGCTCTTTCCCTCGCCGATGCCAATGTCAAGCTTCACGGCAAGATCCATTGCGTTTTCCATGCTGGCGGCAAGCAGCGTTTTCACCGCGCCAATTTCGCCTTCTGCCGTTTCGACAATGAGCTCGTCGTGCACCTGCAGTATCAGCTTCGACTTCAAGTTAGCCTCGGCAAGCGCCCGGTGCACGCTAATCATGGCGATTTTAATAATGTCGGCGGCGCTCCCTTGGATGGGGCTGTTCATGGCGAGCCTTTCCCCCAGCTGCCTCACTGTGTAGTTTGACGCGCTTGTTTCCGGGATCGCCCTCTTCCTTCCCATTATTGTCGCAACGTACCCGTCGCGCTTCGCCGCTGCAACCTGCTCGTCCATAAACTTCTTGACGAGGGTGTACTTCTTGAAATACTCGTCGATGTACTTCTCTGCTTCTTTCCTGGTGATGTGGAGCTCTGATGACAGCCCGAACCCGCTCATCCCGTATATCACACCGAAGTTGACCGCTTTTGCGTCGCCTCTCTGAGCTGCCGTCACGTCGCCTTCAGGTATTCCAAGCACCTTTGACGCAGTCAGCCTGTGTATGTCCACACCGTCGTTGAACGCCTGAATCAGCTCAGGGTCTCCTGACATGTGTGCCAGTACGCGGAGTTCAATCTGCGAATAGTCGGCGCCAACGAGCGAGTTGCCGTCCCCTGCGACAAACGCCTTGCGTATCTGCCTTCCCTCTTCGCTCCTCGTAGGTATGTTCTGCAGGTTTGGTTCGGTGCAGCTGATCCTTCCCGTCGCAGTCACCGCCTGCTTGAAATGCGCATGTATCTTCCCGTCCCTGTGTACGAGGGGCAGCAGCCCGTCTATGTAGGTACCCTTCAGCTTGGCAAGGAGCCTGTATTCTAGGATTTGTTCGATGATCGGGTGCTTGCCGGCCAGCTTTTCAAGGACTTCAACGTTGGTGGAGTAGCCGGTTTTCAGCTTTTTCCCCGTCGGAAGCCCAAGTTTTTCGAACAGAATCCGGCCCAGTTGCTGGGGCGAATTGATGTTGAATTCCTCGCCGGCATGCCGGACTATGGCCGCTGACAGCTTTTCCAGCTGCGCCGAGATGTCCCTGCCTGCGTCTTCAAGGACTTTTCTGTCAACTGAAAACCCCCTGTGCTCCATGTCCGCAAGGACTTCTATCAGGGGCAGCTCGATTTCATAAAGCACGCCCTCAAGGCCTTCTTCGCTGATCTTCGCAGACATGGCGCCTTCCAAGGAATCCACTGCCGTGCACCATGTTTCCGTGTACTCCAAGTAACCGGGGGCAGAGTCAGAAAACAGGTCGATTTGGGCATTTGCGCCAAGAAACGACTTCTCGTCTTCTATGTCTTCGCAGAAATATTCAAACATCAGCGTTTTGATATCATAATTGCTTTTCCCGGGCTCAATCACGTACTGCGCCACTTCCGTGTCGAAGCCGGTATTGAAGCTGCCGCAATACCCGTTTGCCAGCAGCGCATAGTAGTCCGCTATCAGGTTGTGGCCATGCAGCCGGGGCTGCATTTCCGACAAGGCGGCAAAAAAACCGTCCATAAGCCCTTTGTCCTCGCCGCTCAGGTAAAAGCAGCCGTCCCCCGCCAGCAGGCCTATGCCGAACAGCTCCGGGACGTCCCTGTGGTTTTTGTCGCTGAACACCTTTATTACAACATTCCCTGGCGCTTCCATGCTTTTCGCCAGCCGGCTGAAATCTTCCCGAGACTGCACCATTGTCCTTTCAGCTATATGGCGCAGCTTTCCCCTGACGCAAGCCTTCGGTTTCGTGGCTGCCGCCCCGGCGGTGTCCAATTTCTTTAAAAAACTGTTGAATTCAAGCTTGACGTACACTTCGACCAGTTTCCCGTAGTCGGGCTCGGACACTTTGAACTCTTCAATCTCTATCGGGATCGGGACATTCGTGTTGATTGTGGCTAGCCTTTTGCTCATCAGCGCCAGCTGGCTGTTTTCAACTACTTTGCTGCGCAGCTTCTCGTTTTGTATCTTCTCCGGCGATTCAACAATAGCTTCCACGCTGCCGTGCTCAATCAAAAGCTTCTGCGCGGTTTTTTCACCCACTCCGGGGATTCCGGGGATGTTGTCGGACTGGTCCCCCATAAGGCCTTTGTAGTCTATGAACTGCTCTGGGGTAAAGCCGTACTTTTCTATCATTGCCGCCCTGTCGTAGGTTTCAAAATCAGTGATGCCCTTTTTCGTTATGATGATGCTTGTCATGTCCGAGGCAAGCTGCAGCTCGTCCTTGTCTCCAGTGATGACAAGCGGGCAAAGCCCTGCGCTTTCGGCTTTTTTCACTACCGTCCCAATGATGTCGTCAGCCTCGTAGCCGTCAATCTCAAGGATTTTTATGTTCATTGCTGACAAAACTTCCTTAAGCAGCGGAAGCTGCATAGCCAGCTCAGGCGGCATTTTTTTCCTGCCTGCTTTGTATTCGGCGTACTCGGCGTGCCGGAAAGTGGGCGCTTTCCTGTCGAAAGAAACCACAATGTACCCGTGCTCGTAGTCCTTTTGAATCTTTGCCAGCATATTAAGAAAACCGTATACTCCTTGAGTATACAGTCCTCCTTTTGTCATCATCGGTTTTTGCATAGCGTAATAAGCCCTGTTCAGCAGGCTGTTGCCGTCTATGACTACCAGTCTTCGCTTTCCCTCCATAGCTCTCCGTCCCGTCCGAAATACAAGTACGTACTAACGGTCTCGTCCCCGCCGGGCTCGTCAACATACTTGATGTCCACATAGAATATCCACAGCCCTTCCGAAGCCTTTTCGTATTTCGCCACTTTGTAGTTGAAACCGGAGAGCCCGTCAGCCAAGCGCTTCAAATAGTAATCGACCATCTGCGCGTCCCTGTCCTCCGGCACGTTCCTGTTGGAATCCACTACCACAGGGTCCGGCGGTTCTCCGGGATCCTCATAGGGCGGAGGGTCCACGTACCCGGACGCTTCTCTTTTCTCTTCCGCAGCCGGGGCAGCGCTGACGCCCATAGCGGTGTCGGCTACTGGCGGCGCTTCGGGCGGCGCTTCAGGCAGTGCTTGGTTTTCGTCGTTTCCCTGCTCCTCTTCCGGTGCCAAGGCGTCGCCTTCTCCGTCAATTGCACCTGCACCGTCGTCCAAGTTGTCAAATACAGGGTAAAGGTCCCTCGCCATGGCATCGTTTTCGTGGCTGTCAGTGCCTGAGAGGCCAAGGCCTTCTGTGTCCGTAGGCGCAGACTCCTGTAAATCGTTTGCTTTGCTCGGGAAAGACGGCACGAACACGTCCATGTTGCTGAACACTATGATGGAAAAAATGCCAATCACAAAGACTGCCGCCAGCCCTGAGACCATTTTCCACCTGCCTTTTGCCGCCGCAGCCTTTTCGGTCCTTGAAGCAGGAGCTTTTCCCGCCGACTTTTCAGCTGCTGCCTTTCTTTTTCTTGAAGCCGGGGCTTCGGTTGATTTTGCCGGGGCCTTGCTTGATTTTGCTTTAGGCTCCCGGGCTTCACTTGCTTTTGCTTTCGACGCAGGGGGTTCGCCGGCTTTGCTCGCGGCGATCGACGCCCGAAGCCTCATGTCAAAGCTAGCAGGAAGGGGCACCTCCGGAACTGCGCGCAGCAGCATGGCGACCTTAAGCAAATCCTCGCATTCGCTCATGCAACCGTCGCACTTGACCAGATGCTCTTCTATTGCCTTAATTTGGCTTCGCTCGAGTTCATCGTCGATATAAAGCGGAAGCAGTTTTTTAACATTCGCACAGTTCATCTGCCTCTCCTTTCTGCCTTTCTGAAAGAATTCATTATAACGTTTAGACGCATCAGTGTTTAATTTGTTCCTGATTTTGCAGATATAATTCCTTTAATTTCAGCCTTGCCCTTGAAATTTTGGATTTTACGGTGCCAACCGGGCAGTCAAGCATCTCAGAAATTTCATCGTACGAAAACCCCTGAATGTCCCTCAATATGAGAATTTCCTTGTGCTCAATGCCAACGCGGTCGAGGCAGCTCAAAATGTAAGCGCCTTCTTCCTTCCTCTCCAGTATCTCGGCTGGGCCAGGGCTGCGGTCAGCAACTTCAATGGCAGCCTCCTCACCGTCGTCGTATTTAAAGACCGAATCCGACTGCTGGTTTTTCTTGCTTCTCCTCAGCATGTCGTTGCACGAGTTGACCACTATCTTGTACACCCAAGTTTCAAACTTGCTCTGCTCGTTGAACTTGTCAAGGTGCCTGAAAATTTTAATGAAACTCTCCTGCAGCGCGTCAAGGGCGTCTTCCTCGCTGGCCATGTACCTCAAAGCCACGTTGTACGCCCTGCCTTTGCACGTCGATATGAGGGCTTCAAAACTGCCCTCGTCGCCGCCCTTGGCTTTTTTTATCAATTCTCTTTCGTCCCCTGTTGTAATCCCTTTTTTGTTAATCATACGCCCGTCTTTCTTGTTTTTTAAAAATATGCTATAATATTGGATATTATACCAGAGAATCGAAAGGAAATAAAGCAAAAAAATGCATGATTATCACATTCACACGAATTTTTCTGAGGACTGCGCCACGCCAATGGCTGAAATGATTGATTTTGCAATGAAATTGGGGATTGAAGAAATTGCGGTTACGGACCATTACGACCCCGACTACCCCGACCCCGACTACCCTTTCGCTCTTGACGCCGCAAATTACACCAGGAAACTGTCCGCAGCTGCGGAGTCCTACCGGGGCAGGATAAAAATCGCAAAGGGCATCGAAATCGGAATCCAAAGCGGGGATACCCTTGCCAAATGCGAGGAAGCAGCCAACGGGTTCCCTTACGACTTCGTGCTGGGCTCTTTCCACGCTGCGCTGGGGCAAGCCTTGGACTCGCAGTATTTCACAAACAGGAGCCCTAAAGAAGGGCTGTACGATTTCTACGTGTGCATGGCGGGCTGCCTGTCGGAATACAGGAATTTCGACGTGGTGGGGCATTTCAACGTGGTTGACAGGTACGTTGACCCTGTGCCGGACTATTCCCCGTACATGGAAATCATCGAAAGCATTTTGAAATCCTTGGTCGAAAACGGCAAAGGGCTTGAATTCAACACTTCAAGCGGCCGGTACGGGATGGGGCAAAGAACCATGCCTTCCGCTGAAATCCTAAAGCTGTACAAGAGCCTTGGCGGCGAGGTAATAACAATAGGATCCGACGCCCACAGAGCGGCGGACGTCGGATATAAATACCATGATGCGGTTGAAACCCTCAAATCGTTCGGGTTCAGGTACATCTCAACATTTGAAGGCAGAAAGCCCAATTTTGTAAGGATTTAGCAGCTCATGCATGGCTCCGTTCAAAATCACTGGCAGACATAAGCCCGTACCCCGGTTCGGCGGCCTTCGCCGCCCTAGCCACCGCTTTTGCCATGGCTTCTACCGCAAGTTCGCCGAGCCCGTCGGCTCCCGCCTCAACCTCGCCAGTAGCCATCACGAATATCGTGTCGCCGTCCGATGAAGTGTGGGCGGGCCGTATAGCCCTGGCAAACCCGTTGTGCGCCGTGGACGCAAGCTTGCTGCACTGTGGTTTCGTCAGTTTTGCATTGGTGACTATGCACCCCAGCGTGGTGTTGCCGGCATAGATGTCCCTGCTCCTGCCGATTTCGTCGAACATTGCCAAAGCCGTGCTTGCCAGCCCGGTTTTTTCTTCGTTCAGGAGCCCTGCCACCTGCTTGCCCGTATCAGGGTCGAACACGTCCCCTAGGGCGTTGACTGCCACGATTGCCGCGCACTGCACTTCCCCTGCGGAAACCGCGTATATGCCCAAGCCGCTTTTCATCATCCTTTCGGTTCCGAAAAGCTTGCCCACAGTGGCTCCCGTCCCTGCGCCGACGCACCCCTCTGCGGGTTCGCCTTTGCCGGCCGCTTCGCAGGCCGCGTACCCCATGGCCCTGTCCGGCCTGCTCTTCGGGTCGCCCACCACAAGGTCGAACAACGACGCGCCGCAGACAATCGGTACCACGGCGACGCCAACATCGAACCCGACGCCTTTTTCCTCAAGGAACTGCATGGCGCCTGACGCCGCGTCAAGGCCGTAGGCGCTCCCGCCTGACAGCATGACGGCATGGATCTGCTCAACCATGTTCACCGGCTTAAGGAGCTCGGTTTCCCTTGACGCAGGGGCGCCTCCCCTGACGTCCACCCCCGCCCATGCACCCTTCTCGCAGATGATTGCAGTGCAGCCGGTGGCGCCTGCGGCGTCCTGAGCGTGACCAATCTTAATTCCTTTGATTTCCGTTACGTTTATCTCTTTCATACTCGCACCTTACATCACAGTCATTCCCATCGCTGCCTGGACGATTGCGATGATTACACCGAGCACAGCCTCGCCGCCCAGCAGCCCTGACGCTATGATGACGCCCGTGCCTTTTCCGTCCCATGCCGGCGCCGCCTTTTGCACGACAAAGCGCAGCGCTCCGCCGATAAACGCCGTGAGCGAAAGGTAAAACGGAAGGTACACTCCAAGCCCAAGCGTCATTACGGGGAAGTTGACCACATACAGTACGCAGCCGGCTGCCAAGCCGATCCAGAACGAAACCACATGGGGTATCCCACCGACCATTGCAGCCACCATCCCAGCCTGAGGAGCGATGAACATCCTGTCAGGGCCAAAGGCTTCGGGCCCGTATGCGCTGAGCATCGCGTAAAACGCGCCCACAGCCACAAGCGCACCGATGAGCCCGCCGACGCTTTCGCCGATCCATTGGGCTTTCGGGTTGGTTTTGAGGACGTACCCTGCTTTGAAGTCGTTCATCACGTCGCCGGCAAGGCCGCATGCTATCGCAACTATCGCAGCAACGTAGACTGCCTCAACCTGGCCGAGGGACGGCGCCACCTTGGCGGCGAGGAGCACGATTATGCCGAACACCTCCATCGGGTTGATCCCCGACTGCCCCACGCACTGTGCGGACATTGAAGTGGCAAGCCATACGCCGAGTATGGTAATTATGCTGGCAATGGCACCCATCTGGCAGACCGTCGTGAAAACAACAGCAAGCAGCACCATGACAATGGGCGACCACCTGAGGTCAACAAGGCTGTTTTCCATGGCTGACCTGCTGAACATCGGCCCGAATATCTCCTTCGCCTTTGGCAGAATGCCCTTGACGATGATACCCACGCCTGTCCCGACCATGAGCCCGATGCCAAGCGACGGTTTTATGGCAGCGGCAGCGTCTATGTCCCAAAAGCCTGCTGCCACGCCGATGGATTGGATGCCGAAGTCGCCGATTAAAGCTCCGAGGAACCAAACGCCGATGAAAACGGGGCCTATGATGTAGCCAACTGAAACCAGCATCGGCGAAAGCCACACGCCGACCCAGACTCCTCCGGACATGGTTCCGACAGCAGCAGGCACAGCCTCTCTCCCGGTGATCAAAACCCATGCGTCCCTGAAAAACGTGAACAGGGCAGCAGCACCAAGGGAAATGAACAGCGTGGCGGATTTTTTGCCTCCCTCGTCCCCCACAATCAGGGTTTCGGCTGCCGCCTGCCCCATCGGGTACGGCAGCTGCTTCGTTTCGACGAAGTACTTTCGTATGAGGGCCGTGAAAATCAATCCAAGGATTACACCGCCAAGAGTTACCATAAAAATTTTAAGTAAATTCACATTGGCTGACGGATCCAGCATAAATATGGCAGGGAGCGTAAAAGCCAGCCCTCCTGCTGTCATTGCGCCTGCCGACATTATTGTATGGGTAACGTTGATTTCATTGATGTTGGTCTTGCCAAACAGTTTTAGGAACGCCATTGAAACAAGGGCGACAAAAATTATTGGCCATGGCAGCGCCCCGAGTTTGAGAGCCACGTACATCGAGCTCATGGTAAGCACTGCCGCACCGACGCACCCGATGAGGACGCCTCGGATAGTCAGCTGTTCATTGAAAGACTTTGCGTATTTGATCCCTTTCGGTTCTTCCGACATAAATAATCACCCTTTCCATGCATACAGCGCCTTCATGTTGAGGTCTACCAGTTTCGCCTTCCCTCCTGTAAAAGTCTTTTCCATGGCAGCTTTTATGCTGCTCTCCGACACTACTCCCGTTACTTGGTAGATTGCACCAAGCATGACCATGTTCGCGACCTTAGTGTTTTGCAGCTCGGCCGCAAGCCCCATGCAGTCTACGTTGTGTATCTTCGCGCCTTCTTTTTCGACACCGCCCGTTATTATTGAAGCGTTAACGAACAAGTCGCCGCCCGGCACGATCAAATCCTTGAATTTCTCCAGCGAGGGGCCGTTCATTGCAGCTACGGCAGTAGCCTGCGTGACCAGCGGCGAGGCTATTTTCTTGTCGGAAACGATTACGGTGCAGTTCGCGGTGCCACCCCTCATTTCAGGTCCGTAGGATGGCATCCATGTAACTTCCTTCCCTTCCATCATCGCTGCATATGCAAGCAGCTGGCCTATGAGCAGCACGCCTTGGCCGCCAAACCCTGCTATGATTATCTTCTGCGTGCTCAACTACATCACCTCCTCGGGGCTTCTGAATACGCCAAGCGGGTAGTACTTCATCATGTCGCTCCTCAGCCATTCGAGGGACGCGACCGGGGAAAGCCCCCAGTTCGTCGGGCAAGTCGAGAGCATTTCCACAAAAGCGAACCCGAGCTTCTTTTCCTGAACCTCAAACGCTTTCCTGACAGCCTTTTTCGCTTTTCTCACATTTGCCGGGGAATCAAGGGAAACCCTTTCCACGTACACCGCGCCGCTGATTGTAGCAAGCATCTCGGAAATCCTTATGGGCTTTCCGCAGGCCGCTTCGGAGCGCCCTTCCCTCGTGGTGGTCGTTTTCTGCCCGATCAGCGTGGTGGGCGCCATTTGCCCGCCCGTCATGCCGTATATGGCGTTGTTAATGAAAAAAGTGCAGAATTTTTCGCCTCTGTGGGCGGCATGGACGATTTCAGCCGTCCCTATGGACGCAAGGTCGCCGTCCCCTTGGTAAGTGAACACTGCTGCGTTCGGGTGGACCCTTTTTATCCCTGACGCTATGGCGGGGGCCCTGCCGTGGGCCGATTCGCACATGTCCACGTTCAGATACCTGTGGGACGTTATGCTGCAGCCGATGGGCGCGACGCCTATCGCATCGCCCAAAAGGCCTTTTTCATCAAGGGTTTCCATGACCAGCCTGTGCGCAATGCCGTGGGTGCACCCCGGGCAGTACGTCAGCTTCACGTCGAGCATGCCTCTCGTGTATTCAAATACTGTCTCCATTTACCTTACCCCCTCCAAAAATTCTTTTACCCTTTCAGCCACTTCTTGAGGGTAGATCAGCACTCCCCCTGTCCTGCTCACAAGGGTTGCCGGCCACCTGCCCCTTGTGCCGATCAAAATGTCGTCCAGCATCTGGCCTTTCGAAAGCTCGACGGAAACGACTGCTTTTGTGCTCTCCCCGATTTTGTCAAATGCCTCGTAGGGAAACGGCCAAAGGGTTATAGGCCTTATCAGGCCCGCTTTGATGCCGCCTTCTGCGAGAAGGTCGATGGCTTCCAGCACTATTCTGGAAGTCGAACCGTAGGACACCATCACAACCTCTGCCCCGTCCAAATTGTACGCCTCGTATTCCGGCAGTTCTTTTTTCGCAGTTTCGTACTTGCCCCAGTACCCGTTTATCGTTTCTTCCAGCTGCTCCGTCTGCAAGTAAAGGGACTTGATCACGTTGTGCTCCCGTTTGTCTTTGTGCCCCGCAAGCGCCCAAGGCTTGACTTTCGGGATGTCCTCCTCAGCGAGGGCCTCCTTCATTTCCGGCAGCAAAACCGGCTCCATCATCTGGCCCAGCATCCCGTCGGCCAGCACCATCACCGGGTTCCTGTATTTTTCAGCTACGTCGTAAGCTTTGCCAATGATGTCAGAAGCTTCCTGGATCGAAGACGGGGCGTATACGATAAGGTGGTAGTCCCCGTTGCCGCCGCCCCTGGTGGCTTGGTAGTAGTCGGCCTGCCCAGGCTGTATGGATCCGACCCCCGGGCCGCCCCTGGACACGTTAATGATCACTACCGGCACCTGCACCGAGCACATGAACGACAGCCCTTCCTGCATGAGCGCAATCCCCGGCGAGGACGACGATATCAGCACCCTCCCCCCGGAGCACGCGGCGCCGTACGCCATGTTGACCGCCGCCAGCTCGCTCTCCGCTTGGATGAACTCGCCGCCGGCTTTCATCAGATTCGCAGACATGTATTCCGTCAGTTCGTTCTGAGGGGTGATTGGGTAGCCGAAATAAAACCTGCACCCGCACCTGATGGCAGTTTCGCCAAAAGCCTCGTTTCCCTTCATCAATACTTTTTCTTTCATTTGCAGTCCCCCCTAATTCTCCTTAAACACTTTGATCGCGCCGTCCGGGCACATGAGCGCGCAGCTTGCGCAGGCAATGCATTCGTCCATTTTGTCCACACCTGCGGGGTGGTAGCCCATGCTGTTGACATGCCCGCTCATCCCGATGATCTTTTTAGGGCAGGCTGAAGCGCACAATTCGCAGCCTTTGCACCTGTCTTCGTCAAATTTTACAATTCCTTTAAACGCCATATTTTGTCCTCCTTAATATGTTGTTGTCCATCCATGCATCTCTCATGAAAATCGAGAGCGGAAAAATGCCCAAATCATATCCTGATGCCGATGCTTCTTTTTCGAGCCCTTCGCACAAATCCTTCCTGCAGCAGCTGTAAAGGATGGGAATCCCAAACCGCTCAGAAAGGCCCTTGCACAGCTCGTAGCCCTTTAGTACGTCCTTGCTGCTCGTTTCCTTGAGCATGTGCGTGTTGTTTACTATGCCGCCAATGTCCACCCCCGTTTCGTCCATTATGGATACCATGTGCCTCGCCGCCCCTTCGACTGTGCCGGTCTCGGGCCTGTTTGCGTTGACGACGAAAAGCATGGTTGACCCGTCCCCGAAATACTTGCGGAACTGGTTGAGCACCCTCGCGCCCGAATCGTCCCCGCCCGCGTCGATGACGGCGTGCATGCTTTCGTCCTCCAGCGGCGCCCTGAGCTCCGCCGTTATTGCCGGGAGGTCTGCCGTGATGTCGTAGCCGAAAACATTGCTGTACACCGCAATGCCTTCGTTTTCAAGCATGCCCTGCTTCTCCCTGCTCCTGAAATACGGGTTCGCGATGTCAAGGTCGATAAGCGCGGCGCTTTCATGCTTTTTTTTCACCGCCATGACGTAGTTTATTGCGAATTCCGTTTTGCCGCTGCCGTAGTGGCCGGTTATAATTGTTATTCGTTTTTCCAAATTTGTTCTCCATGTTTTTCGATGAAATTCATTCCGTGTTTTTCGATGAATTTAATCAAGTTCGTCAAACTCCTGTTGACAGGGGTTTCTACGCCGTTCCTGCCGCCGATGCGCACGATGGCGCCGTTTATCATGTCGATCTCGGTTTTCCTGTGGTTCAACACGTCTTGGAGCATCGAAGCCTTCGTTTCTGCCGTGGCTGCACAGACTTCCAACGCATGGGAAACCGGGTCGGGAAACCCAAGTTTGACGCCTTCCGACTCTGCAACTTTTTTTCCCTCAAGCACGGCGAGCTCCAAAATCTCCAGCAGCTCCGGGTAGCCCAGCAGCTCTCCGTTGAAAAGCCCCGTTATCCCTACCAAAGCGTTGATCCCGGCATTGACTAGGAGCTTGTCCCACACCAGCCCGACCACGTTGTCTGATATGGTTGTTTCAAAACCGGCTTCGCTGAGCATTTCATGGACTGTTTCAATTCGGGTCGTTTTCGTCCCGTCAAGCTCCCCGATGACTGTCCTGCCATGCCCCGAGTGCCGCACCTTCCCCGGCCCCAGCACCATGGCGCCTTGGGCGGTAGTCCCTGCCAAGACGTTTTCCCTTCCGACAACCTCGCTGATCAGGTCAATGTTCCCAAGGCCGTTCTGAAGGGTGATCGCTGTGGTCTTTGGCCCGAAGGCCCCGATGTTGCCCAAAACCGCTTGCTTTGTCACGGTTGACTTCACAAATATTATCGCAAAGTCCGCATGGCCAGCCAGCGACGCGTCAGTGGACGCGGAAAGGTTGCCGTACCTGACCGGTTCGCCGCCTTCTTCAAGGAGCAGCCCGCATGCGTTGATTGCGTCCACGTGCTCCTTCCATATGTCCAGCAGGACAACTTCGTTCTTGGGGGACGCGGACAGCTTTGCCCCGTAAAGGCTTCCCATGGCGCCGGCGCCGATTACCGTTATTTTCATATCTCCGCCCTCCGGCAAAAATCAGTAAAGGGTTTTTATGTCTTCTTCCGTTACGCCGCCAAATACGTGGCACTCCTCCGGAAATGCCCCCGATTTCACTTCGGACTTGAAAGTTTCAAGCGCCTCGGTTATCTGCTCGTTCAAACGCAGGTACTGTTTGGCGAACTTCGGCACAAACCTGTCGAAGAGCCCCACCATGTCGTGGAACACGAGCACCTGCCCGTCCGTGTACCTTCCGCCGCCGATGCCGATGGTCGGTATGCCAACCTTTTCCGTGATGAGTTTCCCCAGCTGCTCCGGAATGCCTTCGAGCACTATTGAAAATGCTCCCGCCTTCTCGATTGCCAATGCGTCTTCAAGGACCAGCTGTGCAGCTTCGCCTTTTCCCTGCACCTTGAACCCCCCCATCTTAGAGGCGGTCTGCGGAGTCAGCCCGATGTGCCCCATGACCGGGGTTCCGGAATCAACGATGGCCCGCACCGTCTCTGCCATCTCCACTCCGCCTTCGAGCTTGACTACGTCGCACCTCCCCTCTTTCATCAGCCTGTTGGCGTTCATTATAGCCTGCTCCTTCGACACGTTGTACGAGCCGAAAGGCATGTCCCCCACTATGAGCGGCGAGGGTGCGCCGACCACTACAGGCTTGATGTGGTGAATCATGTCCTCCATCGTGCACGGGACTGTCGAGACGTCGCCAAGCATGGTCATCATCAGGGAGTTTGTACAATTAAAACAGTCCAGTTCTTTATCTCGGAGCTATCACCTGATTGTTTTACCCAGACCATCCACTCATACCAACATGTAATTATGGCTTTGTAGCATGTATTAACCCCATGAATATTACACATTAGGCAATTAAAATTAATTTTTGATATTTACTGCTCCTTCTTCCATGTATACTAAAATAAACATACTTACTTTGACCATACAAATGGCCTAGACACATTTTAGCAACACACATACTTTGGGGTGGATACTGGACAATGTTACACAATGAAGGTGCACAATGAAGAACATGCATAACATTTTTAGACTACATGCATGGTATGTCTGTGATAAGCAGTAAATCAATATACCTTATATAATCATTGATATCAGAACATTCAATTCTGCAGGCATCTTCATATAAAAGAGACACTTATATCGACATACCTGTATTTAGGAGAATACTTAACATATTTTAATACATGGTACAATATACTGTACAAACTCTAC
>WRJK01000045.1 GCA_009782285.1 Clostridiales bacterium
TCCAGCCAAAGGATGCTTTTGCGGAAAAAATAAACGGCTACACCGAAGGTATCAAAAACCTAAAAAAAGCGCAGGGAGTCAATGAAATATTCATACCAGGCGAAAGAAAGCACGAAAAGGAAAACTTGAGCATGAAGGAAGGCATATCACTGGACGAAAACGCGGTCCGTGCGATCGACGAAATACTTGCAGCATCAGGTTCGAGCAATCTGCTTAGCGAAAAGTGCCTTTGAGGGGAGGGCTTGCTATTCTGAACCGTATAATCCGCGTCAACGTGCGGACATACGAAATAGTTGAAAAAAAAGCATCAGAAGAGGAGGTGCGCATCGGCGGGAGGCATTTTATTGCACACTTGCTTTCAAGCGAGGTTCCGCCGACGTGCGAGCCCCTCGGGCGACACAACAAGCTTGTTGTTTCGATGGGGTTGTTTGCTGACACCGGCGTTTCGACGGCAGGGCAGCTCAGCATTGGCGGCAAGTCGCCTTTGACGGGCGGGGTTAAGGAAAGCAATTCGGGCGGGTACGCTGGGCGCAGGATTGCCAGACTGGGCATAAAGGCGATTATCTTTGAAGATTTGCCCGACAAGGAAGAAACCCGTGTGCTAGTTGTGTCAAAGAAAGGGATAGAGCTGGTCGACATGCCGCAGCTGCGGTTCAAGCCAGTCAGTGAAACCTTCGATCTGCTCCGCAGCAAATTCGGCGAAAACAAGGGGCTTATTTGCATCGGGCCGGCAGGCGAGATGAAAATGCACGGCGCCGGCGTAGCTTGTGCCAGCGACGACAAGATTCAGGTCAGGTACGCCGGGCGCGGCGGCCTCGGAGCCGTAATGGGCAGCAAAGGGGTGAAGGCGATTGTCGTCGACGATTATGGAGCTTTACCTGCCAAGCACCATGACGCAGCCTTGCTGAGGGAAACATCGAAAAAAATCGCGGCTGCATTGAAGGAGGATCCCAAGAGCAAGAACAGGAAGCTTTACGGGACATTGGACATCATGGACATGGCTAACAGCATCGGCATTCTGCCGACCCGAAATTTCTCTAAGGGGTCGTTTGAGCCTGCCAAGGAATGGACCGGCCCGAAATTCGTGGAAACGGTATCTCAGCGCGGCGGGGTGGGCGCCAGCGGAAAGCCCTGTGCGCCAGGCTGCACGATACAGTGCTCCAATGTGTTCCCTTATGCGGACGGGACGCGGATAGTCGCGTCAATCCAGTATGAAAGCATAGCGCTTTTGGGCAGCAACCTTGAGATTCCGAATCTTGACGACATAGGCGAGCTTAACAACCTTTGCAACGAAGTCGGGGTCGACACCATCGAAACCGGAGCGGCGCTGGGCATCGCGATGGAAGCCGGCGTCTGCTCGTTCGGCGACGCTGAGGGTGCAAAGCAGATGATCCGCGAAATAGGCAGGGGAACTCCGCTTGGGCGGATTTTGGGGAACGGGGCAGCGTTTGCAGGGCAGGCTTTCGGCATTCGGAGGGTTCCGGCAGCCAAAGGGCAGGCAATGCCGGGTTATGACCCACGTGCGCTAAAGGGCAACGGCGTAACCTACGTGACTTCCAATATGGGTGCAGACCATACCAGCGGCAACTGTTTCGAGACGGCTAGGACGAACAATCCGCTAGGCAGGGAAAACCAAGTGTACAATTCCAGGCAAATTCAAGTAAGGGCAGCAATACTCGACACAATTGGCCTTTGCTTGTTCATTCGCCCCGCGTTTGTACGCTACCCGAAGCTGCTTACGGATTTGTTCAGGGCTGCCCTCGGATGGGACATGGAATTCGCCGAAGTCAGGAAACTTGGCGAGCGCATACTTGACATCGAACGGATGTTCAACGAAAGGGCGGGCGTATCAGAAAAATTCAAGCCATTGCCTGAATACATGAGGGAGGAGCCCCTCCCGCCGAACAACACTGTGTTTGACATCACTGAGGAGGAGATGCAGGCTATTTGGGATGTGCCCGTCAATTATGAAGTCTTTTAATTTAAATGGAGCTAATGAAACATGAGGAGGAATTAGTATGGCAGGATTAAAATGGGTCGATATTTCAAAAATGGAAGGCGAATACAGGGAGCCGCCCCGAACGAGCTGGATTCTCGTATCAGAAAAAATGTGCGGCTCGCAAAATCTTGCAATGGGAGTCAACGAAACGCACGTAGGGGGGCAGGTGCCGCCCCACAAACACGAAACTGAAGAAGAAGTGATGTTTTTTATTGAAGGGACAGGCAAATTCATAACCGACAATGAAACGATAGACCTTCGTCCCGGCATATGCGTCTACAATCCGCCAGGGGACGTGCATTCTATTGTGAACACCGGCGACGTGAATTTGAAGTTCGTCTGGATATACGCGCCGCAGCTTGCCAGCCACAAAAAATAGCATCAAATGTGAGGAAGGAGTAATAATATGGGACATTGGGAATTGCCTCCCAAAGGAGGGTACATGGAAGCTCCGAAGAAAGTGTACTATCAAACCATGACAAGGCTTGATGTGGAGGAGCGCCTGAAGAAGAACGACATTATGATAATTCCGGTAGGTTCGACGGAGAACCACGGCGCAGCTGGGCCCATTGGCGAGGACACGTTCATAGTGACCAGAATAGCAGAAATGGTAGCTGAAAAGACAGGCTGCACAGTATCTGAGCCTATTTGGTACGGCTCCCATCCGTTTCACCACATCGGGCAGCCATGTACGATACCCTTGCCGGACAGCGTGTTCATCGATCTTATCCGTGCCATAATAACCGGGTATTGGAACACGGGTTTTCGGAAACAGATATTTATCAGCTTGCACGGCCAAGAGTATTCCCTGCCGGTGGCGCTGCAGGAATGGGGCAAGAAGTATCAGGTTCCGGCAATGCTGTACTTTATCGACGTGCCTCGCGTCATGGGGCAGACGCTGATGGACAAGGCTCACGGCGGTCCTTACGAAAGGCCTTTCCAGCATGCGTGCGAGGCAGAGCAGAGCATATCCATGGCTCTGTTCCCTGAGCTTTGCAAACAGGACGAAGCCGAAAACACCGACGTCAAGGGTTTCTTGCCGCCTGGGCATGTTGACCGGGGAGGGGACATTTACGGGTACCCGATCCCGGGCCATTGCCAAGTTGGGAACTGCGGCATTGAGTGCGTAACTTTTCCGGAGGGTGTACTCGGCCATGCAAAGGACGCTTCTGCCGAAAAAGCGCATGCGTCAATCGAAAAAACCTGCGACTACCTAGTCAAGCTTCACGACGACATCTTGGAGGCGTTCCCGGCAGGCAAATTGCCTCCCGCTGAACTCATGAGCCAACGCGACCCGGAGGAAATCGAAAAGCTGCTGAAAGGCCCGCTTAACGGAGGGAAGCACATCTATACGCTGGGATGGCCAACATAACCGACGGAAGGAGAGAAAATGAAAGCACTTGTATATCACGGGCCCGGGAAAATGCTGCTTGAGGATTGGCCTGTGCCTGAACCGAAAGACAACGAAGTTCTTGTTAAACTAAAGGCGGTGGCGGTCTGCGGATCGGATTTGGGAGCTTACAGGCTGCATGAGGTCAGCGACCGCTGGAACCCGCCGATTGTGCTGGGGCACGAATTTACCGGCGAAATCGCGTCATGCGGCAAAAATGCAGCCAAATACAAAATCGGCACAAGGGTTGCTGCAAACCCGATAATGTACTGCGGCGACTGCTTTTACTGCAGGCGCGGCGACATCAACCTCTGTACGAACCGGGGTTCCTTCGGCACGTCGATTGGCGGCAGGAGGACTAACGGCGCCATGCAGGAGTATTTTGCCATTCGGGAGGAGGCGGTCATTCCCCTTGACGACCGCATCAGTTTTGAAGAAGGCGCGTTCCTTGAGCCTCTCGCAGTTTGCTACGTGTCGTCCGCCGCAGGCAGCTTTGGCAAAGGCGAACGCGTGGTAGTTACAGGGGCAGGGCCCATCGGCCTTATGAACGTAAAATTCCTGAAAGCGATGGGGGCGTCCTGCATTGTCGTATCTGACATTGTCGACACAAGGCTAGAGTACGCAAAGAGGTACGGTGCCGACATTGTTGTGAACGTTGCCAGTGAAAGCCTGCAGAAAGCCGTGAACGACATGACCGGCGGAATAGGAGCGGACCGCGTCATCATAACGGCGGGGAACCAAAGCGCCATACCCGAGTCCTTTGCCCTTGTGCGGAACGGAGGGAACATAGTCCTCGTTGCCCTTGCCCACTACAGGGTCGAAATCGATCCGATGCAGCTGGTAGCAAGGGGCGTGTCGATTATAGGCAGCTATATGTACAGATGGGAACAGCTTGAAGTGATGAAGATGCTGGCTGAAGGTAAAATTCAAGTTAATGACATGATTACATCGACGTGTGCGCTCTCTGAGAGCGAGGGCCTTTTTGCAAGGCTCTGTTCGCCGGACTGCAAGGACGTCAAGGTGCTGATAACAGCCTAGAAAGGCTTAGAAAGGAGAGGAATCTAATGAAAGCGTTAGTATTCGAGGGCCCGCGCAACATGCAGTACAAAGAAGTACCGACTCCCGAACCGGGCATAGGGGAAGTAAGGATAAAGGTCAAGGCCGTGTCGATATGCGGTTCTGATTCGGGAGGTTACAAAGGAGGTTCAGCAATGAGGACCCCGGGGCTGATCATGGGGCACGAGTTTTCAGGCGTCATCGACAAGCTGGGACCTGACGTGGACGGTCTTGTACCCGGGCAACGGGTTGGCGCGGTGACCAACCTGTTCTGTGAAAACTGCCGGGACTGCAGGGAGGGAAGGCAGAACGTGTGCGTCAACCGTGCGATAATCGGAACGACGATGCCGAAGTACGGGCCGTACCCGGGCGCGATGGCAGACTATGTCATAGCCCCGGCAAAAAAAATAATACCGCTGCCCGACCACGTGTCGTTCAACGAAGCAGCGCTCGCCGAACCGCTTTCCATATCGCTGCGCGCAACAAAGCATGTCAAGGACATTGTGGGCAGGACCGTGCTTGTGTACGGGGCCGGCCCGATCGGGCTGCTTGCAATGCAGTGTCTGCGGGCACGGGACGCAAGCCGCATAATAGCCGTCGACGTAGTCGACGCAAGGCTCGACATGGCTAGAGAATGCGGCGCCACGGACATAGTCAACTCAAAAACGCAAGACGTGGTCAAATTTGTCGAAGAAATGACGAACGCCGAGGGGGTTGACATTGTCTTCGATGCAGTGGGGGCGCCTGAAACGATAAACAACGGGGTTGAAATCGTCCGCTGCGGCGGCACTGTAGTCTGGATCGGCCTTGCTGTGCCGGTGTTCGAGTTCGACTACAAACATGCAGTGTGCAAGGAGATAACCTTTCAGTGCACTTACATGTACACGGCTGAGATGGAAGAAGGCATAGAACTCATAGCTTCGGGGAAAATGGACGTGGGCAAGATCATTACCGGGACCTACCCGATGAGCGAGGGGGCAAAGCACTTCGAGCTAATAGCCAAAGGGGAGAGCAGCGACATCAAAATAATCCTCGTGAACGATTGATGGTTAAAGGGGGACAACAATTATGCGTGTCGTTAGATGGTTCGACGAGCATTTTGAGGAGACTGTGCTTGTTCTGCTGCTTGTTGCGATAAGCTGCGTAATGATGCTCCAGATTATTATGCGCAAGGTCGTAAACAGCTCCCTTCCGTGGCCGGAGGAGTTTTGCCGCTACTGCTACGTTTGGACGACGTTCTTTACGCTTGCCTTTGCGATGCGCCAGGGAAACATGCTGCGCGTCAGCGTTGTAGTGGATCTTTTCCCGAAGATTGCCAGAAAAATTGTGTACATACTTGGAAACCTGGCATGCCTTGCGTTTTTTACGGTGTTTTTCTTCAACTCCATTGACGTGGTGCAGTCTATCAAGGCATCAGGGCAATCGTCAACCGCGATGGGGCTTCCGATGTACTTGGTGTACCTGTCTACTGTAATCGGCTTTGGGCTTGGGGCGGTCAGGACGGTGCAGGTGATATACAAACAGGTGAAGAACTTCAACGTCCAAGAACAGACGATGATAGAAGCCGTCATGGAGGAAGCGGAATCCGAAGTGGCCCTTGCAGCAGCTGACTTGAAAAAAGAATCTGAGAGGGAGGGAGGCGGCAGTGCATGATCGGAATTGTTTTCATAGTTTTCTTCATATGCCTTGTGTTGGCAATCCCCATCGCCATTTCGATGGTTTTTGGCGCATGGATGCCGATCCTGCTCGACGCGCCCGGGATTTCCGGAGTAGGCTACCTGATCAGAAACGCTTTTTCAGGGGCGGACACGACGCCGATCATAGCTGTGCCCCTCTTTATCCTTGCAGGCGTCATCATGGCAGAAGGGGGCATCTCGCGGAGGCTGTTCAACGTTTTCGCCTATGCTGTTGGAAAAAGGACAGGGGGGCTGCCATGCGCTGTAATCCTGACATGCCTGTTTTACGGCGCCATTTCTGGGTCCGGCCCTGCGACTACGGCTGCAGTCGGTGCCATGGCCATACCCTTCATGGTGGATTTGGGGTACGACAAGACTTTCTGCGCGGCGATTATCGCTGTCGCGGGAGGGCTGGGCGTGGTCATCCCGCCAAGCATACCCTTCGTATTGTATTCATTGGCTACCGGCGTGTCCACTGGGGCGCTGTTCATAGCAGGCGTACTGCCCGGCATTTTCATAGGCCTTTGCCTGATGGTGTACGCTGTCTGGTACTGCAGGAAAAGGGGCGAGGACAAGGCTAGGATAGCGGAAAAAGTCGATGAAATGAAGCAGTCGGGCTTTTTCAGGCTGTTCAAAGACAGCTTCTGGGCCCTTCTTTCGCCGGTCATCGTGCTTGGAGGGATTTATTCGGGCTTTTTTACGCCTACCGAGGCCGCGTGCGTGTCGGTGTTTTATTCGTTCATCATTTCGATTTTCGTGTACAGGTCGGTGCCTGTGTCGGCAGTGCCCAGGTTCCTGCGGGGGGCAGTTAAAACCTATGCACCCCTGTGCTTCGTAATCGCCTTTGCGATAGCTTTCGGGCGCGTACTGGCGCTCCTAAAGGCACCGGTGCTGATATCTGATTTTGTGCTGAACACCTTTGATTCAAAAATATCCGTTTTGCTGATTATCGTAGGTATTTTCTTCTTGCTTGGGATGGTTATGGACACGGGGCCGGCAATCGTCATCTTGGCGCCCATACTCCTCCCTGTAGTAAGCGCCTTTGGAGTGGACCCTGTCCATTTCGGGGTGATTATGGTTGTAAACCTGTCCATCGGCCTTGCTACGCCGCCCTTCGGGCTGGATTTGTTTGTTGCCGGGACGCTGGCAGAATTGCCGCCGATGACTGTGGCGAAGAAAGCGTTGCCGTTCATAGCGGCGTTCACCATAGCGCTTCTTTTCATCACATACATGCCGGCGCTAAGCCTGTTGCTGCTTGGCCGTTCTTGAGCGGCTTGAAATAACGATTAGCGGTGTTGAAGCAGGCGCCGCAGGATGCTTTACTTAAACTTAATTTTATTATTTAAAAGAAAAAAATGAGGAGGGATTTTTGAAAATGAAAAAGATTTTACTATTGGCCCTTGCACTGGTCCTCGCGCTTTCTTTTGGGGCATGCGGGGGGAATTCCAATGACAACGGGGACGGAAACGGAGACGGAAACGGTGACGGGAATCCGGGCGATGTTGTTGACGAAGGCGCGTATGCGGGCATTGACGCAGTGACGCTCATCTACGGAAACGGAGCGGCCAACGGAGCAGCAGGCGACCTTTGGGGCATTTATTTCTGCGAAAACGTGGAAAGGATCACCGACGGGAAGCTGAAGGTCGATTACTTCGGGAACAGCCAGCTTGGCGTCGACAGCGAACTTCAGCAGCAGATGCTTGCGGGGGACATCGACATAGTGTCCTGCCAGCCGGCGCAGACTACCGCCTTTGTGCCTGAAGTGGCTGTATTCGACCTGCCGATGGCGTTTGCGAAATACAACGCAAGGGCTATCGACAAAGCCTTGAACGACAGCTCGTTTACAACGCTGATCAACCAGGGCTACGGCAACAAAGGGATGGTTTGCCTTGGGTTCCTTCAGGGTGCTACGTTCCGTGAAATGACCAGCAACAGGGAAATCCGCAGCATCGACGACTTTAAAGGCATTAAAATCCGCACTATGGACTCCAAGTACCACCTTGCTTTTTGGAGTGCGCTCGGTGCCAACCCAACGCCGCTGCCTTTCACGGAATTGTTCATGTCGCTCCAGCAGGGCGTAGTCGAGGCTCAGGAAAACGCAACTGACACCAGCGTCAATTCGCAGTTCTTCGAGGTGCAGAAATATCTGGTGAACACGCACCACATCCTCTACCTCAACCAGTTCCTGATGAACAAGTCAAAGTTTGACAGCCTTGACCCGGCATATCAGGGCGCGATCCGCCAAGCCGTAGCAGAAGCCACGGCAAGGCTTGCTCCAGATATGCAGAAAATCAACGATGACAACATCGTAGTAATGGAAGACAATGGCATGGAGGTCATCGACTTTGCCCCAGCATTCATTGACGAGGTCATCGCAAAAGCTGACAGTGTGTATAAGGCGATACGTGATGACATCGGAGACGCTATTGTGGATGCACTTATTAATGAGCTCGAAGCAGCCAATTAGTCTTTGACAGGAGAGAAACAGCCATGAAAATGCGTTTATCAAGCTTTGGATTCGCTAAAGACATCGATGCCATCGCCAATGCGGGGTTTGACTGCATTGAGATGCACTACCGCGAAATTGTTCCGATGACGGACGAAGAATTCAACGATTTGAAGAGAAAGCTTGCGGGCAGCCCATTGACGGCCGAAGTAGTCAACAACCCGTTGCCTTTGGATAAGCAAATAATCTCACCGGATTTTTCAATTGAGGAATACCGCAGCCACTTGGAGCTCGGCGCGGCCCGTGCGGCAGAGCTCGGTGCCCGCTTCTGCAACTTCGGGAACGGGAAAACTCGCAGCCTGCCTGTGGATGCTTCGAAAAGCGAAACAGATGCCGCAAGGGAAAAAGTATGCGAAGCGATCAAGCTCATATGTGAAGTTAACGCTAAACATAATATTACAGTAATTATTGAACCCCTGTCGCCCGTGGTATCGAATTTTATTCTCAGCATTCCTGAGGCGATAGCCCTCGCTGAAATGCTCAGCGTGGACAACCTAAAAACATTTATCGACCTGCGCTGGTTCGTCGACGAAAAGCGGCCATATGACGAAATAATAAAATACGCCGACCAAATTCAGCATATTCATATTGACAACCCGATAGTGCCTTTCCCGACAAGGCCGATACCGCGACTGACGGACGACTTCGACTACGCGCCTTTCATGGAGGCACTCAAGAAGATTTGCTACAAAGGGATAATATCGTGCGAGGCGAACACCTTTGACGACTTTGAGAAGGACTTGTCAGACTTGATGAAGTTTTTCAGCCACTTCGATATTACTTCCTACAGGCAGTAGCCAAGGTGAGCCTGCGGCGTTGCTGAAGAACGCAAACTGGGGGGCTGTTGAAGCATTTCAACAGCCCTTTGCAAAGAGAGGAGGATCAATCAAATGAAAAAACACTCAAGAACAATGAAATCGACGTTAGTATGGATTCTTGTAATCAGCTTGGTGTTGCCATTAAGTTTCAGCTTTGGCAGTACCGACGAAAGGCTGAATGCCGAGCCTGTGCTCCAGTCTTCACCCACATCCGGCATCGGCGGAGGTGCTGCGGCGATAGCCGCAAGAGGGAACAGCCTGCCCTATACGGGCTACTTTGAGCAGGGCTTCACGGCATCCGCAGTAGCGGGGCGGCAGGTCAGGGTCTACATACCTGAAGGTGCGCGCTTGCGCGAATACTTTGCGGTGCTGGCAATGCCTTCCGGTACCGATGTCACCAAATTTCTGATGGACAGCGGTTGGTTCGACATCGCAGACCAAAACAACCTCGGATTGATTATTGCCATGCCGAGAGCCGGCGGATGGGGCACTCCGGCTGAAGAAGAGGCCTACATGACCTATATCGTCAGCGGCGGCCACGGCGGCGGCGCCAGGACTTGGTTTTCCACCATCAACACGTACTATCTTGTTGGTTACGGGGATGGGGGCGACATACTTCAGCAGTACGCGGCAGCCAACCCGTTGTTTGTAATCAGCCAAGCGTATTTCGACTCAAAGGCGGACGCAGCAAAACTGGCAGAATACGGCGAGTACTATTACGTGCAGGGGCAGGAGGCGACATCAGTCACTTTGGATGCTAATGCCAATGCAACGTACCCGACGTCTAGGCCGCCGCACACTTTCCAAAAAATACAGAGGAAAGACGTCCCGGTCCCGACGCTTTTTGTTGGGGAGAACATACCCGATGCTGTTATTGACTATTGGAAAGCTTCAAGCGAGATAGCCGGGATAGCCGAAAAGGGGGCGGGCCCGCTTGGGAGCGACCTGTTCACACAGAGCAAATCAAGGGCGATAGCAACTTCCATGAACGACGTGGTGTCAAAAGTTGCCGTATTGGGTGAAAAAATTGACTATGCGGTGCCCAGCGTGTCACAGGAGGTTTATGCATTCTTGGGGCAATACTCGCGCTATGACGTGTCATGCCCCTGGGGCAACGCTCTGGGCTGGAGGCTGCCGAGCAGCGAATACGACCGCGTCCCGATGCAAACAAGGGAAGGGACGACGAATTACAACCGCGAGTACCTGATTTACATCCCAGACAAGGCGAAGGACAAGAGCCTGTATCCAAACGGCGCTCCGGTGGTGTTTGTCTTCGCAGGCATGACGCAGCCCAACACTTTGTTCTTCGACAGTTCGCAATGGTACGACGTGGCAAGGGAGAAGGGCTTTGCAGTCGTGGTGCCAAACGCGAAAACCCAGTCAAACGCCATCAACACGGCTTGGAGCCAGAACGCGAACGACATTGCGTTTGTTGAAGCTGTTCTGGCGGACATCAAAGCAAAACCGGAATACAACGGCTATATTAACTTCAACAGGCTCTATGTGACCGGACAGTCTCAAGGCGGCGGGTTTGCCAGCTACGTGGCAGCTGTTCTGGCGGACAAGGTTACGGCAGTTGGCGTGAGCTCAGCCCTGTCAACCTCTTCCAACCCCCCAGCGGGCGTTGAACCGGTTCCGGGCTTCTTCATCTACGGCGAACACGACACGCAGAACTACACCAACAGCCAGACACGTTTCTTGGCTTGGCATGGGTTGTCTGCAGCAAACTCAGTGGCGACGCCATCGGGCCTGCCTCTGGCGTCAGGCAACGACATCGGGTACATCGTGCATCCCAACACCGAAGAATACCCAGGCAGCAGATATGCAAAATGGGTATGGTGCGACAGCGACGACGTTCCGAGGGTGATGCGGGTCAGCTGCCTTGGCCGTTCGCACAACAACATTGTTTCCGACGCATGGCTGATGTGGGAAGACTGGTTCTCAAAATGGGATCGGGACGAAACAGGCAAGCATGTTTACGGTGTGCCAGAACCTTCCAAGGTGCCTGTTCCTGTCAGCCTCAATGGTGTGGTACTTGCGAACACACCTGCCGGCGGCGCGTTCCCCAATACGATGATCGACCGCAGCAGAATCATTGAGCAACCGGAAGTGATGCAGGGCTATTTCACCCATTACTTCCCTGCCACCAATGCTGTCGGCGCGAAAGTCGGCACGACCGGCACAACCCCGAGGCCCGAGCTGGCAGGCCGCACGTACAAGCTGTACATCAGCGAGCGCGCGCCTCTGCGCACCTACCTCACTGTGATCGCTGTCCCAGACGGAGTGGACACGTCGGAGTTCCTGTACAAAGAAGGCTGGTTTGACCAAGCCGAAAAGTATGGGGAAATACTGTTTGTCCTTGAGCCTAGAGGCGGCAAATGGGGTACGCCTTCCGAAGAAGCCCCTTATCTGGCCGCCTGTTTGGAAGAGCTTATCGGCAACACAGGCGTTCCCAGCGGTTCCCGTACGGCGAATACCAGGGGAGTCATCGGGCAGGAAAACATCGAGGTGTACGTACTGAACGCGAATGGTACGTCCACTAGGTCCATAGTCGTTGCGACAGCCCATTCGACGAACTATTTTGTCGGGTACGGCGAGGGTGCGAAGGTTCTGGAGTCATTCACGTCCAACAACCCGCTGCGCGTGATCAGTCAGGCGTTCATAGGCGGTGACAGTTTGGACGCGGCCACCTTTAGCGCGAATTCTGCCAGAATCTACAACGGCGTAAGCACTTCCACGTACCAACCCGGAGAAAATGACGCCGCTTTCCGCAGCACCCTGCAGACCATTGCAGATAACGGAGGCAAATACAGCACAGATTTCGTTACCAACGCAGACATTCCGGTGCCCACGCTGCTTTCCGGCGACGGTTACGCCGGGAGCGCCAGCCTGAACCACTGGATCAATGTCAACGATGCAGTTGCCACTGCCGAAGCCGGCGTTTACAGGCAAAAAATCGATTCGAATGCCTGGGCTACAGACTACGCCAACCAGAACATCCTGCATTGGGATCCAATGGCCGATTACGGTGTGTCCCAAGTCAGGCTGACAGCAGATACCGGGCTGACTGCGGAGGAAATCCGAAGCTTCCTTGCCCAGTACACCCGCTTCACTTGGCAGTGGGCGTACAGCAACCACTTGAATTACCGCTTGGATTACTTCGAAGCAGGCAAGGCCTCGAGGTATGCCGCTGCGGAAAATGCAGGAACGGCGCTTCCGGCTACTGCCTACACGAGAGTCAACGGATCAAGCCAGACGGTTTCGCTTCACGCAAACGAGTCTGCCAAGGTGGGCGTACCCGGCATTGAGGCGACCAACGGCACCGTATTCTCAACCATGTTCGCCTACGCAAGGTATTCCAGCGGCGCTGGCCCCAACGAAGCCCGCGAAGCGATCATATATGTGCCGGATTCAGCCAAGGCCAAGTATCCTGATGGCGCACCTATGGTCATCGTCTACCCGGGCATGACACACGCCCCAATCACTTTCATGGACGCTTCCCACTGGTGGGGCGTTGCCAGCGACGAAGGGCTTATTGTCGTAATTGTTGGCGAGAACTACACCAGCCCCGTAGCGCTGAACCATACAGGCAATGACGACAGTTCGAGTTTTGCCCGCTCGCTGCTTGCCTTGATCAAAGACGAGGTCTTGGATTTGGGCGCGAAGGTGGACTTTGGCCGTGTTTACGCTTCCGGCCATTCTGCGGGAAATCAGCAGGCGGTAGCCATTGCGACGACGTCGGAGACTTACTTTGCGGGCGTGTCCGGAACCTCTTTCCCGAGCATAAGCAACGCATTCACCACAACTAAAATGATGCCGGTATGGGTGTTCTTTGGTCATTTTGACACAAGCGCAAGCAACACTCTGGATCCATGGGTCAACAACAACAGCCACATCGCCTGGCTAAGGAACGCGTGGAGAATGAACGGGCTTTCTGTGAATTACCCGGCCACCGGCACAGCGTACGACAAACAGGTCTTCGTTGATTCCACCTCTATGTATGCGCCAGAGGGGCGTTACTTTACATACGGATGGGACAACTGGCAGGGAGTATCCCTTGTGCGGTTTACACGCACTTTGGCGAGGGAGCACAACTGCTATCCTGAAGAGTTCCGCATGGCATGGGGATTCCTGAGCAAGTTCCGGGTCGAAGAAGACGAAACAGGCGCAGTGACACGTTACTACAGCGAATCCGCGTTTTCTGAAGACGACGTGGTGGTCATCTTCCCTGACAAACTGAGGGTAGGCATCGGTGCAGGCGCCGAAAGCGACATCGCAAAGAACGTCGAGTTCGCGCTGTCTGTCAGCAACGCCAAAAACTTGCTGACGGTCGAAGCAGAGTTCGTGATCGACGGCAGCATGCTTGCGGGCACAGGCATTGAGGCGGAAGGCGGCTTCACGGCCATGAACGACATCTTCTGGCAGAACGTCGGCGGAGGCATGTGGAAGGGCACGGTCACGCTGGCTTACAAGGCGGGCGGCGACGATGGCTTGACGGCAATCAGGCCTGTTGAAATCGCGAAGCTGATATTCACGCCGAAAGCCGCAGGCGACACCTCGCTGAGAATTACAAGCGTTAGGGCAACCGGCCTTGTGGGGGATACGACAAGTTACCTTGATTTAATAATTGCCAAGGGCGAAGCCGTGACGAACATTGACCAGCGCGCGTTCTCAAAATACGACCTGAACAGGGACAACGCAGTGGACGCCCTAGACCTTGGCATCATGCTACTGTACTGCGGCTTTGACAAAGACTCCCCGGATTGGGGTGCTTTAGTGAAGGTCAACGACTCAAGAGGCAAGCCGGTCACCGCAAGCATGTGCGACGTAAACGGCGACGGAGTGATAGACATGCTTGATTTGCTCGACCTTTTCATCCATTACACCAAATGACATTTGCAGCAAGCATACTTTTTTCATAAAAACTCAACAACCTCAAGGAAAAGCGAAGGCATAGTGCATGCCTTCGTTTTTCACATGGAAGTGACAAATGTCATTAATAATCGTGACATTTGTCACTATTATTATTGTGAAAATTCACCTATAATAAAATACAAGTATATTATATTCATCAAAACAAAAAAACATATCAAAACGAGGGAGGAGATGATGATGAAAAAAAAGACTAGAGTCATGGTTTTGGTATTGCTTCTCATCTCAATTGGTTTTTTGTTTTACGAATACAATGTTGACACTGCCGAAAATAAGAATAATTTTATCGAATTGAATGAAAGCGCATGTAAGTATCTGGGGCGAAGTTTTTACGCGAACGGAGTGAATGGCTACGTGTCCATAATAAAAGCCCCGGATTACAACAGCGAAATATTGAAAATAATGAATAGCAAAACACTCTTCATTGAATACGTTTATGAGAATGACTGGGGCTTTGTCACAGCCTATCCGAGTGAACAATCCGAAGAGTGGGTGCCCTTCGGTTGGGTTAAAATGGATCAACTTTTAGTCCAATATGATTGCGTAGCCTTTGAGGATGAGCATCTTGATGAGTTTTATCCATATAATGGGGACTATTCTGAGATAAAAAACAGCAAATCGGTTGTCACATGGCAGTGGCCTGGCTCTGGAATCCCACATTGGATAATTGATGATTGGGACTGGAATATTGCGAGGTTTTCAGTTTGCCATGCCTATAATGATGAACAAAACCGCGAATGGGGTTTTATTCCGTGTTTAGGTGGCGGAAGGAATATATGGGTTTGCCTGAGCGAACCTCAAAACGCTGACATACCAGCATTTAACCCTGCACCTTCGCCGACGGCGTGGCAGCCGAAAACTGCTAATAGTGCATACACTGTGTATACCAAGTTCAAGAGATCTACTGGCGAAGGAAAAAGGCACTTGCCAACTTCAGTTTTTATAATTGCTGTCATAATCGAAATCATAACATCTTATGTACTTGGGATGGACCTTTTCTACCCAAACACGAAACGAGACGGAAAAGACTTGCCAAATAGTAAGTTTTTGGTCGGCAGCCAGCGCGAATAAATGACCGGAATAGGTTGCTGGCCGAGTTTTACTAATGGTGTCAGAATCAGTCGAATAAAATGTTTAAATTCCAATGCTCCGTTGTTCGGTCACTTCTGTTCATATCCAAACAACCTCATTAATAACATCAGTGTCATACATATTGGATAGCGAATCATCTTCAACATCAACAATATCAACACTTCTTTGATAAAAAGTTGACAAATCCTCTTGTATTTTGCAGCATAATTCACAGTACCTTGCAATCTTTTCCATAGAAAAAACAGACGGGGAATCATACCTGACAAGCAAGTCAATATCGCTTTCATTGTTATAATCCCCGTGCGCCAAAGAACCAAAAATACCTATCTTCATAATCAGCCCCGGATTAAGGGACAGTACTTTCCGAATGTCGTTTGCTACGTTTTGGATATTCATTTCTTTTTGCATCAGGCGTGGCTCCTTTCACGAAGCAGATGGCACTTATTATTATAAGCGGATTTTGCATGTTTGTAAATAAAAAGCTTCCGCTTGGGTGCCCGTCATATAAGCCTTTATATCCTGCGTTTTGAAAAACAGCATATTCTTCGTTTGTTATAAGCCCTGCGTTGCGGGCGGCTTCGGCAAGCATCTGATTTCATTGCTTAATATTGCCACGCACTACAAGCCGCTTGTTGTCCTCATCGAGCTGATTGAAATAATCAGCGATTTCCTGGCGCCGGGTCTGGATGGCAAAGTAAGTCTGTCCAAGAGCGATGACTTCTTTGCGAGGGTCGTCAATATCAAATCCGCTGTTTTTGCAAGCAAGCCTTGCTTTGTCGATAACTTTTGAGAAATTACGCCATTCTGTATAGTCCAGCGTGACAGAGAGTTCACGGGCAAGCCAAAATTCTCTGCCATCCGTAGGTTGATTCAGTGAATTTAATGAAAAATGGAAAACTCTACAAAACACACGTTATCCAACATTTCACTCTCAAGCCTTTGAAGCATCAATTCTACCAGTCGGAGGAGTGACATATAGCAATATACTTTCCATATTTGTTATGAATTGGCAATAAAACCTTTGAGCAAGTCGAAGGTTCGGTGCTTCGAACAAGCCGTTCGGTTATCATGATAAAAAAAGTCTAAAATATTCTACGCAATATGTTGACAAATGCGACATCTAAGGTATACTGATATTGGAATGATATATCAGTATACCTAAAATAAGTATTTCAATATCAACAAGACAGAAGGGGGGTAAAGGAACGACTGAAGGGTCGAACCTCAACGACGAAAAAGAGGCTGAAAAGGTCGAACCTCAACGACAGAACAAAAGGGGCAAACTTAACATAAAGGAGGATTGATTATTAATGTTAAGAAACATCAAAACAACGAAATCGGCACTGATCTGGGTTCTCGTACTCAGCCTTGTGCTGCCGCTCGGCGCCGGCGGCGCCGCGTATGCCGGCAGCGAGGATGCAGGCTTGACCGTTGACGACATCGCAAGCATTCAAGCCTATACTGACTTGACTTTCTACGGGCAGGGCCTAGTGGAAGTGGAGGTCGTGTACAAAGACGGCGTGGAGCTGGGCAGCGTCACCAAGGACACCTACATCATCGAGGATCGCGGTTCCATGAATCCCGATTTTGGGCTTGTCAAGATTAAAGGCGTGTCAGTGAACGGGCAAACCGTCACTCTGGAAATCTATGACGACACATGCGCGATTGCCACAAACGCTTTGATTTATGGCGGAGCCGGCGCCACTGGGTCCCGTGGGCGCAATGCCTTTGGCATTTATCCTACAGGTGCTTGGTACCGGGGGGTTGACGGTGCAATCTACTACGGCAGCGCAGACAGCGCTGAATACAAAAGGAACGCCACCGGCATGGGCTACCAAACCCGCGCTTGCCTTGAGCTGAAGCTGCGCCATGCAGGCGAGGATGCCGCTAAGGCGGCTTGCCTTGCTGACGACAAAGGCGCCTATAACGCAAGCGGGCTTTGGAAAAAGACGGTTGACAGGAAATTCGGCGCAGGCGGGTTCCTATCATTTGAGGAAGCAGGGATTAAAGTGCCCAGCACTTCCGCAACGGCAACTGACGGCACCGGCGACGACTTTGTCAAGGGCTGGGTGTACGTTCCGGAATCCTACACTGGCGACAAGGCGACCCCTATAGTCTTCACCTTGCACGGTTCAGGGACGTCCTACTGGAAACTGCCTGACGGCACAAACAACGAAGGCACAGCCATAACCTATGATGCTTCGCTTACTTCCTGGATGGACAAAGGGGTGTTCATCGTCGGTATACACGACCGGTCCAGCAGCACGCAGGGCGGACCGGACTATGATTACGTCACCGATGACGTCAGGGTCATGAAGCACTTTATCGACAATTACAACATCGACACGGGCAAGATCATCATACACGGAAATTCGCGTGGGACAAACGCGTCAAGCGAAGTGATCCGCGCACTGGCAGGCCGCCCCTACAACGGGCCGCATCTGAGGGGCGCTTTGCTTGACAAAAAGGTGTACAACTTTAACATCGGCGTTTTCCTGTGCCACAACGGCAGCCTAGGCACTTCATGGACTGCAGACGACCGGGATGCGGTAGCGGCTACCGGGCTCAGGGCATGGGCAATCGACGGAGAGCAAGACTCCAACAACATCACGAACGCAGCAAACTATGCCCAGTCCCTCAAAAGGGCGGGGTACGACGACGCTTGGATTGAGGACAACCTGCGCCTGACAGGGCTCTCGTCCGAAATGTTTTACTATTGGGGGGAGACCGACCACTCGGCGACACGTCTCAGCTATTGGTATTTCGCAGACGAGCCTTTCTACGGCCCGGACTACGAAATTGTCGGCGGCAAACTCGTCTACAACAGCAAGCTGGAACCCGGCGACACGTATACGCTCCTTGCCCGGGGCGCAGCTGCCACCAGCAACAAGGTGGGGTACGAATACACCGTCTACGCAGACGCGCTTCAGGAATGGGCGTTGAAAGACGCCACAGCCCTTGTGCCGGTTGACCTTGCCGGCGTATCCGCTCCCGCAGCAAAGAACGGGGAAAGCAACCAGCAGCCGCTCAACGGGTATTTCAAGGCTTCGCTGCCTGCCCCATACGGCGACCGCGAAATCCGCTACTACATCCCCGGCACGGCAGTCATACGCCCGTACTTCCACTTCATCGCAGTGCCTGACGGCGTCGACGTTGACAGGTTTGTTATTCAAAGCGGCTGGAAACGGATTGCGGACGAGACCGGAGAATGCCTGTTTATGCTTGTGCCGAAGGAGGGCAAATGGGGCAGCGCCGCAGGCGAAAAAGACTACATAGCCGCAGCAAGGGCTTACCACCAAGGCGGCGGAGCGTCGTTCTTTACGACTTTTGGCATCTACTACCTGACCGGCTACAAAGAAGGAGCAGCCCCGCTGGAAGCCTGGGCAGCTGAAAACCCGAACCTAGTTATCGCGCAGTCCTACGTGGGCGGCGCGAGTGCAGGGGCTGCTACACTGAACGCCGCAGGCGCAGCGTCATTTGGCTGGCTCCACATGTCCGACGGCGACCAGAACCGTTTCTTGATGGAAGACGGCATCCGGGTCAAGCAAAAGATACTGATCGGCATGGCTGACCGCTTGAAAAACATCCTAAACCCAGGGCTTGCTGGCTATGAAGGCCTTTTGACCAAGGGAGACATGCCTGTTCCTACATGGCTGGTCAACGCCGGCGGTGGCGACAGCCTGGCGTACTGGAAAAAGGTCAACAGGGCGACTTCTGCAGTGGCTGACAGCTCACTGTCGAGCTTCGGCGGCTCCGACGTCACAGCCGGCGATGTCTTCGCACAGAAAGAAGACACTTGGCCTACGGAATATGCCGGGAAAATTTCAAAGACTACAAGCATTGCGACTGGCGCAGACACAGGCGTCTATGCGTTCACAAGGGCGCTGCGTGACGCGATGGCATTGTATACCCGGTACGACAGCACTATTTCATACGGCAACGCACTGACCTACCGTTTGGACTACACGGCTGTGCAGGTGGATCGCTTCACCTCGCCAAGCAAGGCAGCCGGCGGCAAAGTCAGCGGCAAAGATCTCAACGGCATTGACGTAGAGGCAGACATCAGTTTCAGGTTGCTGACGACTTCGGCCGGTTTGTCTGACATGCTGCTCTATGTGCCGGAAACCGCAGGTGATAAAGACATTCCTGTCGTAATAGTCAACCACGGCGCAAGCCAGACCGCGCACCTGTTCTTTGATTCTACAGCATGGTGGCAGACCGCTGCTGCTGAAGGTTTTGCGCTGGTGTTTACGACAAGGACAACACAGGGCTCCGGGGGCAGGGCACCTGAGAGCTTGACGTTGTTCGATTCGATTTACAGCTGCTTGGTATCTGACGGCAGGTTCGACATGACAAGGGTTTATACTACAGGGCAGTCAGCAGGAGGAAGCCTTACAGCTACGTATTCGGTGCAGAAAACCGACTATCTGGCTGCGTCCTATGCGACCAACGCCGGCAACCCAAGCCCTGAATCCGGAGGCAAGCCAATACCGACCGGAATGTTCATAGGCGACGGGAACAGCTCCAACCGAGGGCTCCCCGGCTTTATAGCGGATACCAGCTACCCCGAAGACGAAACCGCAAACAGGGTGCGGTCCACTGCGGCGGCGGCTGCTGGTGCGGACATCTATTGGGACAACGGGACAGCTACGCCGGGGGCGACTACCGGTTTCTACAGATGGGTAGCGTATTATACAGACGCCAACGGGCTTAACTCAAGCAACCTGAGCAGCCTTGTCAGGTACAGGGACGGCAACTCGCTCAACGGCGGCACGAACAAGGACGACGGTACGCTGGCAGAATGGGGCACGAACAATGCCAGGATCCGCACATTTACGTGGAACAACGATTTCGGCATACCCCTTATGGAATACAGCTATTCGCTGTTCAACGCCCACAACAACCGCCAGTCGTATTCACCTGTCATCTGGGATTTCATGAAGCACTTCAGCGTTGTTGACAACGGCGACGGCACCGTGACCCGCTATTACAGCGAATCTGCCTTTGCGAAAGACGACGCAGTAGTGACCTTCCCGGATATACTGAGGCTAAGCTTAGGCGCTGACGTTGAAAGCGACATCGCCAAGGATGTGGAGTTCACGATGTCTGTGAGCAATGCGAAAAACCTGCTGAACATTGAAGTGGAATTCGTGGTCGACGGCGACATGCTTTCCGGCAAAGGCATCGTGCCGCTTAACGGCTTCACAGTGATGAACGACGTTTTCTGGAGCCATGCGGGCGGCAATCTGTGGAAAGGCACAGCAACGCTGGCTTACCCAGCCGGGGCGAACGAAGGCCTTACGGCGATCGGGCCTGTGGAAATCGCAAAGTTCATATACGCGCCGAGGGCGGCAGGCGACGCCACTATGAAGGTGACGACTGCCAAAGCTGCCGGGCTTCGCGGAGACACTACGAGATACATCGACGTAATAATTGCAGCAGAGGAGGCTACCACGAACATCGACCAGCGCGTGTTCTCAAAATACGACCTGAATAGGGACAACGTGGTCGACGCTTTGGATCTGGGCATCATGCTGCTTTACTGTGGGTTTGACAAGGATTCCCCGGATTGGGGCACGCTTGTCAAGGTCAACGACTCCAAAGGCAAGCCGGTTACC
>WRJK01000046.1 GCA_009782285.1 Clostridiales bacterium
TTCCTTTGAACTGTTTTTCAGTGTTGGCGACCGTATAGCTGTAGGATTTGCCGTCAAAGCTGTAGTCAAGCCTGCCGCCCGCGCCGGATGGTGTCCAAGATATGTTGAACGCGTACCATTTGTTCGCATGGGTGAACTTGGCTGGGTTGTTGTGGTTAGCCGGCAGAATTTTTGCCGCCGGGGTTACTACTGCAATGTGCGGGCCAGCGGGGTCAGTCACGCACTCGTCATTGGTGGCAGGGTTTATTATGTTGACTTTAGTGTCCAGCTCAATCGACAGGGCATTTTTGACCCATAGATTGCCGTAGATGCCCAGAGCTTCGCCCAAAGTGCCTCCCGGCTGTGAAAACGCGTTTAAGCCGCGCGGGTCGTTTTGCAGCGTGAACGTTATGCCGTCGGCCATCGTCGGCGCTTTGTTGGTGCTGCTGTGATACATGTACACGTATGACTCCAGTGAAAACGGCTTAGTCAGGTCAAGCTTTTCGTTGGCCCATGCCGCGCCTGTTTGGTAGATCCTGTCCTCATTCAGCAAAAGGACGTTTGAATAGTAGGGGTCATAAGCGGAATTCTTGAGATTGTTGAACATCCCGGCTACGCTTGGGCCTTGGGGCGGCGTTACACGGTAGCCTGCATTGCCCGATCCGGCGTCTGAGCCAGTATAAAGCTTTAGTTCTGCAATGTTGAAAACGTCTGACATGTTGGCATTGCCGACCATACGGAAATACTTGTATGCCTTGTCGGCTTTGAGCCCGTCGGCAACAGTCCTGAATGACATCCCGTATGGATATCCGTATGCCCTGACTTGATCGACGACAAAGAGGGTGGTGTAGTTCACGCCGTCGTTGGAGCCTTGGAAGTATGCCCCCTCTAGACGGCTTGTGGAATAACCTTCTCGAGCGATGTACGCAATCGATGTGACCTGCTGCGGCGTTTTGAATTCAACGCCGACGCAACCTAGCTTGGCTCCGTCGAAATAGCTGGGGCCAGGCAGCCAAATGCCAACTTTTGAGTCGAAAGCCGAGCGGTAGTCTACGTTGTTGACGGCGTAGATGCCGTTGTTCCAGCCGCCGGTTCCGAACACTGCTGCTACGTAGAGGTGGTTGTTGACGGCTGTGCGGTACTGCAGAGTCGAAGCGGTAGTTCCGCTTAAAACTGAAGTGGTGCCGAACAGCAGGCTGCCAGTCAGTTCGGTGTAACCCGGCATGCCAGTGCTTGGGCCAGTGCCGGTGCCAGTGCTTGGACCGGCGCCAGCATCCGTGTTTGCGCTTCCGTCCGTGTAAATCTTCAGTTCTGCGATATTTAATACGTCCGCTATGCTGGCAGAGCCAATCAGGCGGTAATATTTGTAGGATTTGCTGACATTCAGCCCGTCTGCCGACGTAATGTATGTCGTGCCGTTAGCATTGACATTATTGATCGTAAAGAGCGTAGTGAAGTTCACGCCGTTGTCCGACCCTTGGAACTGTGCGCCCACAAGGCGGCTTGCGCCATAGTCTTGGCGCGGTATGCAAGCGATTTGCGTGACTTTCTGTGCTGTTTTGAACTCGATTCCGACGAAGCCGGTTTTTGGGCCGTCATAATAGCTGGCACCAGCCAGTTCGTCACCGATTGCAGAGTCGAAGGCTGCGCGGTAGTCCACTTCATTGAAGGTGTAGCTGCCGTTTGACGACCTGCCGCCGGTGCCAGAAACCGCAGCGACGTACTCGTGGTTGTTCACAGCCGTGCGCCCCAACACACCACTTGTAATGGTTGTTGCGCCAAACTGCAAGTCTCCTGTCAGCTCGACGTAACCCTGCATGGCGTAAGCAGCCTGTGCGTTGTACGGCGCGCCCGACGTGAACACCGATAAGGTGAGCACCATAGCTACAGTTAGAACCATAGCCATAATTCTTGATCTTCTTGTAACATTCATAAATTCTTGTTCCTCTCTTCCATTTTTCTTTTTTTAGGTTGCATTGACTCTTGAATAACGTAATTTCAATGCAACTATTTTAGTATAACATTGAGAGGTTACACCACGGTTACATTTTAGAAAATAATCACGCAAATAGTGAAAAAAATGTAAACCAATTGGTGTACAAAACCAGACAGTGACACTCCAAATAATATAAAACAAAACGGGCAGCAGGCGTTCTCGCCGGCTGCCCGTTTTCATGACATCCATATTGAGATGTTATTTTTTCACCACTGGGGCTTGGAGTTCGGTCATCCAATCCTCGGGGTTGCTGTCCTCGGAAGGTGGGACGGTAACATGGCCGCGCAACGGCCCGGCAAAAGCGTATCCATGCGCCTCCATCCATTTGGCGAGCTTTTCACATGCAGCGTCATATCCGCCGTCGAAGGGGCCTGAAAAACGGGCTGTCGCAGCCTGTGGGATTTCAGGGTATTCCTTGTAGACGAACTCGCCATCGCTTTCGCCCAGCTCATCTACGGGGATGGCTATTTCTACATCTGGGTCAATTTCTTTGTACTCTTCGTCAAAGTAGGTGGAGTACCCTCCGCCTGTCGCTGCGATTTGCTTTTTGGCAGCATATGTTCCAAGCTTTTCCCAAAGCATGCCCTCGTCCCTGTAGCGCGGTATGATCCCCCGCAGCGACAAAACCTTCACGGACGGCAGCTTGCGCAATTCAACGTCAAAAACCATTATCTTTCGCTCCTTTCTCACTGTGCCGCTCATTTGCATGAGTCTGTTTAGCTTCTCCTGTTCGGTGCTGAGGGCTTCTTTCGCCTCAGCCAGTTTAATGCGCAGAACCCTGTCCATATAGGCATAGTCGTCAAAGCGGGGCAAAGTGTCCTTTATCTCGTCAATGGAAAACCCCACGTCCCGAAGCGAAACGATATTCCCAAGCAGCGGGATCTGCCCGGCGCTGTACTGTCGGTACCCTGTGAACTTGTCGATTTCAGCAGGGTAAAGCAGCCCGCACTTTTCATAATGGCGCAGCATCCGGGGCGACACCCGCACAAGCTTAGAAAACTCGCCTATTCTAAACATTTCACACCTCCTCCCATGCAATCTGGCCTGCAAATACAGGATAAGCCTTGACACAGTGTCAGAGTCAAGGGGAAAATTCACAGCGCAGCGCACCCCAGCCGTCGGCTGTTTCCACCCATGCAACCCCCTCGCTGAAAGGCCTTGCGTCGAAGTATACCGGCGGGATGCATTCAATCCCGTCCCTGTCAACGTACCCGTAGCAAATGTACAGGACCACCGCAAGGCCGCAGGAGAAATTGCCCGCGTCCCTGTACTTCGCTTTGGTGGTAACAGCTCCGCTCATGTCAATATGCCCAAATTCGCCACGCAGGCGCACAGCAGCGCGCCCTTCTCTAAATGGGCCAGCCTTTTCAAACTGCGGCGCAATGGCTTCCTCGCCGATTCTGTTAATATAGCCCCAGTTCAACCTGTTTCCCGATTTGTGCGCGACCGCCGCCAAGCCTTCGCTGAACAGGCGGGCGTCGTCGTAATGCGGTGTGACGATTTCGACGCCTCTCCTATCTATATAACCAAATTTCTCGTTTTTTTCCACAAGCGCCAAACCGTTGCGGAAGGGGTACACATCGTCATAGTCCGTGATTAATACAGGATTCATCATTTTGTCGATGTACATCCAATTAGAGCCGTCAAAAACCTCCGCAAACCCTTCGGAAAACTCGCGCACTTCGTCGTAACGCGTTTTGCGCAGCTCGCCGTCAACGCTTAAAAAACCTTCTGTGCTGCCGATTCTCACAAACGCCAGGCCGTCGCTGAACGCGTCTGCTTCGTCATACCCAACATCTATCACCGCCTCGTCATCTTTGTCGATGAAATACATGTAGCGGCCTTTTTTCACAAGTGCAACCCCGTCAACAAAATCGCTTGCCTCTGTGAACTTGAACGGGATTTGAAGCTGCCCTTCCGGATCGACGTACCCCCATTTTCCCAGCCCGTGCACAGTGGATTGCCTGACCCGGGCCAAGCCGCAGTGAAACTCGCCCACTTCGTCAAAGTCCAGTGACGGGGCGATGCAAAAACTAAATGCTTCTTTATTGTATCCAGGCGTTTCGCCGTCGGTTTCATAACTCATAATGCCGGCTCCTTAAAATATTCTTGATTGCTTTGAGGTGTTGCGACAACTTATTATAGCAAAGATGCAAGCATTTATCAATTATCTTTGGTTGCGGACGACGTCTGCCCTGTGATATACTGAAACACATGGAAAACGAAAAATACGATATAAAAGCAATCATAAAGTACGCAGGGGCGTTCATCGCTTGGATAGTTGGTTCAGGTTTTGCCACGGGGCAGGAAATACTGCAGTTTTTCACAAGCTACGGGTACGCAAGCTATGGCGCTGTACTGATCAACACGGCAGGATTTGTTTTTCTGGGGCAAAAGCTGCTCGTGAAAGGATACGAGCACAGGGCAGAAGCGAAATTCGACCATTACCGGTTCTACTGCGGCAAGTGGGCCGGCGCCGTGTATTCACGGCTTGTTCCGGCGACCTTGCTGCTGGTGCTGACTGTGCTGATTGCCGCGTCAGGCGCCACTTTGTCTGAATACTACGGAGTAAATTCCTCCCTAGGCTCCGCAACTATGGCGGCATTGGTTTTGTGCGCATACCTGACCGGCTTCGAAAACCTTGTGCGGATCGTGTCAAAAATCGGCCCTGTTATAGTCGTCTTTGCCATTGCGGTCGGTGCGATCACCCTTCTCCATGACTTCTCAAGCTTCGGAGAAATCGGCAGGCACGAAAAGATTTTGGCGACATCGCAAGTGGCGCCGGGCTGGGCAGCAAGCGGCGTTTTGTACTTGTCGCTCAATTTTCTGTGCGGCTGCACGTATTTCACGGCACTTGGAAAAAGCGCAAAGAACAGAAAAGACGCAAAGTGGGGCGCAATCGCTGGGACTGTGGCATTGATGCTGGTGATTGCCATCATGAACACCGCGATTCTTCTAAATGCAAGCGACGCGGCATCCTTGTCCGTCCCCACGCTGTACCTGTCCAACAAGATTTCCCATGGGCTCGGCGCATCCTTTTCAGTGGTGTTGATGCTCGGCATGTTCTCGTCGAGCTCCGCGATTATGTGGGCTTTCTGCAACCAGTTCTTCACAGAGGGAACTTGGAAAAACAGGCTCTTCGCAGTTGCGACAGCCGCTTGCAGCTTCATCGCCGGACTGTTTTTTTCGTTTCGCGAGCTTGTCGGCATAGTCTATCCGTTTATCGGCTACATTGGCTTGGTTTTCCTGGTATGCGTTGTTTTTCGGCGCAACAGAACTTAGCATCACGCCTTTCTTTTCATACGGAACATTTCATTTTCAGCAGACCTAAGCTCCTTGTATTGCTCCCAGTCAAAACTTTCGAGGAAATTGTATCCGGCTATGACGCCCTCCTTAAAGAGCCCGAGTTTGTCTTCAGGGGACATGGCAAAATCGAGCCAGTTGTACTTGCCTGTCGGTATGTGCGTTATGAGGATCTTGTAAAGCGGGTTTTTGAAAATAAAATCGTAGTCCGCATAGTGGCGCATTGAATTGAACAGGTTCCCCGCGTATTGCCCTATCTTCTTTATGTCTTTTGCGGTGCGGTACTTGCTGCCCAGCCGTGCTCCGAAAGTCGGGGCCCTCGGCACTCCGGGGCACTTGAAAAGGTCGATCGGAAAGTTGGAAAGCAAACCGCCGTCAGCGAAGGACACTTTGTTAGACAGCTTGCCGGTAAAGCTGCCCAGCCGTTCCCATATTTTTCTGCTTTCTATAAGGTCTGAAATGCCTTCAATTGTGTAAGGCTGAAAGAAGACCGGTATCGAAGCAGAAGCACGGGCAAAACTAGCGGGGTTTGCCTTGCTTGGATCGCTCCAATACATGGGTGACATATCAGGAAATATCACCTTTGTGCTGGTCGTAATGTCAGCTGCGACGATTTTCAGGCTTGTGTCGTATTTGGTTATCGGTTTTCCCGTCTTGCGGTTGTAGAGCCCCTCAGGCAGTGCGCCAGTCAGCGAATCCAAATCCGCCATGCTTTGAATACCGTTTTCCATGAGCCTGTCTGAAATCCATTCATATAGCTTTTCTCCGGGATTCAAGCCAAGCTTGAGGAATATTTCAGGCAGAGACAGAATTGCAGTGACAACAATCCTGAGCGTACGGAGCCGTGCATCTTTTTTGCCCAAAAGGTTGGACAATCTGCGTGGAAAGAATTTCCCGTCCACCATTGACCCGAGGTTCATGTCACCTACAATAGCAGCCAGCTTCTCCCCTTTAGCTTCGGTTCGGTTGCCGCAGCAATAGGCGAGCAAAGACACAATGCCGCCAACGGAGCTCCCTCCTATGCCAAGGAAGCGTACCCCAGCCTGCTCAAGCGCATGAATGTACCCTACCAAGGCTATCCCTAAAGTGCCTCCGCCTTCCATCACGAGGTCGACGAACTGGTATTCCTGCTCTCCGTCGCGCAAGACAATGTCTGAAACAAGATACCCCCCACCAGCGGCTTTCTTGCGGATTTCATCCGTGATCTGCAAAATATCCGGGTTTTCAATCAAGTTTAACATGGCAATTGCTCCTTTACATGCTCAATATTCAAAAGATTCAACTTGGACTACTAAATTCCGATTAAATTATATTATGGCAGGTTTAAAAAAGCAACCCCTTTGTATTATTGATATTAAACGATTTTGGTGGTAAAATACATCTTGAAAGGAAGTGAATGCAGTGAAGGAATTATGCGAAGTTGTTTTGCCCGCGTATTTGAAGAAAGACATAATTTCTTTAGAAGAAGGCCGTAAGAACAATTCGACGCTGTTGGACTGTTTGCACTGCGAGCTGCAGGGCTCCATAAATTCGGCTTTTTACAATAACGAGATAACTGAAAACGAGGCAAATTTTCTGCGGGAGAAATATTTGGGATTGGGGAAACGATGAATATGGAAATTGATTTTTCGATCTTGCCGGTAAACCCGTTGAAAATGTATGGCGGCGCAAACGGAAGCAAAATAGGCATACTCTACAAAGGCGAGACCTACATGCTGAAATTTCCGCCAAAACCTGTGCTAAATCCAAGCATGAGCTATGCAAACAGTTGTATCTGTGAATATGTGGCATGTAACATATTCAAAACTTTGGGCATCAACACGCAGGACACATTGCTAGGTAGGTACGGTGAAAAGATCACAGTGGCTTGTAAGGATTTTGAGACGGACGGCTTTGTGCTGAAAGATTTTGTTCAATTAAAAAATACCATTATTGACAGCACGCAAAACGGCTACGGCACGGATTTGAGCGACATCCTAAGAACTATCCAGCAGCAGCAGATTGTTTCCCCTGTCGAACTTGAAAAGTTTTTTTGGGAAATGTTTATTGGGGACGTGCTACTGGGAAATTTCGACAGGCACAATGGGAACTGGGGGTTTTTGGTTAACGCCAATACCGGCGAAGTGAAAATTGCCCCGGTTTTCGATTGCGGGTCATGTCTTTATCCACAAATAGACGAAAAGGGGATGGGCTATGCCTTAAGCAATGAAAAAGAAATCGAAGACAGGGTGTTTGTATTTCCAACTTCTGCACTTCAGCAAGAAGGAAAAAAAATAAACTACTTTCAGTTCCTTATGACAACGGAAAACCAAGAGTGCCTTGAGGCGTTGAAAATTATTGGCAGCAGGATTGATTTGTCTGAAATTTGTTCTGTAATTGATAACACACCATTTGTCTCCGATACACACAGGTGCTTTTTCAAAAGGATGCTTAAAGAGAGAAAAACGAAAATTATTGACAAAGCATATCAATTGCATTTCTGAATTTTACCGCTGTACATGCAAGCGTTTTTGTATTATGATGAAAACAGCAACCAAATCGAGTATTTATTGGCGAAGGGAAAGGAGTTAAGGAAAGCAACATGGCTACATACAAGCAACCATGCATTCATTGTGGCGAGTTTATTGAGAGGGATTCAAGGCTGTGCCCGAAATGCCGCAGCCGGAGCCCTTTTGGGTACCATTGCCCAACCTGTCTGCGGGAAGTGGAGAATGGGCAGGAGGTGTGCCCAGGGTGCGGGCGCCCTCTGTTCGTAAAGTGTCCAACATGTGGGCAGCGCACGTTCGCAGATGCCAAGTGTGAAGCCTGCGGTGCGAGCCTTATGATAAAATGCGCCAACCCTCGTTGCGGCGAGCTTCAATTTTTCGAAAATGTCAAGTGCACGGCATGCGGGAAAAAAATGAAGAAGAAATTATTTGGAGGTTAAACAAATGCTACAAGCGTTTACAAGAAATTACCATGACAATTCCACCGAAGCCGGGTTTGAGTTCACGTTTTACTGCGATGTATGCAACGACGGGTTCAAATCCAGCTTCATTGAAAGCGAGACCTACAAAAAAAGAAAAGGGGCAAGGCTGCTTGGCCAAGGCGTGAGCCTTGCAGGCGGGCTGATAGGCGGAAGAGCCCGCAACCTTGCCTACACCGTCAACCGGAGTGGGCACATGTTTTCTGAGCGGTTTGACGGGAAGTCGCCCGAATGGCTGAAAGAGCACGAAAAAGCTTTTGAACGGATTCAAAACGAAGCTAGGCAGCATTTCCACCGCTGCCCAGGCTGCAACAAGTACGTATGCGACCATTGCTGGAACGAAGACGAAGGGCTTTGCGTGTCTTGTGCCCCAAGGCAGGAGGTCTATGTGGCGTCGGCCAGGGCTCAGGCCATGAGGAGGAACATCGACAACGCAGGGGAATCTGCAACAGTGTGGCAGGGCAATATTGAAAGCAAGACGACCATCTGCCCCTCCTGCGGCAAGCCGGCAGGAACCGGAAAGTTCTGCAACAACTGCGGGGCAAGCATGGAGTTGAGGGAATGCCCGAAATGCGGGGCCAAGAATGCGCTGACCGTCCGCTTCTGTAACAACTGTGGTCAGAATATGCAGGAAACCGCTGCCCCGCCCAGTGGGCTTTGCCCCTCTTGCGGCACACAGAACCCGTCAGGCACAAAATTTTGCGGCGGTTGCGGGACTAAGCTCACATGATGCCAGTAGAATATTCGGCGCAAGCGGCTTCGCCCATAGTGAACGGTGAAACAAAGCTGACGATTAACGAGGCGGGGCTGTCTGCCCTGGCACTGTTTGACGCTGCCCAAGTGCCCTTTGCCGATATAAACGGGATTGCCCTTGAGGATTACGTTGTAACAGTCAGTACAGACGGCGGGGACTATGCGTTTTCCAGAATGGGCAATTGGGTACAGCCGTTTTTTGACGAACTCAGGGATGCCTACAACATGGCAGTACTGCGGGCATTGTTCATAAAGGGCAGCCCATTGCTGACAGCAAGGGGCGATTTTACGGCAGTTGAAGCCCCGTGGGACGAAAAAGCTGTAACTATCAAGGATGTGCCTGTGCATGTATACGGTAATTGCGTGGTTGCCCTGCCCCCCGACTTGGGGGCTCGCCGTGTTCCGCTGTGTTTTGTATCAGGCATGGACAAGGGAGGCTACGAGCTGAAGCTGAAGCTGGATACAGGCGAAAGCTACACTTTTGCAAAGCTGGGCTTCGAAACTGCCCCGTTCGCAGATGCTGTAGAAAAGCAGATCCGGGCGCTGCGCGAGCAGTCGCTTGCGGCGGCGCGGGAAATCGATCCGACGCTTTCGGTGGCGCAGGCTTCACAAATCGCAAAGCTGGCACCTCATGGCGCGGCTGTTTCTTTTGGTCGGCTTGCCGCTGCCGCACCGTCCTTCTTGGCAGCGCTGGAAGCGAAGCTGGCAAACACGCGAGCCGCCGAAAGCTATAAAGCATTCGCAGAGCAGTGCAGCCGTGAGCAGATACATGTTGGGTTCAGGAAAAACGAAACTAGGGAGGCGGCAGCTTCCCAGCCGGATTCAGAGATGCCCCTTGAGGATCAGCCAGACCCGGATCCGTACCTGCTTTGGCTGATTGCGCCGTCGAGGAATGGGCAATGTGCTGCGGTGGAATTTGCCGTGGCAGACAGTGCCACGTTCGTGTATAGGACAGGAGGCGATTTTGACGGCTTTGCCCGGCAGCTGAGCCGTGCGCTCGAAGCAATCGATTTCAAACGCGAAGTAGTGCGGCTGACAGACTTTGAGCTTCTAAAGCCAGAGAACTCAAGTTACAGCATGGCAGCAAAGCGCACCGCTGCTTTGCAGTTCGTCAGGGCGAATTTCATCGGCCGCATCATTCACTCAAGCAATGAAACATGGAAGCGAAAGTTGTCTGAACTGTGGGGAAGCCCCTAAACAAGAACGAAAGGAGATTTGCGATGGTTGCTTATACTGATGACTTGAAAACCTTCATTCCGTCAATTGACGAGCAGCATGAGGAATTGCTCAGCCTTCTCAACAATGTAGAGATCATAGGAACGGCAGCGCATACGAAAGAGGAGACCGAAAAGGCCTTGGAGTTCCTTGGTGCCTACATCGAAAAGCATTTAAGCTACGAGGAGGAATTGATGGTAGAGTATGGCTATCCCGAATATTCTTGGCACGTCAATTGGCACGATGGGTACATCAACCAATTCAAAAACTTGAAGGGCGAGTACGCCAAAAACGGCCCGTCCCCCAATTTCACGCACATACTCACGGAATTCCTCATGAAGTGGGTCATAACGCATATCCGGAACGTCGACACAGACCTTGGCCATTACATCAGGGATCATGCGCGCTACAAGAACAGCAGAAAGGAGACTTTATGAAAACAACAACAAGAAGGTCATTGGCTTTTGTGGGCGTAATGCTGATTTTTGCAGTTTTGTCAGCAGGCTGCACCGGCGGCACGGGCAGCGTTCCAACTCTGAACATAGTGAACTGGGAAAGCTACGGTTCCGATGACCCGGCATTTGTCGCTGCGTTTGAATCGGAATACGGCTGCAAAATAGCGAACCAGTACATGCAGAGCGAGGAGGACTTGCTCACGAAACTGCGAACGTCGAAGCCTGGGGAGATCGATTTGTGCCTTCCGAACTGCACTATCCTTACAGCAGCCATCGAAGCAGGGCTGCTTGAGGAAATTGACGTTGGCAGGCTTGAGAACTTCGGTTCCCTTTTTGAACGGTTTAAAACTCAGAAAGAAGTGATGATGAACGGGAAATACTATGCTGTCCCGTGGGTCTGGGGTTCTACGGCGATTGCCTACAACACTGACCTTATTTCGCGGCCCCCTGACAGCATGAGCGTTTTGTTTGATGAGGCTTTCGCTGGCAAGATAGCATTCCGTGACGATTACAACGACGCAATCATGGCAGCCGCCATCGTGACCGGGCAGGATCCGAACAACCCAGGAGACCTCGTGGCAATTAAGGAGGCGCTTGCCAATCAAAAAAGGCTGAACAGGAATTATTGGGAAACTGGGGACGAGTTCTCAAAACTGTTCGTTGGAGGGCAGCTCAGCGTCGCTATGATGTGGTCGGGGCAGGCTGCAAGCATGAAGCTCGAAGGAGAACCCATTGCTTTCGTCGTTCCGGCGGATGGCGCCATCGGATGGGTGGACAACTGGGGGATAGTGACTGGCACGAAAAACAAAGATTTGGCGTATGCGTTCATTGATTGGATGATCAGCAGGGATTTTCAATACAACTGGGCGGCAAACGGCGGCCCTGCGCCGGTAAACAGGGAAGCGGCAGATGCCGTAGATCCGGACTACGCAGCAGCAGCTGCAATGGACGAGGCTTCGCTTAACAGGCTGTTTTTCATGGAATACCGCAGCGACGAGGTCAAGCGTGAATGGAATGAACTCTGGACGGAAGTGAAAGCCACGAATTGACTTTATGGGCGCAAAACGACGATTGCTCGCATTGCCGGGCGTTTCAGTGATATTAATTTTTGCGGTTGCACCGCTTTTCATCATGCTGTACTACAGTTTCCAAGGCGACAGCCAAGGGGCTGGCTTAACTTTGGAAAATTACACACGGTTTTTTGAAAAACAGTTCTATTTAAGCCTAACATGGAGCACAATAAAAAACAGCATATTCGTGACCCTTGTCAGCCTTGCCGTTTCGTATCCTTTGGCGTACATAATGGCAAAGAAACTCAAGGGTGTCAGGAATATTGTTTTAGTCCTCATTATCATCCCGTTTTTTACAAATCAGCTGGTAAGGGTTTATTCTTGGCTGATTTTTTTGCAGGACGGAGGAATATTGGAGAACGTCCTTTCTGCCCTTGGAATAATAAACGGCGCATTGGGGCTGCTTTATACGAGGGCGGCGGTCGTAATCGGGCTTGTCCATGCGTTTTTCCCATACATGGTGATAACTATCTACCTTGCCTTAGAAAAGCTCGACAACGCGCTGCTGGAAGCCAGCGCAAGCCTTGGTGCGTCCAAATTTGAAACATTCAGGAAAATCACGCTGCCTCTTTCAGCACCAGGGGTGGCAGCGGGCCTCCTGCTGGTCTTTGTGCCCTGCCTTGGTACGTTTGTCGAACCCCGCATCTTGGGCGGAGTGAACGGCATGGTCATCGGCACGGTTATCGAAGACCAGTTTTTTAGGATATACGGCTGGAACTTCGGTGCAGCGGTTGCGTTTATACTGCTCGCCATGGTAATTGTCAGCGTTAGCGCGTTTTCGCGTTTGGGGAGGGGGGGAAGCCTTGAATAAAAGCAGCTTTTTTTCCGGAGGGCTCGTCCTGCTTGCCCTGCTTTTCCTGTATGCTCCGATTGCGGTTCTGATAGCAATGAGCTTTAACGCTTCAAAGTACAACAGGCTGCCGTTCGAATTCAGCACAAGGTGGTACCAAGACCTGTTTCAAAATGAAGCATTGCTTGCCGCCACGTGGAATTCAATACTTATTGCACTCGCTACGGGTATTATCTGCGTCCTTCTGGCTACCTTGCTGGTGCTTGGGGCACAAGCCCTTTCTAGGAAAATGCAGCGTGCGTTGCAATCTGCAACCCTCATGACACTCACGGTCCCATGGCTAATACTGGGGCTATCGCTGCTGCTGATGATCAGGGCTCTGGATTTCAGCAAAAACCTGTTTTTCCTTTTAGCCGGCCATGTTGTGATCGCGCTGCCCTATTCTGTGCTTGCGTTGCAGGCTAGAGTGCAGTCACTGGACCCGGCGCTTGAGGAGGCGTCAGGATCTTTGGGGGCGGGCCCTTTGACCACTTTCCGCAGGGTCACTCTGCCAACCCTAGCGCCTGCGATGGTTGCCGGAGGGTTTCTGTCGTTCATGATAAGCTTCGACAATTTTGTCATCAGCTATTTTCTTGCACCATTCGGCTTCACTACCCTGCCGATTGAAATACAATCTGCCATAAAATTCGGTTTCACCCCTGAAATAAACGCAGTGTCGACAATCATCATAGGCATTTCCCTCGGTTGCCTTGCTGTTGCAGGGCTGCTGCTTGAGCTGGGCGTCAGCCAACCAGGAAAAAAGAACAATCGTTCGCAATTTCTGCTTGACGTATCTGCTCCAAAACAGTATAATAAAACATAAACAATATCGATAAACAGAAAAAGGAGTTGTGGGTGTATGTATGCAAACACTGTTCTCGAATGCGGTGATGCCTGTGGTTTACCAAAACTGATGAATATGTTTTCAAGCTTGATGATGTTCGTATTCCGTCAAAATACCCGAACAAGCGCCATTTCAAGGGAAGCAAAAAAGGAGAATTGTCAGGCAATCCATTAGGCAAAAACCCGTCTGATTTTTGGGGGCGGCTTCAGGAGGATTTTGACTGCGGAATTTGGGAAATACCAAATGTTAAAGCAAATCACATAGAAAAAACTGAGCACCCCTGCCAATATCCCGTTGAACTGGTGGAGAGGTGTGTCCTAGCCATGACAAATGAAAACGATACGGTTTATGATCCCTATGCCGGAGTTGCGTCGTCTTTAGTTGCCGCAGTCAAGCATGGACGTAAGGCTATTGGTGTTGACAGGCATGAAAAATATATTGAAATTGGAAGGGAACGTATTAAGCGTTTTTTTGAAGGCGACTTGGGGACACGGCCAATCGGGAAACCTGTATTCGAACCCGCAGGAAATGAAAAAATAGTTCAAATTCCTATGGAATGGCTCCAGATTGAGGGGGGTGCTTACAAATGAAAATAGTTTATGAGCATTCGCATTTAAATGGCAAAGAATACTTGCAGGTGCATTTCCCTTCTGAACTTCAAGAGATCATCGATGTAGTTACGAAAGTTAATGGTAATGTATGGAAAAAATCAAACGAAAAAGCTAAAAACAGGAAAGCTCAAAAATCAGAATTGCCATATGCAATAGTATACAATCAAATCGCAATCAACTTAGATTTTAAAGACAAATTTCGAGAGTTGGGATGGAACGAAAAGAAGTTCAAATACTATGCAACAACAGACGAACACACTGCGAGAGATATTATGACTTTGCCTGCCAAGGAAGCAAAAACCATAAAGGAGAGATATTCAATCTTTTCAGGCAGGGGAGGAACACCCCTGCTGTTCCGCTATGGATTCTTGGCATTGAACCATAAAAGGCAACCCTATGGCAACTGTAACCGTTAAAAACCTATCAAAGAAATACGGCACTGTCACGGCTCTTGCCGGCTTAGACTTGGATATACCCGACGGGGCTCTCGTGTCGCTGCTGGGTCCGTCGGGCTGTGGCAAGACCACGGTGCTCAGGCTCATTGCAGGATTTGAAAAGCCCGACAGTGGCGATATTTTCGTGGGCGGGGTTCGTATGAACGACACCCCAGTAAACAGGCGCAACATCGGCATGGTTTTTCAAAGCTATGCGTTGTTCCCCCACTTGACTGTTTGGGAAAACATTGCCTACGGGCTGCAGCAGAACAAATTGCCCAAAAGGGAAATTGAGCAACGGACGGCCGAAGCCATTGACTTGGTGCAGCTTATAGGCTGCGGGCCCAGAAAGCCCAAGCAGTTGTCGGGTGGGCAGCAGCAGCGCGTTGCACTGGCAAGGGCACTGGTTACAAGGCCAAAAATCCTGCTGCTGGACGAATGTCTCAGCGCCTTAGACAAAAAACTGAGGGTCGAAATGCAAGCCGAGCTAAGGCGGATTCTCGAAGCCAGCCATATCACTGCACTGTTCGTCACCCATGACCAAGAAGAGGCGTTGACCTTGTCCGACTTCGTTGCTGTGATGAATGAAGGGAAGGTCGTCCAGATGGGGAACCCTACAGAGGTTTATGAGAAGCCGCAAAACCGTTTTGTCGCAGGGTTCCTAGGGAAAGTCAATTTTATCGAGGCAGAGGCAGCCGGCTTGGGCAAGGGCGCGTTCCTCGTCAGGCCAGAAAAAATTAAAATACACGAGTGCCCTCCAAACAAGCCGCATCTCGTCGGCACGGTTGAATACGTCACCTATGCAGGAAACATAACGACGTATACGTTTAATTGCGGGGGAAAGCAGGTTTTGGCAGAAGACCAAGCCGTCCTCCCTGCAAAATACAAGCAGGGGGCGAAGGGCTTTCTCAGCTGGGAAAAAGAGCACTGCCTCCCGATGGAGGACTGACCGGATGGCTAACAGAAACGGGGTTTTAATCTGTGGAGGGCTGCTTGTTGACAGGTACATGCTTGTTGACAAGTACCCGGAACGTGGGGAAGACGGATGCATTACAGGGAGCTTCAACGTGGTCGGCGGATGCACGGCAAACATCGCCAAGACTGTTAAAAACCTCGGGGCGGTGCCATACGCCGTCTCCTTCGTGGGGAGCGATACTGCAGGAAGCGAAATCATTGATTTTATGCACAGGGAAAGGCTGCCGGTGGATTGCGTCAGGCGCACAGAGGGAGGCACCGGCTATTGTATGGTGTTCTTGGAGCCTGACGGCGAAAGGACGTTTTTGACGCGCAAGGGATGCGAAACGGAGTATTCCGATTCGCTGATTTGTGGTTCGGTGGCAAATGCTTGCAGCGTGGTTGCCGTTACGGGCTATTACCTGCTGGACGACTCATCTGAACAATTGACAAACAGGATTCGGGTGCTCAAGGGCAGCGGCAGCAAGATTCTGTTCGATCCATGCCCTTTGGTGGACAAAATCAACAAGAATCGCCTTGAAGAAATGCTCAGCCTCAGCGATGTTATAACGCCGAACAAGGCCGAAGCGAAATTCCTTGCCGGGGCAAAATCACCAGAGCAATGGGCACTATCATATAATGTGAGGGGTACCAGTGTCATAATTACTGAAGGGGGTGCCGGGGGGTGCCTGTATCAATACAGTAAAGCATTACGCTATGACGCAATAAAAGCGGATGTTTTGGACACCACCGGCGCTGGGGACAGCTTCACAGGTGCGATAGCATACGCCCTAGGAAAAGGAATGGCTCTGGACAAGGCAGTCGCGCTGGCTGCGTCAACAGCCGCTGTCACTGCATCAGTAAAAGGCCCCCACTGCAATTTCAGCATTTCTGACCTGACACCAAAAGCACAAGCCACATGGAAGGAGCACCAATCGAAATGAACAATGCAATTTCAGACAGGGCGTACGGCTGCCTGGCAGGGGTGGCGATCGGCGACATCATGGGGGTGCCGGCTTCTTTTTTGACACGGGCGGAGATAAAAAGAAAATATGGCCGCATCGACAATTTTCTTGGGCAACCGAGTGTCACCGACGACACCCAGGAAACGATGATAATCGCTGAGTTGCTGATCCGTGACGGGGAGTTCAGGGAAGACGAGTTCTGCCTTGCCATGAAAAAATGGGCGCTGGAAAAGAAGATGTTGGACAGCGACCTCATCGGGCCTTCAACAAGGAAGTTCCTGAAAGCTCTGACCGAGGGCTCAGATCCACGGGAGTGGGCGAAAACCGGTGACACAAACGGCAGTGCCATGCGAGTGGCACCCATCGGAATAAAGTATTGGCACGACATGGCCTTGTGCGTAAAAACAGCTGCAAGGTCCTCGCTCCCAAGCCATGGGAGCGCGCCTGCCGTTGCCGCCGCCTGCGCGGTTGCGGCTGCTTGCGCAGCCGGTGTGCGAGGCGTGCTTGCCCCTGCGCAGGTGATGGAGGAAGCAATTCTGGCAGCACGGTATGGAGAAACATGGGGCTTTGACATTCCTGCACCAAAAGTTTCAACAAGGATTGCGCTTGCAAAAAGGATCGTCGACGAAAACATCAGCGGCAGTGTCGAAAAAGCCGTCTGTGAACTGGCCGATGTTCTGGGCGCCGGCATGAAGGCATGCGAATCGGTGCCGTTTTCTTTGGGCGTGTTCTATGCTGTGAAAGGCAATGTGCAGGAAGGGATACTGGCAGCGGTGAATGTGGGCGACGACGCAGACACCAACGCCTCAATATGCGGCGCAGTGTGCGGCGCATATTCAGGAGCAAAGGCACTGCCGACAGAATGGGTTCACGGAATTAACATACAAAGTGGCGTGGATTTGCAGGAAATTGCCAAACAGCTGACAGCTGTCCCCCTATAATTATAGTTGCGGATGCAACCCATCATATGCTATTATAATACTACCAACTACCAACTACCCACTACAAACTACCAACTACCAACTACCAACTACCAACCACCAACCACCAACCACCAACTACCAACTACCAACGAAAGGATACTTTGACTGAAAATGAAAGAACCTGTATTAATAATAATGGCTGCAGGCATGGGCAGCAGGTACGGCGGGCTGAAGCAGACGGACCCTGTCGGTACAGGCGGAGAGCTGATACTCGACTTTTCCCTTTTCGACGCTTTTAGGGCGGGGTTCAAAAAAGCCATCTTTATATTGAAAAAAGAAATGGAAGCTGATTTTCGCAGCTTGATAGGCAGGGGAGCGGGAAGGTTCATGGATGCCGAGTATGCCTTTCAAGAGCTTTCCGACCTTCCGGAGGGCTTTGCTGTTCCTGCTGGCAGGGCAAAGCCGTGGGGAACCTGTCAAGCCGTCCTTGCCGCAAGGCATCTTGTGGACGGGCCTTTTGCAGTAATAAACGCTGACGATTTCTATGGGCCAGGAGCTTTCAAGAAGATGCACGAGTTCCTAGCTTCGGCAGAAGACGGGGAAAAACTGAACTGCTGCATCATAGGATACAGGCTTGAGAACACGCTCACTGAAAACGGGCATGTTGCGCGGGGCGTGTGCGACGTTTCAGATGACGGCACACTTGCCGGCATCGAAGAAAGGACCAATGTTGAAAGGCGGTGCGGGAAAATCATGTTTACCGAGGACGGAGGGGCAACTTGGACAGAAATCAGGGGTGACGCACCTGTTTCGATGAATTTTTTCGGCTTTCCCAAGGGTGTGATGAAAAAACTGTCAGAAATGTTCCCGTCGTACCTGAATCACATACTGAAGGAAAACCCGTTAAAAGGTGAATACTTTTTGCCTTTGGCAGCAAGCCGTCTGATACGGGAAGGCACCGCCAGTTTCAAAGTGTTCATGTCGCACGACAAATGGTATGGTGTAACATACATGGAAGACAAAGAATCGGTTGTGGCAGCCATTCAGGCGATGAAGGAGAAGGGGATGTACCCAGAAAAATTATGGAGGTAGAAAATGAGAATTGTCAAAACAAAAGACTACGATGAAATGAGCAGAAAAGCAGCAAACATATTCTTTGCGCAGATTGTGTTGAAGCCAGACAGCGTCCTAGGGTTGGCGACAGGCTCCAGCGTTCTTGGGCTCTATGAAAACTTGACAGCAAGCTTCAAGTGCGGGGACTTGGATTTTTCAGAGGTCAAGACTGTTAATCTTGACGAATACGCAGGACTTGACGGCAAAAACGATCAGAGTTACCGTTTTTACATGGATGGCAATCTGTTCAGCAAGGTGAACATAAAAAAGGAAAACACCAATCTCCCCGACGGGCTTGCAAAAGACATGGCTGCTGAATGCGCGAGGTACAACAGCCTCATTGAAAGCTTTGGCGGTGTGGACATCCAGCTTCTAGGCATCGGCCACAATGGGCATATCGGTTTTAACGAGCCAGACTGTTGTTTTATCAAAGGGACCCATGTGGTCGACCTTTCGGTTAGTACGATAAAAGCAAACGCCAGGTTTTTTGCTGATGAAAAAGATGTTCCAAGTCAAGCCTACACAATGGGGATTCAAAACATAATGCAGGCAAAGAGAATCGTTCTTTGCGTCAGCGGCAGTCAAAAGGCAAAGATATTGAGGGAAGCGCTCTTTGGCGATGTTACGCCACAAGTCCCTGGGTCTGTGCTGCAGCTTCACCCAGACCTTATAGTCGTTGCAGACGAGGAGGCGCTTGGTGGTTCGGATTGGGTTTGATGTAGGTGGGACGAACATAAAAGCCGGAATACTGGACGGCAGCATGAATATTGTGGCCAAAAGCATGACAGCTTTTCCAAAAGAGTCGGACTACAGCAAAGTTGTCAGAAAAATGCATGAAACTGCGGAGGAACTGCTCTCCGAGTGCCGTTTGTGCAAAAATGACGTGAGTTCTCTTGGGATTGCAGTAGCCGGAGCAGTTGATGTTGCAAACGGCATATCGATAAAAGCATGCAATTTAGGTTTTTACGACGCTCCCTTAAAAGACGAGATGAAGAGCTATTTCCCAGGCATCTTCGTTCATGTCGTAAACGACGCATTCGCTGCAACCTTGGCAGAATTCAAAAAGGGTGCGCTGAAAGGCTGCAGCAACGCCATGCTGCTCACGATTGGAACAGGAATAGGCGGGTGTGTCATACTGGACGGCAAGCTGTTCACCGGCGGGATGAAGCACGGCTTCGAACCAGGTCACGTAACGCTGGCTTTAGACGGGCCCTTGTGCACTTGCGGAAACAAGGGGTGCATCGAGACACTGTGCTCCGCGACGTGGATAGCGGACAAAGGCAAGGCCAATGCGAAGACAGTAATCGACCGGGCCAAGGACGGAGATACAGAATCCATGGAGATTTTTGACGAGTACATCGAAAACCTCAGCACAGCACTGGCTTCGCTAACAGCTATCTTCGACCCTGAGATAATAGCTTTGGGCGGAGGCGTGAGCTTGGCAGGAGACTTCCTCTTCAAACCGCTTAGGGAAAAAGTCGAACGGAAATCATTTTTCAAGCACCCGTATACAATAGTTCCGGCGAAGTTGGGGAATGACGCCGGCATGATTGGCGCCGCGCTTGCGGAGTGATAAATTTACGAGTTAAAAGAGGTTTTGCATGGATTGGAAAGAATTATATCGACAAAGATTGACAACTGCTGAAGAAGCGGTCAGACACATCCCAAACGGCAGCAGGGTAGTGCTTGGCCATGCCGTAGGCGAGCCCTACCGCTTGGTTGACGCCATGGTAGCCAATTACAGGCAGTACCGGAACGTTGAGGTCGCCCACTGGCTGAACTTCGGCGACTGTGCGTACACGCGGCCGGAAATGGAAGGTCACATCCGGCTGAATGCGATGTTTGCAGGAAGCAGGGCTCGTGAGGCAGTGGAGGCGAACTTAGCTGATTACACCCCAGCGTTCTTTGGTATGACTCCGGGCTGGTTCACCTCTGGTACGCTTCCTGTTGACGTAGCAATGATATGCGTCAGCAAACCGGACAAGCATGGCTACGTAAGCACCGGCGTGTCGGTGTGCGCGACGAAGCCGGCTGCAGCTGCAGCAAAAATTGTTATTGCTCAAGTCAACGACCAAATGCCGAGGACCCATGGGGATTCGTTTCTGCATGTGTCACAGCTGACTCATATCGTGGAGCATTCAGTGCCGCTTAAAGAACTGCCGCCTGCTGCAATTGGAGACGTGGAGCAAAAAATCGGAAAACACTGCGCAGGGCTCGTCGAGGACGGCAGTACGCTGCAACTGGGGGCAGGAAGCCTGCCGGATGCAGTGCTTGCGAACCTGATCGGAAAAAAAGACTTGGGGATACACTCGGAGATGTTCTCCGATGGCGTTGTGAAGCTGGTGGAGAAGGGTGTAATCACCGGTGCGCGAAAAACGCTGAACACAGGAAAACTAACGGCAGGGTTCCTGATGGGGACTCGAAAACTTTACGACTTTGTAGACGACAACCCAGTTGTCCAGATGCTGCCAATATCATATGTTAACGACCCTTGCGTGATCATGCAGAATTACAAAATGGTGTCCATAAACTCCTGTTTGCAGGTCGATTTCACAGGGCAGGTAAACTCCGAGTCAATCGGCGCAAGCCAATACAGCGGGATAGGGGGCCAGCTTGACT
>WRJK01000047.1 GCA_009782285.1 Clostridiales bacterium
TCGGCGATGATACTGGGGAAATTGAAGACGGACGCTGAAAGCTACCTGGGTGAAAAAGTGACAGAAGCGGTCATCACAGTTCCGGCGTACTTCACCGACAGCCAGAAGCAGGCCACCAAAGACGCAGGGAAAATTGCGGGGCTTGACGTCAAGAGGATCATCAACGAGCCAACTGCGGCTTCGCTGGCATACGGGCTCGACAAAGACGAATCCACGCACAAAATACTGGTTTACGATTTGGGGGGCGGAACCTTCGACGTGTCGGTCCTGGAGCTTGGCGACGGCGTGTTCGAGGTGCTTGCAACAAACGGCAACAACAAGCTGGGAGGCGACGATTTCGACGACGCACTGCTGGGGTTCATGGCTGACCAGTTCGCAAAGGAGTTCGGTGTGGACTTGAGGTCTGACAAGATGGCGCACCAAAGGCTTAGGGAAGCGGCTGAAAAAGCCAAGAAGGAGCTTTCAAGCGCACAGACAACAAGTGTTAACCTTCCATTTATTACGGTCAACCAAGACGGGCCGCTCCATTTGAACATGGACGTGACAAGGGCAAAATTTGACCAGCTGACGGAGAGTTTGGTCGCTAAAACCATAGACCCCATGCACAAGGCGATGTCCGATGCAGGCGTAACCAGCGGAGACCTTGCGAAAGTCATACTTGTAGGCGGCTCGACTAGGATACCGGCGGTTCAGGAAGCGGTAAAAAGAGTTACGGGGAAGGACCCGTTCAAGGGCATCAACCCTGACGAATGCGTTGCCATCGGCGCAGCGATACAGGCAGGCGTTTTGACAGGGGAAGTCCATGACGTGCTGTTGCTCGACGTGACGCCGCTTTCGCTGTCAATCGAGACACTGGGCGCCGTGGCTACAAGGCTGATCGAAAGGAATACGACAATACCAACGAAAAAGAGCCAGATATTCTCCACTGCGGCTGACAACCAGACGGCTGTTGACATCCATGTCATGCAGGGCGAGAGGGAAATGGCGGCAGGGAACATTACCCTCGGGCGCTTCCAGCTCTCCGGGATACCGCCTGCACCCCGAGGCGTCCCTCAGATAGAGGTCACCTTTGACATCGACGCCAACGGCATAGTGAACGTGAGCGCAAAAGACATGGGCACGGGCAAGGAGCAGAGGATCACCATCACTTCGTCGACGAAGCTTACTGACGACGAAATCAAGTCGAAGGTGAAAGAGGCGGAGCAGTACGCCGCAGAGGACAAGAAGAAGAAGGAAGAGGTCGACCTCAGAAACAGAGCCGAGACCTTGGTCTACGAAACGGAGAAGTCCCTGAAGGAACTGGACGAGAACTTGTCCCAAGAGGAAAAGGACAGGATAAAGGCGAGGAAAGAGGAGCTGTCAGCCGCGCTTGACGGGACGAACATTGAGGAAATCAGGGACAAAACCGAAAAGCTGACGGAGGAGTTCCATACCATATCCGCAAAAATGTACCAGCAGGCTCAAGCTGCCCAAGGCGGGGCAGACGGCGCCGGCCCAGAAGGTTTCGATCCGGGCATGGGGGACATGGGCGGCCAAGCGCGAAAAGACGAGGGCGCGGCCGACAATGTAGTGGACGCGGATTACGAAGTGGTCGACGAAGACTGATAAAAAAATGAACAACAAAACTCAAGCTTTGCACAGCGGCGCCATGCCGCTGTGCAAAGCCTGTTGATCAGAGGAGAGGGAGAATGGCTGAAAAACGTGATTATTACGAGGTGCTGGGATTGAAAAAGGGTGCGTCGGAAAGCGAAATCAAGAGCGCTTTCAGGAAGAAGGCCATGCAGTACCACCCGGATAAAAATCCCGGCGACAAAAAAGCGGAGGAAAAGTTCAAAGAAGTAAACGAGGCATACAGCGTTCTTTCCGACCCTGACAAGAAAAACAAGTACGATCGGTTTGGCCACGCCGGCGTGGATCCGGGTGCTGGGTTTGGCGGCAGTGGGTTTGGCGGCGGATTTAGCGGATTTGGCGGCGCAGGGGGCTTTGAAGACATTATCGACGGCATGTTTGGCGGCATGTTTGGCGGCGGGTACAGCCAGTCAAGGCGAAGGAACGCGCCGATGAAAGGCCGCGATCTGCAGAAAGGCGTCGTCATAACGTTTGAAGAGGCTGCTTTCGGCACGAAGAAGCAGGTGACGATAAACAAATACGTCGAGTGCGAGGCCTGCCATGGAAGCGGCGCGGCAGCAGGCAGCGCAAGAACCACATGCCCGAAATGCAGCGGGACCGGCGAAGCCAGGACTACTCAGAGGACTCCTTTCGGGCAGTTCCAGAGCGTGACCGCTTGCGACCGCTGCGAAGGGACAGGGAAAATCATCGAAACCCCCTGCTCGGAATGCGGAGGGACAGGCAAAATCCGAAAGGACGTCACCATGTCCGTGGACATCCCAGGCGGCGTCGACAACGATTCGGTCATATCAATCAAAGGCCAAGGCGAGCCGGGCATGAACGGCGGGCCCTTCGGCGACCTTTACATTGCCATCACTGTGAAGCCCCACAAGCTGTTCAAGCGGAAAGGCCAGGACCTGTGGCTGGAAATCCCCGTTTCCTTTGCACAGGCGGCGCTGGGCGACGAGCTGGTGGTTCCGACCCTAAACGAGAAAGTGTCGTACACTATCCCGGCCGGCACGCAGCCTGAAACCGTTTTCCGGCTCAAGGGAAAGGGGATAAGGCACGTCAGAAGCGGCAAAATGGGGGATTTGTACGTGAAAGTCATCTTGGAAGTGCCAACAAAGCTCAACTCAAAGCAGAAGAAGATCATCGAGGAAATGGGGGAGGCGCTCACAAACGACAGCTACAGCAAGAAGAAGACGTTTGCCGAGGTTATGAAAGAATTGTTCAAATGAGGAGGCAAATCAGATGCTGGACTTGATCGACGAGTATTCAAAAGCGCAGGTTTTTTCTTCGGAAAAGGTTTTGCTGGGCAAGGTAGAAATACTGAAAAAGCTCGGGGACAAAAAAATCCTCTTGCGGGTTCGTGACGACGTCGTGAACCTGCTTTACACTTCGTTCATCATTACCGTGTCCAACGACGTCCACGGCCTCGTTACGTACAAGGCGAACCTTCTGGAATTCAAGAAGGAGTCCGAATCAGACAAGACCTACGACGTAGTATGCGAGCTTGTTGAAATGCTCGAAATAATACAGAGACGGGAGAATTTTAAGATCAAAGTGCTGATCCCCACGACAATCTCTGTCTACGACAATGCGAACAAGCCAGTCCTTGACGGTTTCCGCAACCACTTGAAACTGCCCGCAGAAATCAGGGACATCAGCGCATCCGGGGTGTTTGTGCAGACAAAAGCGGACCTTCGGATTGGGCAGGTTATTGAGTTCATGTTCGACAAAGCCGGGCAGCCGTTCCCTTTGGCTGCTGAAATCATCAGAAGCAAGAAATACGAGAGCGGCCTTGTGGGGTTCGGGTGCAAGTTCATCAATCTGCCTGAGGTGAACGAGTCCAGCATCAGGCGCTATATCTTCAAACTTCAGCTTGCGAAAGTTAAAGAAAAATAACGAAAAATAACCGTCAAAAAGGCCTCAGGTTCTCAGGCATGTCATCGTAAAAGCTGTCCGGCGGCGGCAAATAGTCGCCTTGGCCCGTGTTTCCTTGCTCTGAGGTGCCTTGTCCCGGGCTTCCTTGGCTTGAGCTCCCTTGCTCTGAGGTGCCTGACCCCGGGCTGTCCCATTCTCCGTAATCAAGTACGCCAACCGGATTGTCCGGCGGCTGCTCAAGTTCAGGGTCTGCAAGCTCGTCAGGCTCCTTCACGATATCCCTCCCAACCCAGTTATATTGGACATCGGTGTTTTCAGATACCGGATACTCTGCCATGTCAGGGTTGTGGAGGAAGCAGTAGAGGTGGGGCACTTCGTAGGAAATGTCGCCCACGGCCGGGTCGGGGAAATACGGCCTTTGTACGCCGAAAGCCGAAGTCAGCTCCGTACAGAGCGGCGTCGCCAAGTAGCCTGTTTTTGAACAAATGCTGACATATGTGTGAATATCGTCAATCGCTGTCGGCTGGGTGCCGTTTATAAAATACTCGCTTCTTACAGTCCCCCTTGGATCCAGTGCGCTAATGTCCGACGGAGCCTTGCCGCTCATGGTGTCTACCGTGGCGCTGGTGACGTTGCTCGGCGCAGAGGCAAACGACCCCGCAGGAAGCCCGGTGCAGACCTGCTTCATTATCTTGCTCCATAGCTTTGAGGCAGCCACGCTGCCGGTGCTGAGCTCGATGCTCACATCGTTTCCGATCCAGAGCGAAGCAGCGTACTGTGGCGTAAGCCCTACAAACCATGCGTCGAAATTGTCAGTGGTCGTGCCGGTTTTCCCTGCCACCGGCTGAATGCCAATGGCAGCTTGGCCGGCTATGCCTGCAGATACAGTCGACCTGAGTATGTCGGTCATGATGAACGCAACGCCGGCATCCATGGCCTGAGTCGTAACGGGGATGTTATCCAAGATGACTTCGCCGTATTTGTTCGTAACTTTAGTGTAAGCGATTGGCTCAACGTAAACGCCCTGGTTTGCGAAGGCGCCGTACCCGCCAGCCATCTCAAGGGGGGATATCCCGTTCGTCATGCCGCCCAGGGCAAGCGCCGCAGGGTTCATGTCGTTCGTTGGCCCGGTATCGACTATCGACGTAATGCCAAGCTTTTTCAGGAACTGGTAAGAGTATTCGTAGCCGACTTCGTTGAAAACCTTCACAGCGCAGACGTTGACAGACTGTTCTACCGCCCTGCGCATCGTATGCAGGCCCCTGTAGCCGGCGTACCAGTTCTTTGGCCACGCGCGCCCGCCGGATATCAGCGGAGCGTCGTCAATCACGCTTGCAGCCGTCCAGTAGTTCCCATACATGTTGCCGGCCGGCACCTCGCCTTCCTCGCCCTCTTCCGGCACTTGGTAATTCTGTGAGCTTCCGCCCTGAAGCGCATCGACGCCGGACTGGAGTGCCGGGCCGTACACGCCCATTGGCTTAATAGACGACCCCGGCTGCCTCGGGCTGCCCGCACGGTTGAACAGGAGCCTTCCGACTGTCTGCCTGCCGCCCACCATGGCTCTGATGTGCCCCGTCTTGTAGTCGGTTATCACCATGGCTGACTGAGGTTGGACCACGGCCTGTTTCAAGCTGTAGTTTGAGCTGGGAAGCGAAAGGCCTGCGTCCGTCTGGGTGAAGAAGTTCGGGTTTTTGGCGAAGAACTGCGATGAAATCACAACATTGCCGTCAGTGTCCCTGCTTTTGTACTCCCTTGGTATCGAAACATAGCCCCCGCCGATGCTGTAAAAGGTGCTGTCCTTTTCGATGTACATGTTTTTGAATTCTATGCTGTAGTCCACGTTGCCCCGGGACTCGGTCCTGTATATGTTCAGGCGGGCATTTGCGTAAAGCTTCAAGCTTCCGTCTCCCAGCATTTCGTATTCCGATGGATCAAGGTTAAAATTGCCTGCGTCGTCGAAGTAATTGCTGTATTTGTAGAGCAAGATATTGCCGTTTTGGCCCAAGATGTTGCCAGCCTTGTCCCTTTTCAGGTTGGCTACCTTTGGGAAATTGGCGTTGTCTGAGAATTCGGCTTCAACGATCTTCTGGGTGGCAGTGTTCAGGGTGGAATAAATCCGAAGCCCGTTGTTGTACAGCCGCCTCTCCGCTTCGTCTTTGTCGTAGCCGTAAGCTTTCATCAGGTCCTCGACGACTTTTTTCTGGACATAATCCGAAAAATACGAAGTGTCGTATTCCACAGCCGCGTCCTGATACGGGGCAATGTGGTCCCTGAGGTCGTCGGCAAGGGCAGCCCTGTACCGGGCTTCGTCGATGTAGCCCTGTTCCTTCATGAATTTCAATATCAGGTTGCGGCGCTCTGCTGAGGCGTCAATGTTGTACATGTACGTGGAAGCGCTCCCCTTGACCAATATGTTGTCGTCGCCTTCCATTGCTTCGTCGCTTTCCGCCGCAGCGTCGTCGTTGGCGTATTCCTTTATAAGCGCGTAAGCTGTAGGCTGCTGAGGTATTGCGGCCAAAGCGACGCATTCGATCAGCGTCAGTTCGGATACGTTCTTGGAAAAATAGGCTTGAGACGCGGCCTGTACGCCGCTGGACCTGAAACCCAGGAAAATCGTGTTTAGGTACGCCTCGACGATCTGCTTCTTTGTGAGGTGCTTCTCGATTACCAAGGTGTAATAGGCTTCGACGATCTTCCGCTCAAGAGAACGTTCAAAACGTTTGTCAGGAATGAACAGGTTCCTTGCCAGCTGCTGTGTGATGGTGCTGGTGCCGCTAATTTTTCCGCCGCCGAACAAGCTGTCCCGAATGGCGCCGGCCATGCGGATCATGTTGAACCCGCTGTGGGTCCAAAAAGTTTTGTCCTCGATGGCTATGAAAGCATTGTACAAATCCTCTGGCATTTCAGCAAAGACTATGTTGGTGCGCTTGCCGTCGCGGGAATTGTAAATGTTCTCGATTACTGCCCCGGAATCGTCGTACATGACCGAGTTCTCCGCCAGCATGGAGTAGATGCTTGTCGGGTCAATCTCCGGCACGTCCTTGATGACCTTGTAAACGTAGGCTGAGGCACCGATGCCGCAAAGCAAAAACAGGCAAAAAACAGCTAGGATCAGCCTTATTACCACAACTCTGATTCTTTTTTTCTTTTTTGGGCTCTTTTTTCTCATATCCGTTTTAGCATTTGGGATGCTGCCCGCTTTCCGCCTTGGAGCCAGTGTGCTTATGTTGCTGACTAGGGCTTTGATTTTTTTTGCTAATATGTTGTGCCACTTTCCCGACTTCTCTTCTTCCAAGCGCTCTTTCCTTGTTTTTCTCCGCTGCTGAAGAGGCGTCAGCTTGTCAGCTTCTTCAAAATCGCTGGCGTTGTAAACAGTAGTTTTCTTGAATCCGTCGCTCAACCTGTCAAATTCCGAGAAAATGCTGGCCGGCTCGCTTGGCTTGCTGTGCTCTGACAAATGTACCACCTGCTTTGCTATATGTATCTGTAAAAACTGTTAATCATTATATCACATTTTTCAGTTGTTTTACATAGTTTTTCTTTTTGACTTTTTGACGCATTTTAAGCTTGATTTGTTCCATGAAGTAGGGTATAATATCTATATATGGTAATATATAGCACAAATAATAAATAATGACAATGAGGTCTTAACATGAGAAGAACGATATGCTTGCTTGCTGTGTCTTTTGGGACAGGTATTTTTGCAGGTTTTTATTTTGAATTCGCAAAACTGGCTGCTTGTGTTGTCGCTTGCGCCGCAGTTGCGTATTTTGCACTGAAAGCTGACAAGAGCGGCTGCTTAAAAAAAATATTGGTTCCGGCGCTGGTTTTTTTTGTGGCAGGAGCTGCCGTGCATGCCATCCATGAACACAAAGCAGACAGCCTGCTTCCTTTCGCCGGCCAGCAGGTCTCAGCGCCGGGGGTGGTGCTCTCCGTTGAAAAGAAAGGTGACGAAAGGTACCAGATGGTAGTAAGGACGCTTGAAGGCAAATCGAAGGTGCTGGTCAACGTGTACGGAGACCTTGAAGCTGACGGCAAGATGAGCTACGGCGACGTCGCGGGGAGGGAGGTGCAGGTTTGCGGCGTGCCTGAACTGCCCTCAGGCAGGAGGAACCCAAAGACCTTTGACTACAGGCTGCACCTTAAAGCAAAAGGCATCAACGTGGTGATGAACGTGAAGCCCGGCGACATCACAGTCAGCGACGGGGTTGCCAACCGGTTTGCGAACGCCATGTCAAACATCAGGTGCGGCTTTTCGGAAAAAGCCATGGAAGCAATGAGCCCTGGGAACGCGGGGATACTGATAGGGATGCTCTTTGGCGACAAAAACATGATAGGGGACGACGTCTACGAAATGTTCCAGAAAAACGGGACCGCCCACGTTTTGGCCGTGAGTGGGCTCCACATGGGGGTGGTGTACCTTTTCCTCAGCAGGCTGCTGCGGTCCCGCAGGAATGTTTTTTTGAACACCCTGCTCCTTTTCGCCCTGTTTTCATATGCTGCCCTTGCTGCGTTTTCGCCATCGGTGCTTAGAGCGGGGGCGATGATAGCCCTGCACATACTGTCAAAACTCGTGTGCATGAGGTACGACATGCTCTGCGCCGGCGCAGGGACGGCGCTTGCAATGATGCTCGTCAACCCATTAATCGTCTTTGACACGGGATTTTTGCTTTCCTTTCTCGCAATTTTCACCTTGGCAATAGTGTATCCGGCTGCCCGCCGGCTATATGACAGCGGCATAACTGCGGCGGTTGCGCTGCAGGTCGGAATGGCGCCGGCAACGGCGTACCTGTTCAACTATTTTTCTGCAGCTGCGCTGTTCATCAACATTCCGGTGATATTCATCGCAGGGGTCATCATACCGATTGGAGTGGCGCTAATCCCGGTTTCGTATGCGGTGGGTCCACTTTTCCCGGTTTGCGCCGGCTTGCTTGACGGCATGTGCGAGATCATGTACAGGATGAACGAGTTCACGTATGCGAAGGGCGGCATGTTCTGCAACGTGGCAAGCCCTCCGCTGTTTGCGGTGTTCGCCTTTTACGGGCTGCTGTTTTGCGGGTGTTCAGAAATGGCTTGGATATGGCTCAAAAGGAAAGGCCGGGTCAAGCCCGCAGCACTGGTGCTTGTCATTATAGTTGCCTCCTATGCCGCAGCGCTTCCCATGCAGGACGGTTTTCGGAAGGCGCAGCTGGTATTCGTCGACGTGGGGCAGGGGGACTGCCTGCACATTAGGACTCCCGGCGGCAAGAACATTTTGATTGACGGCGGGGGGAGCCAGAACTACGACGTGGGAAAAAAGACGCTTATGCCGTACCTGCTTAAAAACGGTGTGAGCAAAATCGACATGGCTTTCGTTTCCCACCGCCACTTGGACCATTACGGGGGCATTGTTTCGCTGGCAAACAATTTCAACGTGGGCAAGCTCTGCCTGTACGAGGCAAACAGGGCGATCGAGGAGGAAATAACCCGCGAGACCGGGTTAAGCGCGGATCGGATAGTATACCTTTCAAAGGGGCAGAAGGTGGCCATCGACAAAGACGTTTGGATCGAAATACTGTATCCTGAGAAAAAAACGGAGGAAGACTACGCTAGGCTAACTGCAGCAGGAGCGGACGAAAACGACATAAGCCTGATAATGAAGGTGCACTACTACGGGTTTTCCGTATTGATGACCGGGGACGTGAACACCGACGGGGAAGGCAAGCTGATCAGTGCTTGGGCCGGCAACGAAGGCGCACTGGCAAGCGACCTGCTCAAAGTTGCCCACCACGGCAGCAAGTACAGCAGTTCCGACGAGTTTCTCTCTGCGGTGAGCCCTAAATACGCAGTGTTTCAAGTCGGTAAGAACACTTTTGGGCATCCGACGCCAGAAGTTGTTGCAAAAATCCACGATGCAGGCGCCCAAGCGTACCGGAACGACAGGCAGGGGGCGATAGGGGTCTTAATAAAAAAAGGGGGAGAAAAGCCGGAAATAAAGACGGTTGTGCTGGAAAACCAATCGCAATAGTTATATAATGTATGAATGGAAAAGGAACACGCATACCAAAGGATTCAAAGGGACATAAAAAACGGCAGCATAAAAAACGCGGTGCTGCTGTACGGAAAAGAGCAGTACCTAGTCAAATGGTCTGTTGACGTTATCGTTAAGAAGTACGTTGGCGACGGGCACAGGGCCTTTGATTTCTTTCAGGTAGACGCCGAAAACACTACTGCTGCGGGCATCATTGACAATTGCGAAACCTTCAGCATGTTTTCCGAAAAGAGGGTTGTGTGCGTTACGGATTTCCTGCCTGTTTCGGGCGGAAAACTAAAAAGCTTCCCAGAGCAGGAAACAAAGCGGCTGGCTGATTACATAAAAAAAATCCCGGATTCGTGCCTGCTTGTCATTACGTCCAAAAGCGTTGACAAAAGGCTGAAGCTCTACAAGGAGATGAACACTGCCGGAAGCGCGTACGATTTTGAGCCGCTTGACGAGCCTGCGTTGAAAAGCTTCATTGAAAAACGTTTCAAAGGCCTTGGCAAAACGATTAAAAGCGGGACGCTCAGGGAGCTGATCTCGTGCAGCGGCTACTACAACAAGGAATCGGGCTACACTCTTTACAATTTTGACAACGACATCAGAAAAATAGCGGCTCACTGCGACGGCGGGGAAGTCCTGCCAAAGGACGTGCACGAGACGGTTACCGGGGACGTTGAAAGCGGCGTGTTCACGCTGATTGACGCCATAGGAAGGAACGACAAGGGCAGCGCATTCAGGCTTCTTCACAACGTCCTTGGTTCAGGCGGCAGTTTTTACTACATATTGGCGCTTCTGGTGTCGCAATTTGAAATAATCCTTGAAATAAGGGAGCTGCTTGACGAGGGGAAGCTGACGTGGCAGATTCCGGGCATACTGGGAGCCAACGAATACCGCATTAAGAAAGCCGCTCCGATAGCGGAGCTTTATTCCAAAGCTAGGATAAAAGACATTTTAAAGAAGGTATACCAAGTGGAATTCAGCACAAAAGCAGGCGAAATCGATCCGGTGCTTGCGCTTGAAGTGCTGATTTCAGAGATGTGAAAACGGCCTAGCGCGACAGCTCAAGCAGCTCTTTTGCGCTTTCCAAAGTTTTGCTTGTTGTGTTTATTCCGCCGAGCAGGCGGGCGATCTCCATAATCTTTTCATTATCGCTGAGCTTGGCGACCGTGGTGCGTGTGGTGTTTTCGTCCGAATCCTTCTGTATCTTGTAGTGGTGGCTGCCAAAAGCGGCGATCTGGGGCAGGTGGGTGATGCAGATGATCTGGTGGTTTTCGGCAATCTGCCGCAGTTTCTTCCCGACTATGCTGGCGGCGACGCCGCTGATGCCGCTGTCTATCTCGTCAAACACCATCGAGCCAATTTTGTCGTAGTCCGCTATGATTTTTTTGAATGCGAGCATTATCCTGGACATTTCGCCTCCGGATGCTATTTTCGAAAGCGGTTTCAGGGGTTCGCCTTTGTTCGTGCTGATCAGGAATTCTACCTTGTCGATGCCGTTTGCGGTATATGAGCTTTCCTTGGAGAAATCAATGGCGAGTGAGGAATCGCTGAAGTTCAGCTCTTTCAGCTCAGCAAGTATTTTCTGCTCAAGTTCAGCTGCGCATTTTTTGCGCAACGCAGAGAGTTTTGCCGATGATGCCGATAGCTTTTCTTCATGCTCCGCCAATGCTGCGGCGAGCTGTTTTTTTGCGTCGTCTGCATTTTCAATGCCAGACAGCTGCTCCTCAAGCTGGCTGGCGTGCCACAGCACTTTGTCCAGTGTGCCGCCGTATTTCCTTTTGAGCGAGTCGAGGAGGTCGAGCCGCGCAAGCGCATTGTCAAGTTCCTCTTGTGAAAAGGTTGTCCTGTCGCGGATGGCTCTGATTTCGCCGCTCAGGTCTTCCAGTTTGTAGTAGGCGTCTTGAAATTCGCCCGCGACTGTGGAGACCTTTGGCGAATACACGCCTATTTCTTGGAGCAGGTTCAAAGCTTTTTTCAGCCCGTCCAAGGCGGACGGCGATTCCCCGTAGGAAAGGGCATAGGCGCCGGACAGGTTTTGGTATATCTTTTCGCTGTTTGCCAGCAGCGCAATCCGCTCTGAAAGCTCGCTGTCTTCGTTTGGCGCAGGCCTTGCTTTCCTGATTTCGTCCAGTTCGTAGCGCATGAACTCGCGCTTCCTCAAGCTCTCTTCGTGGCTTGACACGATTGCCGACAGCTTGTTTCTCGTTTCCGTGTACCTGCTGAAATCCGACGCCACCTCGTCTTTCAAGATGGCGACGCTTGTGCCGTTATAGGAATCCAAGAGGCTGATGTGGCTTTCCGGGTTCAGGAGCGACTGGTGGTCGTACTGGCCATGGATGTCCGCTATCTTTCTGCACAGCCCTGCAAGCTGCGAAAGGGTGACAATGTCCCCGTTTATCCTGCACAGGTTCTTCCCGGCAGAGGATATTTCCCGCGTCGTTACCACGTCTTCGCCATCAAGCGAAGAAACCAGCTGTATCACCGCCCGGTCTTTGCCGGTGCGGACAAAGGAACTGTCGGCCCTGCTCCCAAGCGCCAGGCTGACCGCCTCTATGACTATGGACTTCCCGGCACCCGTTTCGCCGGTAATTACGTTAAGGCCGTCATGAAAATCAATTTCAACGTTTTCAATGATAGCAAAGTCTTTAATGCTGACATGTGAAATCATCAGGCAACCTCCCGGTTTGTTAATCAAGAAAAAACTACACTTGTATTATAAGCTGATTTTGCTTGTTTGTAAATAATAAGCTGGTTCTGCGCCCAAAAAGCGACTCCGGGCTTGTTCGTAGACGGTATTTGTCGTTCGGTAAATTCGCCATTGAAATTTCCCTGTGGTTGTGCTATACTCACAGCGTAAGGGAGTGTGCCTGTGACTAAACTTGAATACACGTTCAAAAACGATATACTTGTAAAATTGCTGTTTGCGGTGAAGTACCCGGATTTACTGAAACGGCTTGTGGCTCATTTGTTGGGGATAACGCTTGGAAGTATCGAGCAGTTTGAAATCAGAAACACCGAAATGCCGCCGGAGGTTATCGGGAAGAAGTTTTGCCGGTTGGACATTCACATGACGGTGAACGGTCAAGAGGTCAATCTCGAAATGCAAGTAGATGACGAGGGAGACTACCCCGAACGCGCCTTGTACTATTGGGCGCGGATTTACTCGAACGCGCTCCCCATAAGCGGAAAATACCGAGACTTGCCGCGCACAATCGTTATCAGCATAATGAATTTCAAGCTGTTTGATTGCGCGGAGTTCCATTCGGAGTATCAATCCCTTGAAGTAACGCGCCACACACCGCTTACGGACAAAAAGGCTCTGCATTTTTATGAATTGCCGAAACTGCCTAAAGACATAGACGGAAACGATGTATCACTTTTATGGTTAGCGTTGTTTAACGCCAACACAGAGGAAGAATTAGCGAAGATTGAAGCATTGGGGGTGCCGGAATTGAATCAAGCGATTTGCGCATATCATAATGTCACAGCTTCATCAGAGTTCCGCGAATTGGAGCGTTTACGCGCCAAAGCCCGGCATGATGAAGCGCAGGCACTACATAACGCCGCCAAAGTTGAACGCGAAAAATGGCAGAGCGTGGTCGCAGAAAAGGACACGACCATCAATGAACAAGCGGCGCGTATTGCAGAGCTTGAAGCGCGGCTCGGTGGAAACAAATAGCATGATAAAAACACAGCGCGGCGGATAAATACCGCCGCGTCGTTTTGCGTTATTGGTTCAAATCATGCGCTCGTGCCGATGCCCCCTATCTCGCTAATTATTTTCAAAGCCGCTTTAATATCGTTATACACCAATGACCGCATACTATCGGCGTATTGTTGGGGATTTGATTTTTTCAATGCGGAAAGAATATCGTCAATTAAATCAGGCTTGTATTTAGCTATATTGGGGAGAGCCTTAATACATTGCCTTGATGTAATGGGCTTATCGTCCATAACATGACTAAGATATTTATCAATTATCTCATCAATCTTAAAATCCGTATCCCACTTTGCATTTGCCGATATTAAGAGCAACCCTCTTGTCCGCACATAAGAATTATCATTGTCAATCATTTCGGTAAAGGTATCAAAGAACCGATAAATGTCGCTGTCTTTTTCGCTTGCAGATAATAACTCTTTTAAGCATTTGTAAGCCGCCTTATCGTTTTTATCGAATAAGCCGTTTATCAATTCCGAAGCATTTTCCATACCTTACTCTCCGATAGTTTCAGCCTATCACCGTCAATCTTGTATACCAACACCTAGCGGTTCGCCAAGTGGTTCGGCGATTACATCGTTAATCGGGAGCCGCCGTTGAATCACCTCGCCATTAGCATACCACAAACACACCGCATTGCATACAATTATTTTTATGGTGTAAACATTCGCACCGCTCCCATCGCGCAAGCTGAACCGCAAGCGCGGGTCATGCGAAGCGCGGAACGGACGGACGGAAAGGCGGCGCGGCATGGCGGCGGCTTTCGGTTTGGACGTGTTGCCGCCATCGGCGGCATAGTCTGCGGCAGCGCTGACATGGCTTTCGGGACTATGTAGAGTATTTCTCTCTCGTCCCTTTGATTTTAATCTAAATGTCCATGATGTTTAAGACTTCCCAAAGTGGGCTGCGCCCACAACCCAAAATAATTAGTTAGTGCAATGCCGCCTGATGTATTGTAAAATGAAGTTGCAAGCACTTGTACTTTTACTACGACCACGAGGAGTACGGGTTCATGAGCGTGCGCCTGCAGACGTGGGCGCCATGCGAAATCCAAATCGCGCTGAACGGCAGGGAGTGGCTCAGGCGGATGCTTGACAAAGCCGGCGCGAAGCACGTCATGTCGGGCAACAAGCTCCTTGACGCGGAAGATTTCGAACTTGCGCAAAAGCTGCTGGACAGCCAGCTGGACACAATGTGGGCAGAAGCGCTGGCAGGCTTCCTTGCGGACGTGTTCCCGTCCATGGGGGCGCTGCTCGGCGAAGAAATGAGCTGCACTTGGACGCTGTGGCAGAGCGAATGGGCAAAGGACTACATTTTCAAAGACCCGCAAACGTTAAGCGCGCACATGGGGGGCATCCTGCGCCACGCCTTCATCACAGGGACGAGCGACCGGGTGCTGCGCTGCATGGGGCGCCCCGTCAGGGAGGGCGGGCAGCCGCACTGGGCGGCGGACCCAGAGCTGCTGTCGCGGGTGAGCCTGTGGCACGACGGCGCAAGGATATAGCGCAGCGGGCGGAGCTTCTCGGCGCCGTCAGGCTTCCTAACAACGCTTTCAAAGCAAACGCCGGTACGGAAGTCACCAGCGACATCATTTTCCTGCAAAAACGCGACCGTTTGGCCGATATCCAGCCTGATTGGGTTCACCTCGGCCTGACAGTGGGCGGCATCCCCGTCAACAGCTATTTCGCCGACAACCCGCATATGGTGCTGGGCGAGATGGCTTACGATGAAATGATGTACGGAAGTAAGAGCGAGACGGCCTGCAACCCAATTGATGGCGCGGATTTGGCAGAGCAGCTAGAAGCCGCGCTTTCCCACATCCAAGGCATTCTCAGCGGACTCCGCGTATTACCTGCTATGCTCCCTGAAAGTCATAGGCGAGGACGGGGCACTCGAGCGCAAGTCGGACATGTTCACCAAGAGGACGATCAGGCAAAATAGCGCCGTCACGTCTGTTGACACGTCATCGGAGGCATTGGCGGTGTCCATCGCGAAAAAAGCCAGGGTGGACATGGGCTTCATGCAAGGGCTTACCGGCTTCACGGAAGAAAAGATCGCTTCCGACCTGACAGGCGTCATATTCCGCAACCCACAGACATTGAGGTACGAACCGGCCGACGAGGCTCTCGAAATGGCGCAGCCAAAAGACCTTGACGCATCGGAAATCTCCGTCCGGCTCGGCTCGACTTGGGTGGACAAGCATTATGTCCAGTAATTCATGCTTGAACTTTTGCAGCCGCCGCGCTACCTTCGGTACGAGATTGCCGTCAACTACGCCGAACGCACCGGCGAATGGAACATCGCAGGGAAAAACCGTACCTCTTATAATGACGTTCTCGCCACCGTGACATACGGCACGCCCCGCGCCAATGCTTACAAGATCATCGAAGAAACCCTCAACCTCAAGGACATGCGCATATACGACACCGTTCAGGACGCTGACGGCAAAGAGAAGCGCGTAATTAACAAAAAGGAGACGACGCTGGCGGCACAGAAACAGGACGCTATCAAGCAGGCTTTCAAAGACTGGATATTCAGCGACCCCGAACGCCGCCAGACATTGGTTCAGCAGTACAACGAGCGGTTCAACAGTACCCGCGCCCGCGAATATGACGGCACTCATATCGAGTTTGCCGGCGCCAGCCCGGAGATCAGCCTCAAACCGCACCAGCGCGACGCCATAGCGCGGATACTGTACGGCGGGAACACTTTGCTGGCTCACGAAGTGGGCGCCGGAAAGACTTTTGAGATGGTCGGCGCTGCGATGGAATCCAAGAGGCTGGGCCTGTGCCAGAAAAGCCTGATGGCAGGAACGATTGCTGAACGAGCAGATCGACGAGATCGCCGAAGGGATAGCGGAGCTTAAAGGGAATCAGGGCGAACGCTTTACCATCAAGCCCAAAAGTCCAGCGACATGTTCATGAAATGCCGCTACATGTACGAAATCACTGGCGGCAAAGGCGTTATATTCGCCACCGGTACGCCCATGTACACACTCTAACAACGACAAGAAACGCCGACAATACGCCATTTCGACAATTAGAAAAGCATGAAGCACTTCATAAGTGAAACACCAAAATAATGACATTTATGGTGAGGTCGATTCTTCCTTCACAACCGCCAAAGTATAACCTAAAGGCTTCAATATTCTAATTATGCTGTTTATCTGTGGGGAATGCACAGCACTTTCAAGCCTTGCGATTACAGGCTGCTTTACCCCGCAAAGATCTGATAATTGCTTTTGTGTTAAGCCGTTTTGCTCACGCGCATCGACGATAGCTGTGATAACGGATTTTTCAAGGTTTATTACTTCTTCTTCCTCAGGCGTTAGTTCTAATGTTGCCCTAAAGTCTTTCCATCTAGTAGACATCATTCACCATTCCTTTCAATATAGTCTGCAAGGTTTCGCTTTGCCTGCTCGATTTCTCCCAGCGGTGTCTTGTTAGTTTTTTTGGTAAAGTGGCTCGGAGAATATAGATTTTGTCTTAGCTCGCTGATAAACTCTGCCGTTGGCTCTTTGCCCCTGCTGTCGCTATAAAATATTACATCGAGCATTATAAATATTCCTCCTGAATTCAAAAATATTATAGCAAATTTGCTATAGGGTGTAAGACGTAAAAGTAAGAAATTTACAAATGCTTGACAAAACGAGGGGTTTTGCGTATAAATATGTAGTATTTAAACTACATAATTATACAAGGAGGGCCGTACTATGTATTGACAAAAAAAGGCGTTGGCAACAAAACGATATCCGAATCTGTCCCTGCTACAGACGCGCTTCACATCAAAGAAGAAGTGGGCAACTACAAACGGTTCAAGCAGTTAGCAGATGAGTATACTGATGTCTGTGAAAAGCTTTCACAGCTCGAAGATTCAGAGGACGAGGGTAAAAAAACTAAACATATCAACAGAATTCGAAGAGGAAATATCTCGGTTTGCTGCGAGCGTATCCGCGAGGTTAGCATCAGGTGAAACGGTTACGCTGTTGGAGGTAGAGAAAGGGTTCAGGGACGCAGCCTTACGAGGAGGCAATATCCTATTCACCAAATTCCTTTCTGAAATGAAGGGCACCGCCCCGATTTGCCAGAACTGTGCAGAGGAAACGCCTATGAAGGATCTTGGCGCCAGAAGCAAAAATATCGTTAGCTTGCTCGGTGAAGGTACGACAACGCGGACGTATTACGGGTGTGAATGCGGGAATCACAGGCTGCCAAAAGATGAGCTGCTTGATATACGTTAGCGGGAAGGATACGGAAAGAATTGCCGAGGCGGCCGGCGACATCATCGAGCCGGAGAATTCCAGGCAAATCGGAGAGGTGTTTTCATTGAACCGATCGTGGATGTCATTTGGATTATCCATACCCGTCATGTATGTCGAATATGACGGGACAGGTGTGCCGGCAATGAAACGAGAGGCATCCGGACGTAAAGGTAAACAAGAGGACGGTACGGCTAAAACCCGCGAGGCAAAGCTTGGCTGCATATTTACGCAGACAGGAACCAACGAGAAAGGCGAGCCAATAAGGGACAAAAACAGCACGACATACTTTGGCGCAATCGAGACGAGCGACGAATTCAGCAAACGGCTGTATATGATAGCGAGACGAGGGAATCCGTGAAAACAGCGTGGTCAGAACTATTGGAAGAAGGAAAGATAGATGAACTTGCGACCGAAATGGCGCGACATGCGGGGGACAGTGTAGAAGAACAAGAAGAGATCGAACGCGAAATCAATTATTTTAAGGATAATGCCGCACGAATGCAGTATGCCGACTTCAAAAAGCAAGGACTGTTTGTTGGTAGCGGAGTTATAGAAGCAGGATGCAAAAATGTAATACGCAAGCGGCTGAAGCAGTCTGGCATGCATTGGTCTGTGCGCGGCGCCAACGCGATTATCGCATTACGGTGCGCGATTCTTTCAAGAGCGTTTAAGTTACCTACTATGTTTCCTTCTAAGTCAATAGCGCAGGCGTGTACGCCTGTGTAGAGACGGTGGCGTGTACGCCATCGTAATCGACCAACGCCACTGACTTTATGTCTATTGACATCTCTGAAACTCCTTGCAAAACCTAGGGTTGAGAAAAACGGCCAGGTCTTGGGCGCACAAAATGCACTTTTTTGACCATGCCGCAAAACATGCTCACAATAATTGACCAAGCCCAAATAAAGCAACCAATTTCAACGAAAAAGTACGGCCATATATGATGATCTCACATCAAGCACTTTGAAAAAAACTCTTGAAGAAAAGAAAAGCGAGTTGCCCATTAGCAAAAAATCAACGTGGAAAAACCTCCAGACGATGGCAATAATCACGGAAAAACGCGGAAAAACGGGGAAAAGGTCACAGTTCCCCTTCCCCAAGCATGTCAGGCCAAAATAGAACCCACCGTTTCGCCCATCAGCAACAACAGCGAGCCAACGATGTACTGCGCTTCTGCGTGGGGCCATATGAAACTGTACTCGCCCAGCTTTTCACGTTCGTAGAAACAGTTGGCCGCCTGCTCGTAAAGCAGCTTGAATGTCGGGTTTTTCAATTCCCTGCCGTTCCAGCCCGCATAGACAGGCTCGCCGGGGCAGTCTTTCTGGCGCTTTGCCAACCCAGCCCGCAGCCGGTGCTGTATAAGGGCCCTCAACAGCAGCGAGAAACTCAATATCATGGTCAACGCCTGTATCCGTTTAGGGTTTTTCAGGTATATTACAGACGCCAGGCTAGGCCCCTTGAGCTGGCGGAACGAGTTTTCCACGGCGTACTGCCCTTTGTACGTTTCCAGCAGCTCCCTGTCCGTCGTTGTTTTGTCTGTTATGTTGCTGATGATTACAAAGCATGACTCGTTGCGGACGTGCCGGAGGCAAGCCTCTTCGTCGCGCCCCACTTTTTCTGCCTTGACCCGGTAAGTTTGGGCAACGGTGGGGCGCGTAGCTGCATTCCTCCGCCCCCTCGGCCATTTTTTCAGCGTTTCCTCTTGTATTTTGGCAGTGCAGCTGAAAAGCTTCAGTTCTTTCAGCTTCTCGAAACGGCCATATTCTTTTTCAGCGTCTTCCCGGCAGGCGAAAGTTTTCTTTTCCAGAGCTTTTACGATGGGGCCCAGTTTGGCCGCTTCTTTTTCCAAGGAAAGCTCCGCTTTCGCCATCAACGCGGAGCTCTCCAGCACCAGCAGGCGCACGGGGCCGCCGCAGACTGGCCCGCTAAAAGACTGGCTGCGGTAGCTGCTTGCTTTTTTCCCGCTTCCGAGCTGCCCAAGGTCTTCCCACGCCCCTTCCTCATATGCTTTTTCTATCATCCTGCTTTCCAGCTTGTCCTCAAAATTGGCGGGGCACCGCGACACGAACGACACCCTGCCCGGCCCGCCGTTCATCCGCTCTATGAGCTCGCGGGTGACCAGCTTGCTGTCCGCCACGTAGGCGCCGTGCGCAAAACCATTGGCCCTTAGCGACTCCAGGTAGTCCAGCGACTGTTTGTTCCATTCAATGTCGCTGGTCGAGCCGTCCAGCGCCCTGTTGGCCAGCGGTATGCCCTGCCCGGTCACAATCTGCCCCACCACCATCTGCTTGCACCCGGGGCGGCCGTCTTTGTTGTACCCTTTTTCAATTTGCAGCAGCTCTTTCCTTTCTTCTTCCGTCAGGTCAATGTTTTCGGCGTCGTATTCGCCGTAAAACGACACTGTCGTCGTGTCGCTGTGCAGCCGCCCTACCGGGACGCTGTACTGGTGCAGCGCCGCCAGGGCCGCGCCTTCGTATATGCGGTTGTAGTCGGCTTCCCCGATCCTCTCAAGCGCCCTGCCCACGTTGAACGAGTTTACGTCATGGCGTTCCACCTCGTAGCCGGTCAAATGCGCCAAATCATATGGCCGCAAGCGCTCCTGGATGTGCGTCAACGGCGTGCGCATGTCCGTCAGCGTCGACAGCGCCACCGCTTTCGCAAGCCCGCCAGGGCTTACGGCCCAGTGATGTTTGTCCCAGTCCACCTGCTCGTTTACCCGGTCTTCAAAGCGCAGCTCGTCCATCATTTTGTTTGCCAATGCCATCACCACCGTGATGGTTTTCCTTGGCGCCGTCGGCGCCTTTTCGTTCACTTTTGCCATCATGGGCCCCCCTTGTGCGTATTTTCGGCCCCGCGCCCTGCGAGCAGGGACATTTTTTCGCACACGTCCACGTATTCGTCCGAAAGCCGGCGGAACCTCTTGTAGTTGTCCACTTCCGCTTGGACGTGCGGGGCGTCGGCGGCTGGGACGGCTGTCGACGCCGTCTTGCCGCCAGCGCCCTTTTTTGTCAGCACGTAATAGGGGCCTTTTACGGCCACCTCCCCATTTTTGTGCCGGACCTTTTGGTATTTGGAGTTCAGCGCCCCTTTCCTCATGCTTTTTATTTCATCTATCTCACGCACGATCTCGCAGCGCCTTAGCGCTAGCTGGCTAAAATCCACCATAGGCATCCTCCTAATATTGCAGTATATATACTGCAATATTATACCCCGAAAAACAAGCGCCGTCAAGCGCTTGCCTATTCAAATATTCAAATTGTTTTGCAGTGCATGGCGGCGAAGTACGCCATGCACTGACGTGGAATTAATTATTTGCCTTTTTTACTCAAAGTGCTTGATATGAGTAATAAATATTTATCAATCAAAATCCCCGGCGCGGAACGGTTTATTCGTGTAAAATCTTTAGGTGAAGATTACACCGAGG
>WRJK01000048.1 GCA_009782285.1 Clostridiales bacterium
ATTTCAGCATATGGAAACACGATGGCACTAGGACGGTTACGCCGTCGAAGTACAATATTTGAAGGCGTCTAACATAATGGTATTTGCTGTTGTGTAAAATAGCCAATGCTGAGGAATGAAGTTGGGAAGGTCGGATTGCTAAACTCAATCATCTTCCCAACTTCCGTTTGAGCAAACCAGTCGGTACGAGAATCAAGCACCAGATGGGTGAAATATCAGTCAAGATATACGACAAGTTCGGGAGCGTGCTTAGGATTGAAGTCACGTCGAACGACGTTTCGCAGCTCAGGTCTTTCAGGGAAGTCCAAAAGAGGGACGGGACGGTGGAGGTGAAAATGGCACCTGTCAAGAAAAGCATCTACAGCCTGTTCGTTTTGGCCCGGATATTCAAAAATGCGACACGGAGGTACCTTGAGTTCATATCGTCCTTCGACGACCCACGGACGGGTTGAAGAAACTCGGCAAAGTCACGGAGCCGGCTGAGGACAACAACCGCAGGTACCGGGGCTTCAATTTTTTCAGCAAGGAAGACGAAAGGCTGCTCGTTTCGGTGGCCGACGGGAAATTTACGCTGAAAGGGATCACTTACAAGTACTACTTGACTGCATTAGGAAAACAAGATTTGGGATGAAAGACCCTATAACGTTTATTTTATGTGGATCGTCCACCACGCAAAAGGAGTTCGCAAATGAATTTTGATGAAAAAAAACAAACTATCCCAACTTCTCAAAGAATGCCAATTCCAATGGCTACTATAGCATTTGCTGGTCTTGGCCTGTTACCGATTAGCGCTTTATTGAGCAATAAAATTATTGATTCGCTTATGGCTGTAATTCAAGAGTTTCATCTTTTAATTTTTATATATTTTGGTATAAGTTTCATTCCCTCGATTATCGCTATTGTTTTTGTCTATTATCGGAAAAATTAAATTAGGGAAATTCGGAGCAGGCATTTTTTTAGGTGTTTGTGGTATAGGATTAAATTATTATTACTGCCATGTTCTTGCAGGATTGTCTAAAATGTAGAATATTTTTACAAGTTTACAAAACCAATCACAGCACCATGCTGAAAATAGTTGACTTGAGCATGCAAACTAAAGCATGGGCTTTATCGGATTACGAGTACTGCGGGCACCCGAGCTTCAAGGAGTACGACGAAGACGGGAGGCTTGTGAAGCTCGTAAACGAAGAAGGGGCGGTGACGAAATACGGCTACGACCTGAAAGGACAGCTGAAGAAAGTGACGAACGCCCTCAACGAAAACACGACGTTCACCTACGACAGCGTGGGGAGGGTGCTACGCACTCATTAAAATTTACAGTTAACTTTTTCACTTCACTCGCAGGCTTTATTATTATTGGCTTTATCGCTACTATATTGGCAAAGGATTTTGTTTTGCCACTTTTCTCAACGCCTTTGATCATACTTGCGCCATTAAGCGTCGCTTTACTGATATTTCTATTATTTTCATTGGGCAAAAACCTGTATGTATTTGAAAATCATGGTTTGAATTTCTTGTCAGTCAGCAGCATCTACATATTTTCGTTGGCGATGACAAATAAGACATTCACGGAGCTTGGCTTTTGGGAGCAGGGCTATTGGGGACATATCATGGAAATGCTGGACATGGCTCCAGGAACCAGCCCTGTAGCAAGCATTCTTCCCGCCATGTTTATTTGGCTTGGAATGCTCAAAAAAAAATAACGAGTGCTGAAAAAAGGCGAAGCAGAAAAAAATTTGGAGCCTTAGAGCAAAACTGATAATATCTGCACTTGTTGGGCTTGTTGTCGTTGTGCCGATTATACTTTGGAAGTGTTGTAACTAAAACATGATTACACCCTGAATTCCGCAAAAAATCAGCGTAGACAGGATTTCATTTTAGTGACTTACCATTACCATCATAATCCCGAAAACGTGTTCAACTCTCGCCCTCACCCTTGACTTTTCCCTGTTCGACCTTCTGCCTTTCAGTAAGCGGCTTGTTCCTGTACCCCTTCTTGTTAATCTTCAAAACAACACCCTCGCCGCATTTCTCAACAAGGGCATTTTCCAAAATTTGCCTGAATTGCTCGAAATCCACGTGTTCGGCTACCTTTTCCAACGGGTCGCCTATTCGTCCACAAAGGCTACGTGCTGGACTATGCAAGCCCACTGAAAAGGGTTATAATGGAGTCGGAGGGCACTGCCAGCAGCTTAGCTGCGATTTTGATTCTGGTGAAGAGGTTTGCGGTTTCTTCAGTAACTCACAGCTAATAGCATATGTAAATACAAAGTTCCCAATAGGATTTGCAAAAAAAGAGTTCGCATATTTCGCGAATCTGTTTAAGGAGAACTTACGCATTGTGCCCGTTGACAACTTTAACAACCCTGAATGGCATGTGGATTTGAACATTTTACGCACGGTTGCCTCAGAAATATCATGGTGCGCGGATGGAGTGAATCCAAATTGTTTTTCAGTTGATGACTTTAGATTTGCAACCCACTAGCAATTAATGGGCTCGCTGTACGGCAGGGAGGTGCGCACCGAAATGGAAGCAGAAAACAGAATATTTGCTGCGTTTGACGAAAGGACCATAAGGGTCTACCAAGCGTACAGCGACGCAATAGCTGACGAGGCCATAAAACTTGGAACCTTTGGGGATTCTTTTAAGCTTAGCAGGATGACTTGGATCAAGCAGTCGTTCCTGTGGATGATTCCCCGAAAACCCACGGCATGCGCGAACACTGGAAATCGGAGTACCCCCTACACGGAGCTTACGCTGGCAATCAATCTGCACTCATTGTCAAACTGATCTATGGCAGCCCAAACCTCCCAGTTTTATATAGTCAATCCTGCAAAAGCCCGTCCTTCGCCAGTTTTTCCGTCAAGTCCTCCTTGCCCAGCACCCACAGCACGTCGCCTTCGTAAATTACCATGTTGTTCCTGAAACCCGTTATTGGCATCAAGCCCCTTTCGATGCCGATGATGTAGCCGTTGTAAGTGGCTCTGAAGTTCGAGTTCTTTATGGTCTTTCTGATCATCGGAGACTTTTTCGGCACTTCGACAGCATGGCATACAAGCTTGCCTTCAGGCTTGATGCCTTCGTGAGCCTGGTCGCCCATAAATTCCCTGAGCGTTACAGGCGGATCCTCTATGTTAGTGATCTGCCCCAGTTTTTCAAGGGCGCCCAGATACGCCCCAAGCGACTGCTTTTCCCCCATGGCGAACACCGTGTCGCCTACTTTTATCTTGTCGGTGGCGTGAGGCACGTTAAGAGGCTTGCCTCCCCTGTTGATTGTGATGATGTAGATGCCGGAAACGTAAATGCCGAAGGGGTTCTTCTTGTAGAACTCGCTTGCCTCGTCCCTCTTCGGAAGCTTGCACACGTCGAACTTCGCCACGAACAGCAGCTCGTCCACCCCGCTGCGGCCCCCCTCTGCCCCATGTTTGCTTCTTGTGTTTTCGAGGTGCCTCTCGTTGAAGTTGGCCATGAACCTCGTCTCCATTGTGGCTGCAGCGCTCTTTGCGAAATCAGTCCTTTCCACAAAAATTATCACCCCGATCGCGAGCAGGAGGAGCAGCCATCTTGGAACCGGCCATATCCTGTTGAAAGTGATCATGATGAAAAACAGGGCAATGGCAACCCTGATGCCGTTAAGGGCTAGGAGCGGCAGCCTGTTGGTCGCGTTCTTGAGCCACAGCTTAACGAAAATAAACCGCTTCCGCCCCGAGCACATAATGCTCACGAAGGGCGCCATCAGGGCGGAAACAACGGCGAATTCCATAACCATCGCCCATGTGTTGTGGGTAACGTAGTCGTATATGAAGGGCGAGATGAGATTCATCGCTACCGTCAGCATGTATATTGCGAAAAGCGCTGCGCTGCATATAACCGTGCGGACAAGGTAGCGCGACATGTACGTTGACCAGTCCTCGTCCCTGTCGCTGTCGCCCCTTTTTTCCGACGTGTACCTGTCTAAAAAGCTCACTGCGCTGCCAGGCAGGATTTTGCATATAATGTTGTACGCCCTCTCCGAATTTTTTATCATCACCGGGGTTAAGAATGTAGTGAACACCGACACGCACACAACGATTGGATACAGAAAATCGCTCGTCACCCGCAGGCTGCTGCCTAAAGTAGCTATGATGAAGGAGAACTCGCCTATTTGCACGAAGCTGAAGCCGAGGCGCACCGCCGTATGAAGGCTATGCCCGGAAAACAGCGCCCCAATCCCTGAAAAAAACATCTGCCCGACTATGACCACGACGGAAATCACAAGTATCGGAGCTATGTGCTCCAAAATCATTTCCGGAACGACCATCAATCCCACCGATACGAAAAAGACCGCCCCGAACAGATCTTTCAGCGGTTTTACGATTGTTTCTATCTTTTCAGCCATCGCCGTCCCCGCCAGTATGGAACCGGCAACAAAAGCACCCAAGGCCGACGAAAAGCCAGTCAGGTTTGCAATCACCACCATGCCGAGGCACATGCCTATCGACGCGATGAGCAAGGTTTCGTCGTTCATCAGAGACCGGAACCTCTTCAGCGCTGACGGTATCAGGTAGATGCCCAAAACAACCCACAGGACAAGGTACAGGAGCAGTATCGAGATTTGAAAAAGCATGCTGAGGCCCGAGACTTCCCTGCTCACCGCAAGGGTCGACAGGATTATCATTATGAAAATCGCAACCAGGTCCTCCATTATCAGGACACCCATCGCCAGATGGGCAAATTTCTCGCCCTTAAGATTGTACTCTTCGTATGCCTTCAATATTATCATAGTGGACGAGATGCAGATCATGCCACCGAGGAAAATGCTGTCCATGTCGCTCCATCCCATAAGCTCGCCCACTGCATAGCCCACGCAGATCATTGCTAGGACAACGGCGAGGGTTGTTATTACCACGCTGCCGCCCAGCTTCGTAAGCTTTTGCAGGCTGAATTCAAGCCCGAGGGCGAACATGAGAAATACGATCCCGATCTCAGCCCATATGTGAATGTGCTCAAAATCATAGACGTTGGGAAACCAGCGGAAATTCGACCCCACCAGAAACCCCGCAACTATGTACCCCAATACGACAGGCTGCTTGATTTTTTTGAATATGAGCGTCGTTACCCCGGCTGTTACCAATATCAGCGCCAAATCGACAATTATGCGGTCCAATCCCGGCAAACTACCTTCCTCCTTTTTCCCTTTTTCATGCTGCAATTGTATTATAGCACAGCCTTCCTTGACTTTTCAAACAGTTTTCTCTATAATGAATGCAGGCGGGGAAGAGCCCGTTCGGGGTTTTTGCGCGGCGGAGGTGGTTTTTCTGAATGTCCTGTTTGACAAATTTAAAGAAGTCCTGCTTGCGGTAGCCCCCATAACAACCATCGTGCTGGTTTTGAATTTCACATTAACACCGTTGGGGATGCCTGTTTTGCTGAGGTTTTTGGCAGGTGCCCTCCTGATAACCGTAGGCCTTTCAATCTTCTTGTTCGGTATAGACATCGCAATCACTCCGATAGGCAGCCTTATGGGCTCACAGCTTACAAAATCAAACAAATTATGGGTCATTGTGGTCAGCGGCATAATGCTGGGCTTTTTTATTACCATTGCAGAGCCGGACCTCCATATTCTGGCCGAACAGGTTTCCATAGTCACTTCGGGTGACATATCGAAATTCAGCATCGTTGCAGTCGTATCAATAGGCGTCGCGGTCATGCTCTCTGCCGGGATGGTCAGGATACTCTACAACATCCCCCTGTACAGAATGCTCACGGTGGCATACCTTGCCATATTTGGCCTTGCCGCGTTTGCGTCTGAGGAATTCTTGGCCATATCCTTTGACTCGTCAGGCGCTACGACGGGCGCACTGACCGTCCCGTTCATCCTTGCCTTGGCACTGGGGGTGTCCTCCATGAAAAAAGACAGCAAAGCGTCTGAAAAGGACAGCTTCGGGCTTGTCGCCGTAGCCTCCACAGGGGCGATCATCTCTGTAATGCTGATGAACGTCTTCTTCAAGTCCGACAAGCTCAAAGGCTCCATCGACGTCGCCGCAAGCCATGCGGACTCGTTGTTTGCGCCCTTCGCTGCCCAGCTTCCAAGGGTGTCCTTGGACGTTCTGATGGCGCTGTCGCCGCTCATTGCAGTGTTCGTCATCTTTCAGGTAATATCGTTCAAATTGCACAAAAGGCAGTTCGTCAGGATAATCAAAGGCATTCTGTACTCTTTCATCGGCCTCGTACTCTTCCTGACCGGCGTGGGCGCCGGGTTCATGGACGTCGGCGTCATTACAGGTTACCATCTTGCGAGCATGGAAAACAAGGCGTTTATCATCGTGGTTGGGTTCGCTGTCGGCCTAGTCACCATATTGGCGGAGCCGGCCGTGCACGTGCTGACCCACCAAGTGGAGGACGTCACAAGCGGTTTTGTCAAACGCAAGATCATACTGGCAGCCCTTTCTGTCGGGGTAGGCGCCGCAGTGGCCCTGTCCGTCATCAGGGTCCTGACGCCAGCCCTGCACCTGTGGCACTACCTGCTGCCTGGGTACGCCATTGCAATCGCCATGATGTACTTTACTCCAAAGCTGTTCGTTGGCATCGCCTTCGACTCAGGGGGCGTCGCCTCTGGCCCAATGACGGCTACTTTCATACTGGCGTTCACGGAAGGCGCGGCAGAATCGATCCCAGGGGCTTCAGTCCTAGTTGACGGGTTCGGGGTCATAGCAATGGTCGCACTGACGCCGCTCATTACAATTCAAGCCTTGGGGCTGCTATACAAGCTCAAAACGCGCAAGGAAGGAGTTGGTTTTTTTGAATCTTGAGATGGGTTTTGTAATTGTCAAGGACGGCTTGGGCAGCCGTGTCATGCACATCGCAAAACGCCAAGGAATCAAAGGCGGAACAATATTTTTAGGCATGGGCACCGTGCAGACACCCCTGCTGAAGCTTCTCGACATAGGGGAAATGCGCAAGGAGATCGTCATGATCGAATGTGAAAAAGACAAACTGCGCTCGGTGCTTGACGTGGTTGCCAAGGAGCTCTCCTTCAAAAAACCCCACCACGGCATTGCTTTTACTATTCCTGTCGCCTACCTGTACGGGACCAGGAACAACGGGAAATCCAAAATATCATATACCGAAAGCGAGGTAAAAAACATGCGCGACCTAATATGCACCGTCGTTGACAGGGGCCTTGCCGAAGAGGTCGTCGACGCAGCAAGATCCGCCGGCTCGAGAGGCGGAACGATAATACACGCACGAGGCTCCGGTATCCATGAAAAGAGCAAGCTTTTTGCTATGGACATCGAACCAGAAAAGGAACTCGTGCTGATTATATCAGAAAAAGACGCAACTGACGCAATTGTATCGGCAATACGCAGGCAAATGAAAATCGACAAGCCCGGCAACGGGATTATTTTCATCCAAAACGTCACGTCCACGTATGGCCTTTTCTGAGCGCATACAGACACAAATGCTCCGGCTGCATTATGCTACATGATCTTTTTGACCAGCTCCCTGATTCCCGACCCGAAATCCTGGTCTATTGATATTTCAACTGTTTCGCCCGTGGCATTGATGCTGTCGCTGTCGAAGTCCACATACACTGTGCCGCTTTCGTCCGGCTCCTCTCTCTCAAATGCTTTGTTGCGCACGAAAACGAGCTTTTCTTCGTGGCCGTTCCCCATGGCAAAACGCAGGCAGTTCAAAAATCGCCGTTCCCTCTCGTCAGCTTTGCCCTCCGGCGGCATGATCACGGCGGCTTTGTGGCATGCGTCAAAAATCCACTTGGCTTCTTTGCCAAAGCACTCCCCCATATCGGCTAAAATGTAGTCCCATGCGCCGTTTGTGGAAATCTCGCTCAGGAATGCGGCCAGTTCGGCAGCATCCAATTCCCTGAGCCTGTTTGCGCTTTTGTCGGGCATGAATGCGCACACGCCGTACTTGTCGTGTATAGTGAAAGCTTCCGCATCCGGCTTGTTGCCTCCCGGCTTTAGCAGATAATAGAGGTACTCGCAGATGCTTGGCCCTTCCTCCCGCCCTTTTATGTACAGCAGCGTCGACTCGATCTCCTCCATGGAAAGGTACAGGACGGATTTCGAGAAGTGCCTGCGCAGGGCTTGCCCTACCCCAAAGGCCACGGTAGTCTTCCCCACTCCTCCTTTTCCGCTGCAAAGCGCAATGATTTTTGACTTTGCATCAGGCAGCGCTACGTTCTTTTTTCCGGTCAGCATGCTGTAGTACAGCAGCATGCCTGCAGAAAGCTCCTGCACCCTCGCATATTTATACAAGGCAAACGACATCGACTCAATGTTCATGTCGGCGTCTGATCTGGAACCAGTTAGTTTTATGACCCTCTTGTCGCCCGCAAACTTCCCGTCTGCAAACTTGCCGTCTAAATCCATGAGCAGCAAATCGAATTCGGCAATCTCAGAAATCTCCTCCTCGCTTTTGCAGATTCTCACGATGAAGCTGTTTTTGCCTACGGAAAGAGCCTCGCCAAGGGCGAGGCTGTAATCCACATCACGGGACAAAATAACCAAATTGATTGTTTCCATTTTATTTTCCGGCCTTCACCGCCGCCTGCGCAGCGGCAAGCCTTGCAATAGGCACCCTGAACGGCGAACAGGACACGTAGTTGAGCCCTATGTCGTGGCAGAACTCAATTGTCTGCGGGTCTCCCCCGTGCTCCCCGCAAATTCCAAGCTTGATGCCTGGCCTTGCGGCTTTCCCCAGTTCGACTGACATTTTCAGGAGTTTGCCCACTCCGGCCTTGTCTATGGTCTGGAACGGGTCTTCCTCAAACACGAGCTTGTCCCTGTACTCTTTTATTATATTGCCTGTGTCGTCCCTTGAAAAACCGAAGGTCATCTGGGTCAAGTCGTTGGTCCCAAAGGAGAAAAACTCGGCTTCCTTGGCGATTTCATCTGCGGTAAGCGCAGCCCTAGGCACTTCGATCATGGTCCCTATCAGGTACTGTACCGTGACGCCCTCCCTCTCGAAGCATTTGTTTATCGTCTCGAGCACTGTTTTCTTCACGTAAGAAAGCTCTTTGTCGATTCCTACGAGCGGGATCATGATTTCGGGGACGATGTCCATGTTCTTTTCCTTCTTCAGCTCAATGGCCGCCATTATTATCGCTTCGGCCTGCATCTCGGCAATTTCAGGGTAAGTCACCGTGAGCCTGCATCCCCTGTGCCCCAGCATTGGGTTGAACTCGTGAAGCTCATCGACTTTCTTGGAAAGCTTGTCTGCTGACACGTTGATCTTCTCAGCAAGCGCCTTTATCTCCTCGTCAGTGTGGGGCAGGAACTCGTGAAGCGGCGGGTCGAGCAGCCTTATGGTCACCGGCCTGTCGCCCATGACCTCGAATATGCCCTTGAAGTCCGATTTCTGATATGGCAGCAAGGTAGCAAGGGCCTTTCGCCTCTCCTCTTCCGTGTCTGAAAGAATCATCCTTCGAATGGCCGGTATCCTGTCCTCCTCAAAGAACATGTGCTCTGTCCTGCAAAGCCCTATGCCTTCCGCGCCGAACTCCACTGCTTGGGCGGAATCCCTTGGGTTGTCCGCGTTGGTCCTCACTTTCAGGGTCCTTATTTCGTCGGCCCACTTCATGATAGTGCCAAAATCCCCGGAAAGCTCAGGCGTGACCGTCTTTATCTGCCCATCGTACACCGTCCCCGTCGTTCCGTCGAGGGATATGTAGTCGCCTTCCGCGAACTTTCTTTCGCCCACTTCCATGATTTTTTTGTCTTCGCTCACCTTGATTTCGGAACAGCCGGCCACGCAGCACTTGCCCATTCCCCTGGCGACTACGGCAGCATGTGAAGTCATCCCGCCCCTTGCCGTCAGAATCCCCTCTGCCGCCACCATGCCGGCCAAGTCTTCGGGCGACGTTTCCTGCCTTACGAGCACCACTTTTTCGCCGTTTGCCACTGCGTCAACAGCATCCTTTGCGTGGAAATATATCTTGCCTGTCGCAGCCCCCGGGGACGCCGGCAGGCCTTTTGCGAGCTTCACCGCCTTTGCCAGCCCGCCCGCATCGAACATAGGATGAAGCAATTGGTCAATCTGGGCAGGCTCAAGCCTTGTTACAGCCGTCTTTTTGTCTATCAGCCCCTCTTTTTCCATGTCCACCGCAACCTTGACGGCAGCTGCGGCAGTCCGCTTCCCGTTTCGGGTCTGGAGCATGAACAGCTTGTTCCTTTCAACTGTAAACTCCATGTCCTGCATGTCCGTGTAATGCTTCTCGAGGAGCTCCGCAATCCTGGTGAAATCCTTGTACACTTCGGGGAATGCTACAGCCATCTCAGAAATAGGCTGGGGCGTCCTGATGCCGGCGACCACGTCCTCGCCCTGCGCATTAACTAGGAACTCGCCGAATATCTTGGCTTCCCCGTTGACAGGGCTCCTTGTGAACGCCACGCCTGTGCCTGATGTGTCTCCCATGTTGCCGAACACCATCGACTGGACGTTGACGGCAGTCCCCAAGTTCGAAGGAATGTTGTTAAGCTGCCTGTACAGTATCGCCCTGTCGTTGTTCCACGAACGGAATACGGCTTTTATGGCTTCCATCAGCTGGTCTTTCGGATCCAGTGGGAAATCTGCCCCGGTTTCCGATCTCACCAGCTTCTTGTACTCTTCTATGATTACGCCCAGATGCTCGGTAGTAAGGTCTACGTCAAAACTGCATCCTTCTTTTTCCTTTTTTGCGTCAAATATGGCGTCGAATTTCGATTTCGGGATTTCAAGGACGATGTCCCCGAACATCTGAATGAACCTTCTGTAGCTGTCATGTGCAAACCTGTCGTTCCCTGTCAAGGCGGAAAGCCCCTTCACGGTGTCGTCGTTGAGGCCCAGGTTCAAAATCGTGTCCATCATGCCCGGCATCGAAAAAACAGCCCCCGACCTGACCGACACCAGGAGCGGGTTGCCGACGTCGCCGAATTTCTTCCCTGTCACGTTTTCAAGGTCGGACAGTTTCTCAAATATCTCCGCAACTATCCCTTCAGCAATAGCGCAGCCGTCGTCGTAGTACTTGTTGCAGGCCTCTGTCGTAACTGTGAAGCCAAAGGGCACCGGCAGCCCGATCTTGGTCATCTCCGCGAGGTTGGCCCCCTTACCGCCCAGGAGGCTTTTCATGTCTTTTGAGCCTTCATTGAATGAATAAACGTATTTTTTCATATTTTCTCTCCTTTTCCATCAACAGCTAAAATGCTGTCTTTTCCTCAATGAATCTTTTAACCTCGCAGACAGGAAGCCTCACTTGAAGCATGGTGTCCCTGTCACGGATGGTGACGCAGCCGTCACTCTCTGTTTCAAAATCAACGCAGACGCAATACGGCGTCCCGATCTCGTCCTCACGCCTGTACCTCTTGCCTATGGAGCCGGTTTCGTCGTAATCGACCATAAAATGCTTTGAGAGCTCTTCATGGATAGGCGCCGCAAGATGGGAAAGCTTCTTGGCGAGAGGGAGGACCGCCGCCTTGAACGGGGCAAGCGCCGGATGGAACCTCAATACGGTCCTAGTGTCTTCCTTGCCGTTTTCAGCAACCAGCGCCTCTTCATCGTAAGCGTCAGCAAGGAACGCCAAGGTCACCCTGTCTGCCCCCAAAGAAGGCTCGATGCAATACGGCACATACTTTTCGTTCGTTTCCGGGTCAAGGTAGCTCATCTCTTGGCCCGAATGGCCGATGTGCTGCTTCAAGTCGAAATCCGTCCTGTCGGCTATGCCCCAAAGCTCGCCCCACCCAAAGGGGAACCGGTACTCGATGTCCGTGGTAGCCGCGCTGTAATGGGACAGCTCCGCCTGCTCGTGATCCCTAAGCCTGATGTTTTCCTCTTTCATGCCAAGCACTTTCAAGAAATACACGCAATACTCTTTCCAATATGCAAACCACTCAAGGTCGGTCCCCGGCTTGCAGAAGAACTCAAGCTCCATCTGTTCAAACTCCCTTGTCCTGAACGTAAAATTGCCCGGCGTTATTTCGTTGCGGAACGCCTTCCCAACCTGCGCAATCCCAAAGGGAACCTTCCTCCTGGACGTCCTTTGGACATTCTTGAAGTTGACGAAAATGCCCTGTGCAGTTTCCGGGCGCAGGAAAATCTCAGCTTTCGAATCCTCCGTCACCCCTTGAAAAGTCTTGAACATCAAGTTGAACTGCCTTATCCCCGTAAAGTCCTTCTTGCCGCATTCCGGGCAGGCGATCCCCCTTTCCTGAATGAACGCCTCAAGCTTCTCGTTTGCCCAGCCGTCGACCTTTACATCCATGACGCCTTCATCTGCAAGGTAGTCCTCGATCAGCTGATCTGCCCTGAACCTAGCTTTGCAGCTCTTGCAGTCGATGAGCGGGTCAGCGAACCCGCCTACGTGCCCTGACGCGACCCATGCCTTTGGGTTCATCAGGATTGCGGCATCAAGGCCAACGTTGTATTTGGACTCCTGAACGAATTTTTTCCACCAAGCCCTTTTTACATTGTTCTTAAGCTCGGTGCCTATGGGCCCGTAATCCCATGTGTTTGCAAGGCCTCCGTATATTTCAGAGCCTTGGTAGACAAAGCCCCTGTTCTTCGCAAGGGCGGTGAGCTTTTCCATCGTCAATGTTTTATTCATAATTACCTTCCATACAATCTATTTTGGCATCGGCTTATTCGTTTTTTTCGTCCTTGCCCTCTTCGAAATTGTCGTTGTCCGAATCTTCGGCGTCGTGGTCGCAGCAGAAATCCGCGTCCTTGCCTTGGTTGACTTTGCTTAAAGCTTCTGATGTCTTGCTTTTTACGCTGTTGTAGACGTCAGTGCCTTTGCTTTTCAATTCGTCGGCTATCACCGACCCTTTTTCGACCACGTCCTCAAAAGTTTCGTTTGCCATCTCGCTCACGTCGATTATCGACCCGTCGTCCTTGACAATCTCGATGACGCATCTTGTGCCGAATGCCATAAGAACCCCTAGGACTACAGGTATCGGGGCGATGACTGTCCCAAATATGCCGATGTTGACGGGCAGGTTCAATACTATTTCATCGTCTTTTCTGATGACGATCTTCGAAACGTTGCCCTTTTTGATGAGCTCTTTCACTTTCTCGATGACTTTGTACCCGCTTTCGCCGGCTCTCCCTTTTGTTTTCGCTCCTATTGACTCCTCAATTTCGATGATGGCGTCTACAACGCTTCCGTCAGCTGCTTCCAAGGCTTCCTTCGCCTCTTTGTAGCTTACGCCTGTCCTGTCCTTTACCAATTCGATTTTTTCCAATGTAATCTCCATTTTTGCCTCCTTCATCTTTAATCCTTCAAAAAACTCTCGCTTTTAAGCTCCTTGACATCTAAATGATACGCCCTGTACTCTCTTATGATTACTTGGAGCCTTTCCAATACTTTTTCATTGAGCGCTATGCGTTCCATGCTCTTGAGGTTATTGTCAAAAAAATACCTTAACACTCCTATTGTATCAAAATTCACGTTATAAATCAATGATTCATTGCTGCGCTGGCTTAAAATATTTTGACAATCCCCACACACTAGGCCCCCTTCTTTAACGCTGAAATGCGACAAGCCGTCTGTATTGCCGCACCGGGCGCAGCACCCGAGCTGGGGCGCATGGCCTGTCAGCTGGATTGCCTTGAGCTGAAACGCCACGACCAATGTCATGTGCTTTTTCTTCCTTGTTTCGATGATGTCGAGAAAATCCAGCAGCAGCTTGAACAATTCAGCAGACGGTATTTCTTCGGGAAGAATCTTCTCGGCGAATTCCAGCACGCAGGACGCGCAAACGTATTTGTCGATGTCCTCGCCGATCCCGTAATACGCCTTGATTGCTTCGGCGCTGCTTATGTTGTATGTGCTTCGGTTCTTGTACACACCGTATTTGCCATGGGTGAAAGGCCTCATCGCAAGGGCTGCGCCGCTCCTTCCGCTCTCCCCTATGCTTGTCCCGGCGCTTATCTTTCCGAATTTTTTTGAAAACAAAAGAACCATCCTTCTCCCGTTGGCAGCTTTTACCTGTTTTAAGATGATTCCTTCCGTTTCTGCGTACATATTGTTTTTTCCCGTTCAGCGCTGCTTCCTGTACCCGAAATTCGACAAAGCGAAATCGCTGTCGCGCCAGTTCTCCTTGACCTTGACCCACAGCTCGAGGAACACTTTTGCGCCAAACAGCGCTTCTATCTCAAGGCGGGCGCTCTTTCCAACGCCTTTCAGCTTTTTGCCGTCCTTGCCTATTATTATCCCCTTGTGCGACTTCTTTTCGCAGTATATGACAGCGCCTATCTTAATGAGGCCCGGCGATTCGCTGAAGCTCTCAATCTCAACGGCGACTCCGTGAGGCACCTCCTCGTCAAGGTACATCAGGGTTTTTTCCCTGATTATTTCGCTGCACACAAACCTTTCAGGGCTGTCTGTCACCATGTCCTCCGGGAAATACAGCGGCCCCTCGCACATGAGCTTTTCGAGGGCACCTGTCAGCTTGCTGACGTTTTTCCCGTCAATTGCCGAAATTCCGAAGATATGGCTGAACATGCCAAGCTCTTCGTATTCTTCATATATTTTTCTGAATTTTTCCGGGCCAAGCTTGTCGATTTTGTTTATTGCCAGTATTTTAGGCGTTGCCACGCCTTCAAGCAAGTCCAGTATGTATTTGTCGCCTGTCCCTGAAGACAGTTCGTCATCCACCAAAAAAACCAGCACATCTACTTCGTTGAACGTGCTTTTCGCCATGTCGGTCATGAAACCTCCCAGCTTGTTGCGCGGTTTGTGTATGCCGGGGGTGTCGATGAATATTATCTGAACCCCTTCCTCGCCGGGCGCACCCGGCATTTTGGTGTAAATGCCGCGTATGCTGTTCCTTGTGGTCTGCGGTTTGTCGGTGGTTATCGCTACCTTCTCGCCGACTATGCAGTTCATGAGCGTCGATTTCCCCACGTTTGGCCTGCCAATTATCCCTGCGAACCCGCTTTTCGTCATTTTTCCAGCCTGAACCCTTTCAGGAGCAGATCGTTTAAGGGATGCGTTTCCAGATGCTCCTCGTCGCTTCCCGTAACAACAGCCAGGTTTTCATTGAACTCGTACATGAACTGCCGGCATATTCCGCAGGGCATCGCGCTGCCCGCAGGGCTTGCGACGGCTATTTTCAGGAACTCCCTCTCGCCTTCCGAGACGGCTTTGGCAAAGGCTGTCCTTTCAGCGCAGATGGATGCGCCGTAAGAAGAATTCTCGACGTTCACGCCGGTGTAGACAGTTCTGCCAAGGGTAAGGAGCGCAGCGCCGACTTTAAACCCCGAATAGGGGGCGTACGCCCTGCCTGCAGCCTCCAGCGCCATCCGGTACAGCTCTTTGTCGTTCATTTGCGTCACCTCTCGAGTTTAACGATTTTCATCACTTTTTCTTCAAGCTCCCTCATCTTCTCCTTTTCTTCGCTGCCTTCGTGGCCATGGCCCAAAAGGTGGAAAATGCTGTGCACAAGGAGGTAGACCAGTTCCCTTTCTGGGGAGTGCCCGAACTCGTCTGCTTGCAGCAGGGCCTGGTCGGTGCATATGACCACGTCCCCCAGAAGCACCTTCCCGGTTTTTGGTATGTCTTCAAAGCAGCTGTACTGGGGGAACGACAAAACATCCGTTGGCTTTTCGACTCCCCTGTAGTACTTGTTCAGTGAGCTGATTTCCTCCTTTGCCATAAAAGACACGCTTATTTCGATATTGTTGTGGTTGAGGCCCCTCTCAGCAAGGCAAACTTCAGCGGCTTCGTGCATCTTTTCCACGACTGTCTGCCCCGGCATCCTCTTATCGTTGAAAACAATCTCCATCTCTTTTCCTCCTTTGAAGCTTCAATCCTCGTTTAGCGCTGACGGATGATCCCTGTAGAACTTGTCGTAAGCCTTTATGATCCTCTTCACAAGCTCGTGCCTGACAACGTCAACCTCCCGCATGTAGCAAAAATCAATGCCATCGATGTTCCGCAGTATCTTTGCCGCCTCAACCAAGCCTGACCTCTTCCCCTTCGGCAGGTCTACCTGGGTGATGTCCCCTGTTACCACTGTCCTTGAGCCCGGCCCCATCCTGGTCAAAAACATCTTCATCTGCTCTTTTGTCGTGTTCTGCGCCTCGTCAAGTATGATAAAGGAGTTGTCCAGCGTCCTGCCGCGCATGTACGCGAGGGGCACCACTTCTATCGCTTCCTTCTCCTTCAGCCTGAGCGCTGCGTCGCGGCCCAGGATCTCATAAAGCGCATCGTACAGGGGGCGCAGGTACGGATCAACCTTTTCCTGCAGGTCGCCGGGCAGAAAACCCAGCCTCTCCCCTGCTTCCACTGCCGGCCTTGCCAGAATTATCTTCTGCACTTCCTTGTTCTTGAAAGCGTTGATGGCCATCGCAACAGCAAGATAGGTCTTCCCGGTCCCCGCAGGCCCTATGCCAAACACGACGTCTTTGTTCCTGATGCTGTTCACGTACGCTTTCTGCCCAATGGTTTTGGGCTTGATCGGCCTGCCCTTGTGGGTGAAGCAGACGGTGTCCTTGTTTATGTTGTTCTCCCTGTAGGAAAGCCCCTGCTCCTTCAGGTTTATCACATAGCTGACTTTTTGGTTGTCCAGCTTCTCTCCTGACTCCAATATGGCGACAAGCTCTGTAACAACGCTCAAAGCCTTCTCTGCTTCCCTGCCTTTCAGAATAAGTTCGCTGCCCCTTTGGATGATGTCGATGTTGAAGCTGCTTTTCAGTATTTTCAGCGTACCGTCAAGGTTTCCAAAGAGCTCGCTGCGGTCAAGCTCGCTGTCCAAGTAAAGCGATACTGTCTCCTCGTTTATCCCATTACCAAATATATCCAATAACTGTCCCCTGCTCCTTTTCAAAACGACGGCACTGACGTACACGGTTAATATCTATTATATTTTCCCCAGAGGAAAATTTCAAACGTTATTTTATTTATTTTTGAACTGGGTCAGATGACGCTGCTTCTTTCCAGCCATTTTTCAAACGGTTCTTCGGCACCCGTTTTAATATAGGCTGCTTTCATGCCGGCCAAGGCGAGTTTTGTGTCTGGGTGCGGCATGCCAAGCACTATTTCGCTGATTGCCAAAGCCTTATGAAACCATTTCAGCGCTTCCGCGTAATCCTCCAAGCGGTAGTGGACGACTGCCGTGTTGAAGCAAACTGTTTCAATATAGGGATGCGGTTCAATCAATGCTTTTTCGCTGGCTTCAAGCGCTTTTTTGTACCACTCCAGTGCTTTGACATAGTCCCCCAGCCTTGTGTGGACAAGCGCTATGTTGCCGAAAACCACTGCCCTGTCTGGATAAGGCTCGCTATCTAGGTGTTTTTCAAATATCGCCAAAGCCTGCCAATGCCATTCCAGCGCCATAGCATTGTCCCCCTGCTTGGAATAGACAAGACCGATGTTGTTGCAGGTGGTTGCAGCGTCGGGGTTCTTTGTCTCCGCCAACCCACCATAAACTGCCAATGCCTTTTTGTACCACTCCAGTGCTCTTCCGTAATCCCCACTGCTGGAATAGACAGCAGCGATGTTGCTGCACGTGGCTGCATAGCTGGGAACACTGCCGTCCTGAGCCTTTTCATCGGCTTCCAATGCCTTCTGATGCCATTCCAGCGCCTTTTCATAGTTTCCCATCTTGCCATTGACCAGCCCAATGCTGTTGCAAACCGATGCGTCAAGCTGGCGTTGTTGCCTGTATGGCGATTTTTCGCTGATATCCAATGCTTTCCTATACCATTCCAAGGCGCATTGATAATCCCCTTGGCTGTCGAGAATCCTTGCCGCCTCCAAAACGGCGCCGCTTTGGCCATCCAAGTTTTTTGGCATGAGCTTTTTGAACTCGGCGTAAAACCGGTCCAGCTCCGCATAATGCAAAACTCGCAAAGCGATGTTGAAACCGAGTATCCTCAACAGAAGCTCAAAAGCCCGGCTGCCTTCGGAATCTTCTAGGTTGTTGTAAGTTTCAACGTAGTATTCGAGCACTTTCCTGTCTGAACTGCTGTACCCTTCACCGGGAAAATCCTTTTCCATTATTCCTGCCGGTTCTTCCGCTGCTTTGAACTCTGCACGGTACCAGAAAAACGAATCGAAATCAGGCGCGTTGCGGGCTATTTTGATGCGAAAATAGAGTGGCATCAAGAAAACCAGCACACAGGGCCATTCTGCAAATTTGTCACGGCTCAAGTTCAGGATTTGAAAAAACACCCCGTCCGACAGATTGCCGCAAGCCATTTGAAAGTTGACAAAAAACAGGATGCGTGCGTTTTTATCGGCTATTTCACCCACCGCAGCGCTCGAAAACCGAAAATCTCTGCCCAAATCACTGAAGTCAATGATCTGGGTTTCCTCCTGCGGAAAACGGCTGCTGGTTATTGCCGCAACTTCGCGCTGAACAGAAACCGAACCAGCTGTGATGCAGTAAAAGGCATTGGATTTTTGATTGACAAGCTTGATGTAAAGACGCTCTAGCCCCGATTCGTCACAGCTTTGAGAACTATTCAAGTATCAACACCCCCGGATTCCTGTCGATAAAGCGCCTGATAAGCGGGTGCAAGTCTATCCACCGCTCGCCGTTGTACTCAAACACAATGCCGGCAAACAACAGCTCCGACATGTCCTTGTCGGCTCGCGGCCTTTGGTCGCCGTTGTATATGCTGTTAATCAGCTTGTGGTAATTGTTGTCCGTCCTGAAGAACAAATCGGTTGCAAATTGGTTCATTGCGAATTCAGCTGATGCCATGTCAATTGTGTCCCTTCTTCGCATATGTGCTTCAAATGCGCTGTTTTCAAGCAAGTAGAGAGTATCTCTCAGATTGCCGCCAGCCATTGCAATGATTTTGCTAAGCACGCCTTTTTGGAAAAAAGAAGCGTCGGCTCTTTTCAGCACCAGTTCCTTTATAATGCCTATGCCTTTTCTGTATGGGCTGTCTGCTGAATCAGGTGTGCGGGTTTTTATCAAAGGCATTAAATCAGGTTTGGGGAAATAGCCTTGCAGGGTAGCTGCAATAGCAGAACGGTAGATGTTTATCGGGCATGCAACAACCAAGTGAGTGTTGATAGCCGCCAAGGAACCAATGTCTTCGCTAAACAACTGTTTTGCGTTTTCAGACCTGCATTTTTCAAGGCCATCGACAACTATCAGTATTTTGCCGCTATGCCCATCTTGCGCAACTTGGCAATTTATCTGATCAATTAATGCATTTACTGCATTAATTATTTCAGCCATTTTGGGTTTAATTTCCCTCCTCAAATCCTCTCTTTGACCGGAACCTACTTTGAATGAAGCTGTTATTTTGGAAACGACTTGAATGAATAGCGGAACCGAAACAGAAACCGAAGCTCCAGATTCCAAGCTTGCTCCCAGCTCCTTTTCCCAATACTCCCGTGTTGTCCTTGTCGACAAAGCCATGTAAAAAGCTGTCAATATGCCCTTGTTGATATTTAGTCTATTCGCGTTTGCATATTGCACCAAGCGCTCAACTACCAGTATAAACAGGTCAATAAAACTGAACGTGTTGAGATCCAAGTCTTCCTGTGCGTCAATGGTAATGGACGGCACGCCGTCTTTGCCAAGCCTTAGAGCAAGCATCCGTAGTTCTGTCGATTTGCCGCAGCCGCTATGACCAACTACCAGTAGATGCGCTTTGTCCCGGGAGCTCTTGATTCGCTCATACAGGTACATATGAAATTCATCTTGCATCCCTCCCCTGACAGCCGCAGTCGGCTGGTACAAATCGTATTCTTCCTCTGTCAAGGCTTCCGGGCGGAAAATGTTGGACAATTCTGCCAACGTTGCCGGTTTTCTGACCATTGCTGTGCCTCCTGTTCTTTCACCTCTTTCGCCCATTATATGATATTTTTCCAATCTCGTCAATGGCTTAACAAACGCGGCGGCATATAGTATAATAATGCACAGGAATAAAAAATAACGAGGTAAATCCAATGATCAAAAAGAAGGTTCGCCAAACATTCTCCGTATTGGCTTTGGCATTTGTTGTTGCTGCTTTTGCCCTGCCGGAAGCCGGGGTTGCCCAAGCAAGCACAAACACACTCATTGACGTAAAAAGCGGCCAGTACACCCCAATGGTCATACACAACGGCATGACGGACGTTGCTTCGGTGGGGGCGTACGCCCAGGCAAAAGGCGCTTTTGTTGCCATTAACGGCACGTACTTCGACGCATACGCCACAGAAGAGCAAGTGCTGGCAAAAGGCGGCGACGTAAACGTTCTGCGCGCGTTTGGCCATTTGTACGGCGCCCCCCTCAATTTCCCGAGCGGAGTGCTGATCAGCAACGGCAAATTGGTCCACGGGTCGGGTTTCGGGAGCGCAACGGGCCAGTGGGGAGGCTATTTGGGAGGCGTCACAAAACAAGGTGCGTTCATTGTGGATCAAGTGACCTTGAACATAGGCTTCATTGTGGACGGAAACAGAAGCACAGTATGGAGGGTGAACCATCCCAGCTACGAGGCTACATCGGTGGTCTTGTATGACAAAGACTTCGGCCGGGACGTGCAGCTCAAACCGGGGGACAAAGCCGTAGTGGTGAAGGCTGGGGAAATCAGCGGCATCGTTGCAAGCGGGCCAGTTAAGGTGCCCTCCGACGGGTTTGTAGTTGTAGCTTCTTCTTCAGCCAGCAGAATGTATGCTGGCGCACAGTCAGGATTCTTTTCAAGGGCATCGTGCGCAGCTTTAATTCTTGCTACAGGGTTACGTTCACGCCACGCTGTCTGCATTACTGACAGAAGTACCACGTCAAACACACACTGAACACCAATCAGCAAGGCAAAGTGCAGTATGTTACTTTGTGCATACCATATGGCTTTGAAATAATACAGGGTTATTCATAAGTCCCTC
>WRJK01000049.1 GCA_009782285.1 Clostridiales bacterium
AATCCGTAAAAACCAGAATATAGTCGCGCACGTCCACGAATCCTCCGGAGATCGCAGCGACCTTAAAGTCTTTTGACCCTGACTCCCTAAACCAAAGCTCTCCCGTTTCGAGAAGGTTGCATGCCCAGATATGGCCGGCCATATAACCCTCTTCTCCTGTAAGGGTTCTTGCTATCACGATATCGGCCTCGCCGTAGTAAAACAGTTTTTCGGGCGTCACTATTTCGAGCAGAAAGGATTTAGCCATGCTTTTCGGCCCTTTCAACGACCTCGTCGATACTTCCCGCGAAGAGGAAGAGTTGTTCGTTGATATCGTCGTGCTTGCCTTCGAGTATCTCGCGGAAACCTCGGATCGTTTCTTTGATAGGTATGTACTTGCCCGACATACCCGTGAACGCCTCGGCAACCGAGAACGGCTGTGACAGGAATCTCTGTATCTTCCGCGCACGTGATACGATCAGTTTGTCTTCATCGGACAGCTCGTCCATACCGAGGATCGCTATGATGTCCTGTAGATCTTTGTAACGCTGCAAAACTTCCTGCACGGCGCGCGCCGTATTGTAGTGTTCTTCTCCCAGGATAAGCGGATCCATGATACGGCTCGTCGATTCGAGCGGGTCGACCGCCGGATATATGCCAAGCTCGGTGATGGCTCTGGACAGGACCGTCGTCGCGTCAAGGTGAGCGAAAGCCGTTGCCGGCGCCGGGTCAGTCAGGTCGTCGGCAGGCACATAAATCGCCTGGACCGAGGTGATCGAACCCTTCTTCGTAGACGTGATGCGTTCCTGCAATACGCCCATTTCGGTTGCGAGCGTCGGTTGGTATCCTACAGAAGACGGTACGCGGCCGAGCAGCGCCGACACTTCCGATCCCGCCTGCGTGAACCGAAAGATATTATCGATGAACAGCAGCACGTCTTGGCCTTCTTCGTCGCGGAAGTATTCCGCCATCGTAAGCCCCGTCAGCGCGACGCGCATACGCGCCCCCGGCGGTTCGTTCATCTGACCGAATACCATTGCCGTCTTTTCTATAACGCCCGAGTCTGTCATTTCGTAATAAAGGTCGTTGCCTTCGCGCGTTCTCTCGCCGACGCCGGAAAAGACCGAAATGCCTCCGTGCTCTTTCGCGATATTGTGTATCAGTTCTTGGATCAGTACCGTTTTTCCGACTCCGGCGCCGCCGAACAGTCCGACCTTTCCGCCTTGCGTATAGGGAGCGATCAGGTCGACGACTTTAATGCCTGTCTCAAATACGTGCGACGACGTGTCCTGATCCTCGAACGCCGGCGGGTCGCGGTGTATCGGAAGCCTCATGCTTGTCACGACCTGCTCTTTTTCGTCTATATTATTTCCAATGACATTGAACAGCCGCCCGAGCACTTCTTTCCCGACCGGTATCGTGATAGGACCGCCCGTATCGATCGCCTCCATACCGCGTCTGAGGCCGTCCGTTGACGAAAGCGCTATACAGCGCACGACGTCGTCGCCTATGTGCTGCGCCACTTCCGCCACGATCCTCTTCCCTTCGTGCATAATGTCGATCGCGTTGAGCAGCTCCGGCATTTCTTCGGCTTTGAACTTAATGTCGAGCACTGGGCCGATAATCTGATGTATAATACCTTTATTCAAACATTCTCACCTCCTATTTTTGCGCTTCCGAACCGGCCACTATTTCAATAATTTCATCTGTAATAGCCGCCTGCCTTGCCCTGTTGTAGAACAGCGACAGGTTGTCGAGCATCTCCCTTGCGTTGTCTGTGGCGTTTTCCATCGCCATGCGCCTCGCCGCGTGCTCGCAGGTCGCGGATTCGACGATTGCGCCGTACACTTTTATTTCAACGTATTTCGGCACCAAATAATTAAAAACTTCTTCAACGGAAGGCTCGTATTCCACTTGCCTCTCATGCTTGATCACCTCCGGGTCGTGCTCGATGTGGAAGGGCAGCAAGGTGACGCATCTCGCCCTTTGCTCCAGCGTGCTTATGAACGAAGTGTATATGAGCTTGACTTCGTCCACTTCGCCCGAGTCGTACATTTCGATGGCTGGCTTGCTTATCTCTTTCGCCTCAAGGAAGGTGATGGATTCCGGCGGGCTCAGGTAGTCGCTGTGGATGTTGTGCCCCCTCTTCTCGAAATAGTCCCTGCCCCTGCTTCCCACCGCGATGAGCACTGGCTTTTCGGGGTCGCTTGATATCTCGCGCTCCGTTTCCTTTATGATGTTTGAATTGAAGCTCCCGCAAAGGCCCTTGTTGCTGGTCACCATGATATAGCACGTCGTCCTGATTTCCCGGTTGCCCTGCAGGTATTTCTCAGGGACCTCGCCGGTGTTGTTGAAAACGGACTCGATGGCCTCTATGATAAAATGGAAATTCTTTGACGTCCTCTCAAAAGCGGCTTTTGCTTTCCTGAGTTTTGCGGCGGATACCAGCTTCATCGCGTTTGTGATGTGCTCAGTGCTCGTAATGCTTTTTATCCTGCGCTTGATATCCTGCATGTTGTTCGACGCCATGCCTTAAGCCTCCTGTTCCCTGATTTTTTTGAACTCCAATATGGCGTCCTTGAGCTTCTCGTCGGTGTCGCCGTCAAGATCTCCTGTAGCCCTAATTGTTTTCCCGACTTTCGGGTGCTGGGTGTCCATGAAATCGCGGAATTCCCTCTCGAACTTCTTTATCTCGTCCACCGGCACGTCAGCCAAGAACCCGTTTATCGCCGCGTAGATGATCATGACCTGGTGCTCTACGGGTACAGGGTTGTATTGGGGCTGCTTTAGTATTTCCATCAAAATCTTGCCGTGGTCCAGCCTCGCTTTCGTGTCCTTGTCGATGTCGGAGCCGAACTGGGAAAAACTGGCCAGCTCCCTGTACTGGGCAAGCTCCAGCTTTATTTTCCCTGCAACCTTCTTCATGGCTTTGATCTGGGCGTTGCCACCCACTCGGGAAACCGAGATGCCGGCGTTCACCGCTGGCCTCTGGCCGTTGAAGAACAGCTCGGTCTCCAGGAATATCTGGCCGTCCGTTATGGATATCACGTTTGTCGGTATGTACGCAGAAATGTCGTTGGCTTGGGTTTCGATGATGGGCAGGGCCGTCAGCGACCCGCCTCCCAGCTCGTCCGATAGCTTTGCCGCCCTTTCCAGCAGCCTGCTGTGCAGGTAGAAGACGTCCCCAGGGTACGCTTCCCTGCCCGGAGGCCTCCTGAGAAGCAGGGACATGGCGCGGTACGCCACCGCGTGCTTTGAAAGGTCGTCGTATATTATCAGCACGTGCTTCCCCTGATCCATGAAATGCTCGCCCATGGCGCACCCCGCGTAAGGGGCTATGTACAGGAGGGGCGCAACGTCGCTTGCCGTAGCCGACACAACTATCGTGTACTTCATCGCCCCCTTGTTTTCAAGGGTCTGCACCAGTTGGGCCACAGTGGATTTTTTCTGCCCTATGGCAACGTAAATGCAGATCACGTCTTCTTCTTTCTGGTTTATTATGGTGTCTATGGCTAGTGCGGTCTTCCCCGTCTGCCTGTCTCCGATGATGAGTTCCCTTTGCCCCTTGCCTATTGGTATCATGGAGTCTATCGCTTTGATGCCTGTCTGGAGGGGCTGGTGGACCGATTTCCGGAGCAGCACCCCCGGGGCAAGGTACTCTATCGGCCTTGATTCCGTTGACCTTACTGGCCCTTTCCCGTCAAGGGGCTGGCCCAGCGAGTTCACTACGCGCCCGATCAGCGCATCGCCTACGGGGACCTCTACCACCCGCCCTGTGGGCTTGACTATGTCCCCTTCCTTTATTTCCTTGTCCGGGCCCATTATTACAGTGCCGACGTTGTCCTCTTCAAGGTTGAGCGCCATGCCGTATATTTCACCCGGAAACTCCAGCAGCTCGCCGGACATGCAGTTTTCCAGGCCGTACACCCTGGCAATCCCGTCGCCAACCTGTATGACTGTCCCGAAATTGGATATTTCCAATTGGTTTTTATATTGCTTGATCTGCTCTTTTATGACAGAACTAATTTCTTCGGGCCTGAGATTCATCAATAAATCCCTCCTCTCTTTATTGCTTCATGCTGCCCTTTAGGTCTTTGAGACGGCCTTTGATCGAGGCGTCTATTATCTTTCCGTCGATGTACACCATCACGCCGCCAATCAAATCCGAAGCCGTTGAGTTTTCAAGCTTAACGTTCATTTTCAAAAGTTTACCCGTTTCCTCTTCGAACCTGCTGAGCCGTTCCTTGCTGAGAGGTTTGACGGACAGTATTTTTCCGTAAGAAAACCCTTCTTCCTTGTCGATGAGGCTCTTAAACGTGCCGATTATCCTGGAGAAATGCCTTGTCCTCCCCTTGTCGATCAAAATGCACATGAGGTTCAGAAGCTCACCGCATATCCTGCCGCGGAAAATTTTCGACATCACGTCCTTTTTTTCCTTTGCTGCAATCGCAGGAGTGTTCAGAAACGCAAGCAAATCGGGCTCTTTGCCTAAAACTTCGAGAACCCCGTTGGCCTCTTCCAATATAAGGCTCACTTTGCCCACTTCCTTCGCAGCCTGAAACAGAGCGTTTCCGTATGTCAAATCAACTACTAATTCCGCCATCCTGACGTACCTGCCTGTTCAATGATTTTATCGATGAATGCGTCCTGGCCGGTGGCTTCCAGGTCTTTTTCCATTATCTTTTCCGCTGCCATAAGCGACAGCGCAACGATCTGGTTTTTCATGTCCGTGATTGCCTGCGCCTTTTCCCTTTCGATTTCCTTAAGAGCCTTGTCCAGCAGCGCCTCTGCCCTTTTGTTCGCCTCGTCCAAGATGTCAGCCGCCTGGCTTTCGGCCTTTAATTTGGCATTTTTGATGATTTCCCTGCCTTCGCCCTCAATGCCGGCTATCCTTTTGTTGTACGCGTCAAGCTTCTCGTCTGCTCTGCGGTTCGTCGCCTCCGCGTTGTCGATGACGTCTTTCACCGCATCCTGCCGCGCGATAACGAAATTGTGCACTTTGTCGAAGAAAAAATGTTTGAGGACAAGGAATAAAACTATAATCGTAACCCAGTTCATTACAAGGGTCCAGTTAAAACTGATTAAATCTGCATTTGTTGCCAAGTTTCATCCTCCTTCCACTTGTTTTTAACAGATTTCTGCATTGCAACCGCTCTGTCCGCAGTCAAGCCTCAACTCAGTGGAGCAGCCCGACCAGCGGGTTTGCGATTACGAGCATAATCGATATGATGAAAGAAAAGATACCGGTTGTTTCCGCGACCGCTTGGCCTACTACCATGGTTTGAAGAATGGTGCCTGACGCTTCAGGCTGCCTGGCTACCCCTTCCACCGCCTTCCCTGCGGCATAACCCTGGCCCAGACCAATGCCGATGGCGGCCAGCCCCGTGAATGCCCCTCCTATCGCTGACATTCCTAGTACAAATGCTTCCGGTGTTACTGATGACATAACATTACCTCCTTAGACTTTTAATGTTTTTGTGTTTTTGCTTATTTATTGCTAATGATGTTCTGCTTCTCCGTGCCTTATGACTTCTATAGAGATGAATACCATTGTCAACATTGTGAAAATGAACGCTTGGACCACTGGCTCAAACATGTCGAAGAATACGTTCGCAGGGAGTGGTATGAACGCTTGCATGAACGGAATCGGAAGATGCATCTTCCCGCTGAGCGTGGCAAGCCCCCCGAATATGAGCTCCATGACGACTACGCCGCCGAAGATGTTCCCGAAAAGCCTGAAGCCAAGGGAAATCGGCCGCGAGACCGACTCTATGATTTTGAGGGGGAACATGAAGGGGTACGGCTCGCACATGTGCTTGAGCTTCCTTTTGACTCCCATGGACCTCCAACTGTTGTACTCAATGAGGAAAAACGTGATGGTGGAAAGCGCAAACGTCATGTTGACGTCCGCAGTGGCAGGCCTGAACCCGAACAGCCCCAAGGCGTTGCCCATCAATATGAAAAGCATTATGGTCCCTACATAGGGGGCGAAAGCCATGTTTGCCGAACCCATGGCGTTCCTCGTAAGGTTGTAAACGAACTCGACTATGAACTCTGCCACAGCCTGCCTTTTCGTCGGCACCCTCTGCAGGCCCGACGCCAGCCAGACCAGCGTCACCCCGATTATCGCAGCGACAATCAGCCCAAAGAACACCGTTTCCGTTATGAATATTTTGCCGTCGCCGAAAGACACTATTATCCGCGGCCCAAGGCCGCCTCCGTGTTCCATGTCAGCATACCCTCCTTTTGCCGTTATTCGTCATTTGATGCATCGCTCTTTTCGTCATCATGGTAGTTGATTTCCCTTTTTATTTTCGACAGCAGGCTGTCGTCTTTGTGCAGTTCTCTTTCCCGGTCTATGCGCTCGAATTCTTCCTTGACTTCCGGCCTGACTTTCCAGCTCCTGTCAGGCTTCGCTTTGATGCCGTGTATGTAGATTATCGAGAGCGTCGAAGTCAAAAATCCAAGCAGGCACGCAATCCCGCAAACCACGCTGAGCCTGATGCATATGTAAAATGCAAGCCCGTAGATTGGGAGACGTATCATGTACCCCAAGGCAGCCCACATTTTCTTCCCGCCCGTGACCACCTTTTTTGACACAAGGAACAATATGTTGAAGCTCATTACGGCAATGCACGTGCCCAGCGCAAGCCCGTAAGAATAGTCGACATAGCGAACACCAACGCCCAAAATAGGCAGTGCGCCGATTTCAAGTATTATGGCGGCCAATAATGTGTACTTGTAAATTTGAACCTTGAACGTGGTCAGGCTTTTGTCCACCTGCTGATTTTTCTCCTGTTTTTATACTGAGTTGCTGTAGCGTTTTTGCAGAGCGTTACAATAGCAACTATATATAATTATACAGTTGTTGCGTAGAATGTAAAGCAAAACTTGAACGGATTTAGAATTTGTTAATCTTGAGAATTTGTGGTATACTTGTGACTACCAACCAAAGCCACTTGACGAATCTGGTACACATTGTATATAATGGGATATGACATAGTCAAAATATATATGAAACGGAGAATTTACGATGAAAAAAACAATTGTTATCCTACTGGCACTATTAATTCCCCTTTCTTTTACGGCTTGCGGCTCCTCTGGGAACACTCTCACCATGGCCACTGACGCCCTTTTCCCGCCCTACGAGTTCTATGAGGGCGAAAGCATCATAGGCATCGACGCAGACATCGCGAGGTTAATTGCTGGCAAACTGGGCATGGAGCTTGAAATCATGGACATGGACTTTGAAGCCATTGTCGGCGCAGTGCAGACCGGCAAGGCTGACATGGGCATGGCCGGCATGGCAGTCACTGAAGACCGCCTGCAGAATGTCAATTTCTCAACCAGTTATGCCACTGGCATACAGGTTGTCATCGTTCGGGACGACGGCCCCGTGCAGAGCCTGGACGACCTCTTCGAAACCGGCGGCTTCACTGTGGGTGTGCTGACCAACACCACCGGCGACATCTACACGACTTGGGATTTGGAGGACGAAGGCTTGGCAACCGTGGAACGCTACATGAAGAGCACTGACGTGCTGCTTGCCCTGATCGCAGGCAAAGTCGACTGCATGGTCATCGACGACGAGCCTGCAAAGGCCTATGTGGCAGACAACCCCGGTCTGAAAATCCTGGACACCGTATATGCCACTGAAGACTATGCCATCTGCGTGGCCAAGAAAAACACCGGGCTGCTTGACAAAATCAACGCCGCCTTGGACGAACTGATCGCGGACGGTTCGGTACAGGCAGTTATCGACAAATACATCAAGGTTGACTAAGAAAGACGCAGGGAGGACTACGATTGTCTTGGTTTGAGGCTTTTGCGGCCAAATTTCACCAGTGCTTTGTTCAGGACGGCCGTTTCGCCAACTTTATGCTGTCCGGGCTTAAGGTTACCCTGCAGATCACTTTTTCAGCTGCGATAATCAGCATTTCGCTTGGCTCGTTTTTGGCCATAGTGCGGGTTACCCATGACAAAAACATAGCTGCCATGTACCCAGGCTCAAAGCGAATAGCACTGAAAGCTTTCAACCAGCTATGCAAGCTCTGCATTACCGTTGTCCGGGGCATTCCCATGGTTGTGCAGCTTATGATTTGGTTCTTTGTTGTTTTTGCGGCCTCCCGAAACGCCCTTGGCATCGCTATTTTGGCTTTCGGCATCAACAGCGCCGTTTACACGGCTGAGATCGTGCGCGCCGGCATAATGAGCGTGGACCATGGGCAAACCGAAGCGGGGCGCAGCCTTGGCTTGGGCTACGTCCATACCATGCGGTTCATCATCCTGCCCCAGGCTTTTAAAAACGTCTTGCCGGCACTGTGCAATGAATTCATCGTGCTGCTGAAAGATACAGCGGTGGTGGGCTACATAGCGCTATGCGATTTGACCAGAGGGGCTTACCTCATAGCAGGCCGGACATACGAGCCGTTCTTGCCCCTTGTTGCCGCTGCCCTGATATACCTTGCCATGGTGATCGTCCTCAGCAAGCTGTTCGGCAAACTGGAGAGGAGGCTGCGCACAAGTGATTCGCATTGAAGGTTTGCACAAGTCTTTCGGGAAGCTGGAAGTGCTGAAAGGCATAACGGAACACATCCATCCCAGCGAGAAAGTAGTTGTGATCGGGGCTTCGGGCTCCGGCAAGAGCACTCTGCTTCGTTGCCTCAACCTTTTGGAAATGCCCACCAGCGGACGCATCTTCATTCATGGCGAGGAAATCACCGGCGGCCGTCACGACGTGAACATGCTGCGCAGGAAAATGGGCATGGTGTTTCAGCTGTTCAACCTTTTCCCCAACTACGACGCCCTAGGCAACGTCACTCTGGCGCCAATCAAGCTGCTAAACATGCCGAAATCAGCAGCAGAAGATCTGGGCATGCACATGCTTGAAAAGGTCGGTTTGACTGACAAAGCCCATGAGTTCCCCTCCCGGCTGTCCGGCGGGCAGAAACAAAGGGTGGCTATTGCCCGCGCATTGGCAATGAACCCGGAAATAATGCTGTTCGACGAACCGACCAGCGCACTGGACCCTGAGATGGTAGGGGAGGTGCTGGCAGTCATGGCGGGTTTGGCAGCTGAAGGCATGACCATGGTCATCGTAAGCCACGAGATGGCTTTTGCAAGGGAAGTGGCGGATCGCGTGTTTTTCATGGACGACGGCGTTGTTTTGGAGCAGGGCAAGCCCGACGAGGTTTTTTCACACCCAAGGGAGGCTCGCACTCAGGAGTTTTTGGCCAGGGTTCGGAAATAAGGCAAACGGGGACAATCAGATACGGCGCAAACGGCCTATGTGATTTGCAAGTTCCTCGTGCTTTTGCCTGTTCGGCCGGCTTGAAAAAAGAATGCTGTTGATTTCGTATACCAAGTTGCCACCGTACAGAGAGCTGTAATTTGCGCCCGTTCCAAAGCCTGATGCCGTTGGAGCATGGTTTTGATCGTTGTGCAAGTTGCTGTTCCTGCGAATATTGTTGTAGCCCTGCTCGTTGGGGCCGCCGGAATATATGCCTACGGGAATTTCGCCAATTCGAGGGATGATTTTGTCAATGTAGTGAATAAAACTGTCCTGCTTGATTTCGGCTGACATGACAGGAGTGCGGTCGCTTCGCCCTGTAGTGAGACCCATGTCGAATTCCAGTTCCACGCCGAACTTGCCTTGTTTGTCTTTCGCAATCATGTCGAATATGTCAATCCACTTCATGCTGTCCTCAAGCCGGCTTACGTAACCAGCGATTTTATCGTAACGCTCATAGTATTTGCCCATTGTGTAGAATGTCCCAGGCTGCAAAATGACTTTGTCAAAATGAACTGACAGTTCTTTGATTTTCTGCAGGTCGGCACGAGTGAGAAAATAAGGTATCCACAGAAGCTTCGCACCTTGTTTGTCTAAATGCTTGCCAATTTCTTCCAGCTTGATGTCGGCTTTAGCTGTTTCGCTGCCGAAATAAATGCCCGCAAGGGTCTCAGTGATTCCGGCGCCGGTAAAACCTGCTGTTTTAAGCTTGCTTGCCATGCCTTCGTAAATGGCTATCATGCCGCCTGTGCCATAGGATGATACATCCACGTTCTCTTCTGGCGTTCCAACAAAGAATCTGGGCATCTTTACTTTATATCCACACTGGGCAAGCAGCTCCTGCGCGCGCACAAATTGCTGAACGATCTCCCATTGCCCGTCTATGGCGGTTTGAACCTGGTTTGCAGCTTTCGTCGTATCCCTTATTTGAAGCGCAAAACCAATGTCTCCGCCCGTTTGGATCAGCCACTGCATAGCGTCCATCATTGAAAACATGTATCCGCTGTACCGGTTGACCTTGCCGCCTTTATTAGCCGTGCCGTACAAAACCTGGTAGAAGTTGCCGTTCAGAGCCTTGGGTATGCCGCCTTGCTTGCCTACAATTGCGTCTGCCGCCGCTTTCAGGCTGCTGTGGCCATAAAGCGGGTCCTCTATGCGAAGATCCACATATTGCTCGCCGTCTTTGTTGTACCACTGCAGATAGCCCTCAAGCCCGGCAAGCCTTGCGAACTCGCGGACGCCTATCATGTTCAGGTTGTTGTTGAAAACAAAGCTGATTAGCCCGGCAGGTTTTCCGTTTATCTTGACTTCCCTTTGTCTTGGTGTAGAGTTGTTCTGCAACCCCTCGGTGCTGAACTCAATTACTTTAAGCTCCTTGGTAAATCTGTCAGTTATCCTGAAAATCGCCCATTTGTCGTTTGAACCCCATACTACCCTTTGGGTTTCGCGAGGCATCGCCTCATTTTGCTCGTGGGTAATGCCCTCAAGGGCATAAACCAAATACCTGAGGCTGACATAATTGCTGTCGTTGAAATTACACACATCCTTAATCTTTTGCCCACCAACAGTAACGTAATACATGATTAATAATCCTCTCTTTCGCATGGTTAGTTTCGACTGCGCAAAACCGAGTTTATCTTATCCAAAAATGAGGTGATTGTCAACACCCTCTTTTTCACAGTAATATTGTGACAAATGTCACTGTTTTTTGTGACAAATGTCACTGTTTTTTCTACAGCAAATTTATTACAATGATGGTAGAGTTACTATTTTACGAAAGGAAGTTGTGAAATGAAGAAAAAAACTAATTTCTGCAGGCTGCTTTCTGTTGCAGTGGTTTGCTCTCTTTGCCTGCTCTCCCTCCCTAGTTCACCAGCCAGCGCAGCCGAACCGCCGCCTGCGAGCGGCGGCGGCGGAGGAGTTGTCACCATCCCAAGCGCAGTGGTTGATTATTGCGGCTTGCTCGACGGCAATTCCCATTTCTACTACGGCAATTACCATTTCCCGGTTATGGGGAACTATTCTTATGGAGTTCGCCCCATGCTTTATAAAATCATGGGGGAGGAGGAGGGAGACGGCCACCTGACGCTGATGAGCAGGTACCTAATCAGCAACGAGCCATATTCAAGCACACAAGCAGGCCAGCATTACGACGATTCGTATATTCGAGATTGGCTCAACAACGGGTTTTTTTCAGGTGCTTTTTCTGAGTGCGAACAGGGAGCTATAGTTGAAACGCAGGTTAAGACCAGCGTTTTTGAGTACGGCATTGAGAAAACAGGGCCTGTGTCAATAATGGCAGATGGTCCTGTCGGCAATTACCCCCTAACGACATACGACAAGATTTACCTTCCATGGGGCAACCCGGCAGAAGACATGGCCTACTGGTCGAGCAGCGGCGCTGCAGGCTCAGAGTACCAAGTCAGCCAACCAACAACAATGAAGGGCGAAAACAGCACATATCCCAACGTTTACAACAGGCTGCGCACACCGAGCTACGATCCGTATCATGGTTACATTGGCGGCCCGCTTCTTTTCGGTTGCTATGCTTCAGGCAACAACCTGGTCACACAAGTACATTCTTCCTGGTCGTCGTACGATTTTATTTACAACTGCGGCATCTTTCCTGTATTCAAGATCGACGCTGAAAAGGTCATATTCACATCCCTGATCGTTCCAACCGGAACAGAAGGTTCTGGTTCGCATCAGATCAAAGAAAGCTCCTCCTACACATTGCCGGAAACAGGAAACGCCTACAAGCTTACTATTTTGGACGAGGCCCTCGACGAACTGGCAGGCAGCATCTATTCCGGCGCAGATCTTGTGGGTGCAGGCAATACCCTGAAAGTCGGCATGGCAGGCTCGTTTGACTTGGGCATGAGCATTCCCAATTATCTGGGCAAAAGTTATTCAATCCGATACAAACTACTTGATGGCAGCGGAGCCCTAGTTGGCTACGGAGGCCGGGCAGGCCCACTTTCAAGCGGCATGAACGGCTTCAGCCTTGACGCCGTCGACCTTGACGGCCAGCCCCTCGCAGACGGCACATACAGTGCCTTCGCATGGCTCCAGCGTGACAATGCCACCACGTCTTTCGCTGCATCGGCTCCCCAGCACTTCTGCATTACCGTTAACTCTCCACCAAAGCTGTCTGGAGGCTCAGCTGCCCGAAGCAGCAACAGCAATGCAACAATTAATTTTTCAAGCGACAAGGACGGCATTTGCTATTACGTTGTTTTGCCCAAAGACGATACCGTTCCCGACGCTTCGACAATTAAGGGCATGGGCGAGGCAGCCACGGACATGATTCAAGGGACGAATACTGTTAACTTGTCCAAATTAACCGCCGGCACGTGGAAGATATGCATTGTTGGCGAAGATTCATCAGGGGAAAGCAACGTGCTCAGCGTCGCGATACCGGCCTATGTTGCCCCTTCGCCTCTGCCTCCCCAAGGCGGAGGCGGAAGCGGCACTGTCATTGCCAAGCCTGAAGTACCGCTCACAGATCCGGTATCCTTCCCTCCGTTCGTACAAGGTTTTGAGGACAACACTTTCCGTGGTGACGGCCTCATGACCAGAGAGCAGTTCGTCGCAATCCTCGCAAGGTTGAACAACAATGAGCCCGCACCGGCCGCAAAGGGCGGCACACAGTCTTTCGGTGATGTAACGTTCGACAGATGGTCTTACAACGCAGTCGAATGGGCACAAGAAAAGGGAATAGCCGAACCAGACGCAGAGGGCAATTTCCGGCCGGCTGCACCGCTTACCAGAGCCGAAATGGCAGTTATGTTTGTAAGGGTTGAAAAACTTACCGAGGCGGCAGAAGACACTTTTGGAGACATCCACGGCTACACGAGCGCAGATGACATACTCAAAGCAGTAAAAGCTGGCATCTTCACCGGTTATTCCGACGGCACGTTCAAACCGGAGGGAAACACCACTAGGAACGAAGCGGTGGCGGCTCTGATCCGCTACTTGCTTGGGAAGGAACCGCCAGACGCAATGTGGCAGGGCACCGCCCTTGCTTTCAACGACGTGGTGCGCACCCACTGGGCGTACAAATACATAACCTTGGCTGTCAACGGATACACGGGCACCGAGGTGTAGCCTTCGCATCTTTCAACCTCGCCCTCGCCGCCCGCCATTTTGGGCAGGCGGCGAGGTTTTGCTTGTTGCCTCAACTTTTGTGTGTTAAAATGGGTTAAACATCATCAAGGATGGTTATCAAGATATGACTGTCAATGGTTTTAGGAAACACATGCATCCTGTTTCAGCAGTAGTTGCTGCTGCTTTTCTCAGCGGTGGATGCTTTTCCCTTTGGAGCGCGTCTATGACCGCTTCAATAGTTTTTGTGTTCTTAGTCATGGCGGCGCTGCGAAGCAAGACGCTTGTTTTGCCGTGTTCCCTGCCTGCGCTTGTCGTCTTTGGGGTCGTCCTCGCATACGGTGCTTCTGTGTTCTACGCTGTTGACGGCGCTATGGCCTTTCTGGGGTTTGTGAAGATGACAGCAGTAGCCGGGTTTTTAGTCCTTGCCTCCCAAAATAAAGCAGAACATGTCAAAAATGACGTTTGGAACCTAGTGCCTCTTCTGGGCGGATGCTCTGTGGCAGTCTGCCTGTGCGGCGTCTTCCTCACTTTTTTCACGAGAGAAAGCTATTTTTTTCAAAATGACCGACTTGGCGGTTTTTTCGGCTATGCCAACACTTACGCCCTATGGCTGTTGTTAGGCTTGGTGGTGCTTGCATTCCGTGACAAGTGGCAACGCCGGCACTATGCGTTTTTTGCCCTCAGCGTGTGCGGGATTTTCCTTGCCATCAGCCGCAGCCTAGCCGTCATCTCAATCTTTGCCTTAGCTCTGCTTTTCCTGCTGCGCCCTGCCGCTCGGCGGCTCATCGCTTCGATGACGCCTGCAGGCTTGGCGCTCGGCGTTTTTGCTTTTCTCTTGAGGGGCATGCAAGGGGATTACATCCGATTGCTGCAAACGCCTGACCAAGCTGGCGAATGGCTTTCCCGCATGGTGTACTATCAGGACGGGCTGCATCTGATTGCAAGCCACCCTGCAGGCCTTGGCTATCTTGGCTATTGGTACAGCCAACCGGCATGGCAGACTGCATTTTACGACACCCGGTTCGTGCACTGCAGCGTACTGCAGTACGCCATCGACATTGGCGTACTTCCTGCTTTGGCGTTGGCGGTGCTCGGGGCTGTGCTCATATTCAGCAAGAAGACGCCCTTGATGGAAAAAATGATTTTGGCACTGGTCTGTGGCCATTCGCTTATCGACATCGACTTGGAATACCTGCTGCTTATATTTATCATCTGTCTATGTCTTCCCTTACGTGCGAGTTTTGCAAAGACGGCTCCTCCTGTTATTCCATCGATAGTGGCTGTTTTGCTTGTTTTTACGCACTGTTATTTTGGCATTGCCTCGTTTGCAGCGGACAAAGGCCATCCCGAACTGGCTCTTGCCCTCTATCCATGCAACACTGAGGTGCTTGAATCTCAAATGATGCGCGTTCCGACTCTGGAAAAAGCCGTGCCCTATGCCCACGCTTTGATGAAGAGAAACGATTACGCTTTTCTGGCGATGGACACGCTTGCCCGAGATAGCTTCGGTCAGGGCGATATCCGGAAAGCTGCCTCGCTGAAACTGGATTCTTTGGCAATCAACCGTTTGCTGGCGTCGGATTACCTTGAACTGCTCGGTATCTGCGCCGCCGGATATGAAGCTGCCATGGTTGAAGAAAAACCCGGAGAAGCTGAATACTTCAGGCATTTGATAGTCTCCATACCTGGCATGATGGAGCAGGCTGGTCAGTCCCTGAATAAAAATGCTTATCGCCTAAAGCACAAGCCTGATCTGCAACTGCCGGTTCAAGCTTTGGAATACATAGAGAGCCATACTCAACCGCTTGGATGCTAGTCATCAAACTACGACAGAAGGTGGCATTATGTATTTTAACGACGTTACGTTCGACAGATGCCATGCGGAAACCATTCCCCCCTCGCTTTCACCGACGTTTCCCGCACTGTGGTTTTGCTTGTTTTCGCGACAGTTGTATGTTAAAATAGGATATTCAATTCAACTAAAATTAGAAAGGAAGTGCAATGTTGAAGAAAAACGCATATTTTCGAAGGCTGGTTTCCGTTGCCGTGGTTTGCTCTCTTTTCCTGTTCCTGCTCCCCTGTGCGATGGTCAGCGCAGCAGAACCGCCTGTTAGTGGAGGAGGAGGAGGCAGCGGAGGTGGGATTATGCCTGCCGACGGTGTTATTGTGGGAATCCATGCGCCCGATGTGTATTACATCAACAAGGATGTTGAATATACCGTAACGCTTGCAAATGCTGTTAACGTGCTGGATGTTGAACTGGCATTTGAAGTCGATGGCAACATGCTTGCAAGCAAGAGCCTCACCGGGCTTAACGGCTTTGGCACCACGGATGTCATCCATTGGACCTATTTGAACGATGATGTATGGAAGGGCGTAATCACCCTTTGTTATTTACCCGGCAATAACCTGACCGGCTTTACCTCAACGAACCCAGCCGACATAGCCCGCATTGTTTTCACACCAAAAGCAGAGGGAGAAGCTGCCCTCGTGCTGAAAAGCGCAAGCGCAAACGGAGTAAACGGAGATGAAGTTGTTTGCCTTGACGCAACAATCGAACCTGACACAGCCACAACCGTTATTGAGCTGGTTTATTCCAAGTATGACCTGAACAGGGACGGCAAAGTTGATTCCCTTGATTTGGGAATCATGCTGCTTTACTGCGGTTTCGACAAGGATGATCCACGGTGGGATACCATGGTAAAGGTCAACGATACCAAGGGCATGGGCGTCACTGCAGGCATGTGCGACGTCAACAGGGACGGCTTGATAGACATGCTTGATTTGATTGACCTGTTCATCCACTACGGTGTGCCTAGCGACCCAGGCCCGGTTGAGCCGGATGCGGAAATTTCGTACGGCATAGTCGAAGCTTGGGCTCCAAACTTCGGTTTAAACGACCCTCGGTTCAGGATTGTAAACATGGACGAAGATACTGTCACGTACTACATTGTCGGCAAAATGATAAAATGGCACGAGACGACGTATGGCGCATGGGCAGGGACAAAAATTCCACCAACGGGAGATTTCGCCAGCGTCAATGCATTTGTTGATTATGTTTCAGGCAAGGACATAGTTGGTGCGCTGGCAGGGTACAAGCTCAACAGGAATAACCAGATAACTGAAATGAAAACCGGCTTCGCCATGACCGGAAGCTACTCATTGACCATCAGGAGCAGGACGGTAGCCAGAGTCAATGACCGAGAAAACTCAACAACGTGCGACTTCTCGATCGACAAAGACGCAGCAGTGTTTTACCGCGACAGCAACGGCGATTACAGAACTTCAACGGTAGCAAACATCAATCTGGATGAAACCAGAAATATGTCTGGCTCGGACATCTCACTGCTGTTCAGTGATGACGGCAGAACTGTCGTTGCAATGCTTATTACTGAGGACGCAGCCACACCTTACACTGTATATGGCGTAGTCAACTCATCCACAGTTGCAGTTGAAAATGGCAATAGATATTCAAACCTGACAGGGCTCTTCGCGTGGGAGCTCATGCCAAGCATATCGACGACCACAGGGTACGGCACCTTCGATTATGACCTGACTGAGGTCGGGCTGTTTGAATTCAAGCGGGATACAACCGGCAAAGCCAGTGGTGTTGCGCCTGTTGTGCCGTTTGAAGCAGGCGTGACGCTTGCAGCAACGTCTGCGGTGAACTTGAGCAACTGTTATCTGAAGACGGAAGATGGTATGTATATCGTGTACGATCAAGACGTGGCGCTCTTTGAGGTCGACCGAAGCAGCACAGGCAACTGCAGGTACAAAAAGTCGAACGGTGTAAATAGCATCAGGAACAGTTCGACAGTATGGGCATACGCTACTGACGAGGATTATCCAGACATGGCAACAGTCATCATCTGGGAACCAAGCAGCCTGCCTCCGCAATAATGACCATAATGAATAATCGCTGCTAGCGCAACCCAGCCGGCGAAGCAAAAAGCTTCGCCGGCTGTTTTTATTGGTTGGATGTTTGATTGATCAAAAATCAAAATGCTCCCGAGCCTGAATGAAACAAATTTCGAATATGTGACCGAAATGTAACCGCTGTTTGCTATACTGGATTAAATGCATCATTGCTCCAATGCTGTTGTGCATTAGCCATACTTATAGAGGGAAGGAAGGGATTTTAGAGATGAAGGGAAACACTTATTTTCGCAGGCGGCTTTCCATTGCAATGGTTTGCGCCTTATGCCTGTTTTTACTCACCGGCGCACTGACCAGTGCCGCAGAGCTGCCGGGCAACTCACCAAAACCGCCGAGCAGTGGAAACAGCGGCGGCGGTGGCTACACTCCAGCCCCTTGCGCAGGAGTGGATTTTGAAAGCTTGCTTGACGGCGACTCGTATGCCTATTGCGGTGAATACTCCATGCCTGTTGCAGCCGGGAATATGCTTCTCAGGGCACCCGTGCTGTACAAGATAATGGGGGAGGAAGAGGAAGACGGCTGTTTGACTTTGATGAGCAGGCACCCTGTTGGCGTCCAAGGCTATACGCAAGACCCCGAGGGCCAGCATTACAGTGATTCGTACATTAGGAGCTGGCTCAACGGCGTTTTTTTCAATGGGGCTTTTTCCCAGGGAGAACAGCGTGCCGTGGTTGAAACGCAGGTCAAAACCAGCGTGTTCAACGGCAGCAACGAGGTTACCGGACCGGTTTCGATAAGGCAAAACGGACCGGTCGCCGATTACCCACTGACAACGAATGACAAAATTTACCTGCCGTGGGCCATACCGGCAGAAAACACAGCCTACTGGACGAGCGGCGGCGCCACGGGTCCGGCGTACCGCGTCAATCAACCAACAAGCGTTTTTGACAGCGACAGCACGTCGCGCAACATTTACAACAGGCTACGCACACCAAATTACAGCTCTAGTGGCGGTTACATTAGCTCCTACGCTCTGTTTGGCAGCTACTATTCGTCTACGAGCAATGGCATAGTCACATACGTAATAACATCTGACCCATTAACCAACATTATTGCTTCTTGCTATGTCATTCCCATATTCAAGCTCGACCCCGGGAGAATTGTGTTCACGTCCCAGATTGTTCCTGCCGACACCGCAAACCCCGGCCCGCACCAAATAAAAACCGGTGCAGCTTATCCAATGCCGGACGCCGGCAAAGCCTATTACAGGCTGACCATTGTAGACGAGAGCCTTGACGAACTGGCAGGCAGCGTATATTCAGGCACGGAGCTTGTGGGCCCAGGAAGTATTTTGGCTGTGGCCGAGGCAGGCCAGCTGGGTTTGAGCATGGATTTCCCTGCCACACTGGGCAGCGGTTACTCAATCCGCTATAAGATAGTGAACAGCGGCAACAAGCTCGTTGGCTACGGCGGCATGGCAGGCCCATTTGAAAGCGGAATGAACAGTTTTTACCTTGACGCCTGTGACCTTGAAGGCACACCCATTGCAGACGGTACCTACAGCGCATTCGCATGGCTCCAGCACGACAGCGTGACCACGTCCTTCACTGCATCCACGCCGCAGTATTTCTGCCTTGCCGTGGGGGGTGAAGTTGAAATCGACACGCCGCCGCTGCTGTCGGGCGGCTCTGCAAGCCGCAGCAGCAACAGCAATGCCTCAGTGGCATTTTCAAGCGACAAAGACGGCACCTGTTACTGCGTTGTTTTGCCTGAAGGCGATGCTGTCCCCGACGCCTCTGCAATCAAAGGCGCCTGTGAGGCGGGCATGGACATGCATAAAGGCAAGAACACCGTCAATTTGTCTGCATTGACAGCAGGGCCATGGAAGGTATACCTAGTTGGCGAAGACTTGTCAGGAGACAGCAACGTGCTTGGCATTGCCATACCGGAATACATTGCCCCGACGCCACCACCCCCACCGCCGCCCAACGGCAACGGTGGGGGCGGTGGCACTGCCATTGCCAAGCCGGAATTGCCGCTGGCAGATCCGGTATCCTTCCCTCCGTTCATACAAGGCTTCGAGGACAACACCTTCCGAGGCGACAGCCTCATGACTAGGGAGCAGTTTGTGGCTATCCTTTATCGCCTGAATGCGGAACGGCAGATCGCACCATATGCAGGGGATCCGTCCTTTTACGACGTTGTGTACGACAGATGGTCATACGACGCCGTCGAGTGGGCAAAAAGCGAAGGCATAGCAGAAGCTGACGAAAACGGCAATTTCCGCCCGGCAGCACCCCTTACCCGAGCCGAGATGGCAGCCATGTTCGCAAAGGCCGAAAAGCTGACGGAAATGGCTGCAGGCAAATTCAGCGACATCGACGGCCACGCAAGCGCGGACGACATTCTTAAGGCGGTAAAGGCCGGCATCTTCACCGGGTACAACGATGGCACATTCAAACCGGACGACAACACTACCAGATACGAAGCTGTGACAGCCCTGGTACGCTACCTGATTGGAAAGGAGCCAACTGACGCCATGTGGCAGGGCATCGCCCCCGCTTTCGCTGACGTGGCGCAAACCCATTGGGCATGCAAATACGTAGCCTTGGCGGTCAACGGCTATACAGGCGTCCCTAGGTAGATTGCACAACATGCGCCCTGTGTTTACCCGTTATTTGGGCTGGTTGCTTTTTGCTTGGATAGACTTGACGAAATTATGGAATTTTTTTAAATGTAACCGAAATGTACCCGTCCATGTGATATAGTATTGCAACAGACTTCTGCCGCAAAGCTGATAAAATTTATTAAAGTTCAGCAAGAAATCGTTTGACGAATATAATCCACTTTGGATATAATACTTGTAAGACAACTAGCTTGAAACACAACAAAATACAAAAGGTTTGAAAGGGGGTGAGGGCTGGCAATAACAACAACCTGTGTTAACCGCGTTCACAAAAAACGCGGCTGAAAACAGAGAACCCCAACTCCAAAATAAAAGAGGCGACAGTGTGAAAACACATTATTATTTAGGAGGTTTTAGTATCATGCATCTCAAGAAAATGAAAAAGCTGATAAGTCTGCTTCTAGTGCTCGGCCTAATCTGTTCGTCAGGCGTATTTTCGTTCGCCGCAGACGACCCGATCGAAGGCGGGGTAGCGTTCGCCCTTTCGGACGACATGGACTATGTTGAAGCGACCACAGCGATCTACAGCGCCATGGCTGTAACCAACCCTGCCGTGCTGGGCTTCGCCAACGTGGAAGTCATCAACGGCGGGCCTACGCAGGTGCTGTACAGGCCGGAGGTCTACAAAGGCGTCGAGGAAAACGGCGAAGACCCTGCCAAGTACTACACCACCAGGAGGGAGTTCAACCTCAAAGACCAGCGCGTATTCAACATCGAGTAC
>WRJK01000050.1 GCA_009782285.1 Clostridiales bacterium
TCCATTTACATTATTTACTGCATCATCAGGGGTTTTCCACTCAGCGAAGCATTCATCACACATAATCGAGCAGGCATGAGTATTAACATTAATAACAACTTCAAGCTTGCCGTATTCACGGCAAATTGGGCAATCACCAACATAGATAGAATTATCCAAATCTATCCTCCTCTCAAGGTATTATTGGCATACCGTTTCTCCACCATGGACTGTGGATCACCTTTGAATACACCATGAATTGGAGAGCGTCGGCAAAATCAGGTTGACGCCCCTGCATGTGATATCAGACTTAAGGCGGCAGGGTCATGTGTGATGTCACCTTCGGCAGGAAGTCGCAGTTATCAAGGGAAAAGGCTTGTCACTCATTTCACTTCTTGTCCACTTTTCTACAGGCATCCCAAAGATGGCTGAGGAAATGGTAGTTTCATAAGCTCGTCTTGTTCGTATTCATTGCTAAGATCAGGAACATAATCATAAAATATATGATCTTTCCCATAGTCAATACAATATCTGTTGGCATGAACATCAAAATGGTTAATGCTATTAAAGTGTTCAATCGTCTTAATTCTGCTAAGAGGCCGTACATCTTGGATTTAACTGACTGATGTGTCTATTATATATGAGGCATCCTTAATACGGCCAATGTAGCCCCACATATCATCCTTAACCTGAGTGGGTTTATATATTCTTTCTCCGTTGGTTTCAGCCCATGCAATATATTGCAGTCCATCAACAGTGAATAATACAATTGTTTGAATTGAATATGAATAATAATATCTAATGGCAATAATGTTATATTTTTTACTTCTGTCCATGGAATTACTAAAGCCGCGCAATATTTTGTTATATGTTTCTAACATCTCCTCTTCAGAGATATCATAATCTGGAGGTTTTATTTCGCTTAAATCTATCAACCCAGTTCCAATCAATTCATTTTCTTTCATTTCTTCTATCTGACTAATGTCGCTATGATAAGTAATCGATACCTCCTCGTTAACAAGATCGTATAGCTTTAAATAGTAAAAATCATGGCTCATATTATCATTATTAGGAATAACATAGTAAGACTCTTCATTTCTGTTTTTATAGATATCGTATCCAAATAATGTTCCTGCAAGAAAAGCGTAACTTGATTGCTCTCTAAAGAACCACAAATCATCATTTATAATCCTTATAAGCAATTTGTTGATTTCATACTCATTGACGCTTTGTGTGTTGCTATCTGTTGATTTGTTAAAATCCTCGTCTTTTTGTTGCATGATGCTGTCATTTAAGTTGATTTCATCATATATATTTGCCGAGTTATGTGGTTGGTTTTGGCATGCAGTCATAAGTACAAAAAATACTAACAGCAATCCTATTTTATTTATCATCGTATACCTTTTATGGCGTTTCCCTGAGTATAGGTCACTTTGCCAGTTATTAATTTTCCATTCTTAGCACCGCCCGGACACTGTAGTCCCCAGACGGTCCTGGTGGTAGTACAGTTTCACGACACTGTTCTTGTACAGGTTGTGCCCCGGGTCCTCGGAAGCCAAAACAAGTTCGCCCTCGTCGCCATAGACGTACTGCATCACGGAGCCTGCGCCGTTTTCGATGCCGTAGATGACAGTCTCGACTTTCTCAAGCCCGTAGACGTAACGGTAGGTCAAGCCGCTGTCGCCGCTTTCAGTCTCCATGATAACATTTTTCAGCGGCTTTGTAAAATCTAAAGCGTAATCTTTGTGAATCACCGCAAACTTCTTGTTGTCTATCTTTGGCATTTCTGCTCCAGTCGTGCCGTCTGTGGTGTGACCTTTGCCCGTGGGGTTGACATGCCCCTGCCCGTTGGTGTTCTGGTGGCGGTCGCAGACTACAACGCCGTTAACCTGTTCGGAAGGGTCAAGGTAAAGCCCCACGCCATGGTAGCCGTAGGCGTTTTTGGCGGTTATCCATTCGTTGGCTACAAGGTCGCCGAATCCGTTGAATACGTAGTGCGACTGCTCACCTTCCTCGTTCGTGCCCTTGACCATGCGGTTTGTTGCGTCGTAGGCGTATTCCTGCGTGACGTAGCTTTGATTTTTGTTTTTTTCGAAAACGGTCTTGACCAAATTGCCCCGCTTGTCGAAGGTGTTGAGGTACAGGTCTTTGCCGTCCGCTAACTTCTCTACCTGCTGATTGAGGCTGTTGTATTTGTAATGCTGCCCCTTGTTGTGGTCAAGCTCGTACACCAAGTTGCCGAGGCTGTCGTAGGCGTACTCTTGGTTCTTCACTTTCTGGGCTTCGTGCCCTGCCGTCTTCACCAGCCTGTCAAGCTCGTCGTAAACATGGGTCAAATCGAACTTGTCCTGGCCTCCCGCACCGTTGCGGAATTCCTTCAGGACATTTCCGTTGGGGTCATATGTGTAAGTATGCTCCACGGAATGGTTGGTTTTCTGGTCGGGGTGCTCGGCGTACTGCCTCAGCAGCTGCCCGTTGGCGTCGTGCATGTACGTTTCGTTCCACCCGTTGGGGTAGCCCATGCCCACAAGGCGCACCGGGTCGTAGGCGTAGGTGGTTGCTTGTTTTTCGCCGTCCGTGAGCTTCACCATCCTGTCCAGGAGGTCGAATTCGTAATTTGCCACGGTATTGTCGGGGTAGGTAATTCGTGTCTGGTTGCCTACAGGGTCGTAAACGAACGAGGCGGCATTGCTTGCGTGGTCGTTTGTCTTGGTGATTTGCCCCAGCTTGTCCAAGGTGAACTCCGTCGTGCCGTTCCAGTCTACCATCTCAACCAGCTCGCCCGCTTTGTTGTAGGCGTAGTTCACTTCCTTGCCGTTGCCGTTGTCGTAGTTTATGGCCTCCACAAGGTTCCTCGGCTCGTAGCCGTACACGGTGACGTAGCCGTCTTCGTCGGTGGTCTGTATCAAATTGCTGTTTGCGTCGTAGACGTGGATTTTTTCGTTGCCTACGGCGTTTACCTGCTTGGTCAAAAGGCCGTTTTTGTTGTATTCGTAGAGCGTAATTTGATGTTCGTCCACTTTATTTTTGCTGTCGATCCTGTTCAGGTCAACTTTTACAAGGCGGTTCATGGCGTCGTACCCGAAGCTTGAAACCGTGCCTTTTGCGTCTATGGTCTGAACCACGTTCCCATTGGGGTCAAGGACGTATTTTGTGACGTTGCCGTTTTTGTCTTTGACCTGCGTTATTCGGGAATCAGCGTCGTAGGTGAAATGCTCGCTGTACCCCAAGGGGTCTGTTTTTGCCACCACCCTGCCGAGCCTGTCATGTTCGTAACGCGTGGTTTCACCGTTGGGGTTGCTTTCGGAAACTAGCCAGCCGTTTTTGTTGTATTCATAACTGGTTATGCCGCCCAAAGCGTCCGTTATTGTTTTCACGCGCCCGGTGGGGGTGTACTCGTACTTGGTTACTGCACCTCTGGCGTTTTTCTGGGTTGTCACTCTCCCCATGGAATCGTACTCGAACCATGTGGAGTGCCCCAACGCGTCCTTGATTTGGGTGACTTGGTTTTTCTTGTCGTAGAAGTAGGTTGTTTCGGCTCCTTCTTCGTTCGTGTGTTTTTCAAGCCTCCCGTCGTCGTCGTACTTGCGGAAGCTTGAGAACCCGGCTTCGCTGACCACTTCGACTGCCCGGTTCAAGGCGTCGTACTTGAACTGCTTGCTGTTGCCCCTGCCGTCGGTTTCCTTTGCGACGTTGCCGTTTTTGTCGTACTCAGTCCTGAAAACGTTGTTTTCCGGGTCTGTGTACTTGATAAGCCTGTTAAGGAGGTCGTAGCTGTACTGCGCAACTCCGCCGTCGGCGTTTGTGGTGGTTTTTGCGTTGCCTGCTTCGTCATAGGCCATTTTCGTTACGCCGCCTCGCGGGTCGGTGATTTTTTCCATGCGGTTGTTCGCGGCGAATTCGTACTTTGTCACGTACCCCATGGGGTCTTTGACGCTTATGAGGTTGCCTGCTGGGTCGTAGCCGTACTCGGTAATGCCGCCTTCAGCGTCCGTGACCGTTTTGACTTGCCCAAGCTTCGTGTAGGCGTATTCCGTCATGTAGCCCATGTAGTCCTTGACGGTGAGCACTTGGCCGTTCCTGTTGTAGGTGTAGAGCATCTTATTGCCTTCTTCGTTCTCAGCCCACTCCATGCGGCCGTTCGCGTCGTACTGGTACGACACGCTCGTCCCGTCCGAGTTTTCCTGCCTCACTTTGCGGCCGAGTTCGTCGTAGAAATACTCCGTCTCGTATTTGAGCGCGTCAATGCTGACGGTGTTCCTGCCGTCGTAGTCATACACCGAAGCGTTTTCGGAGCCTAAAGGCGTTGTGGTTTTCACGAGCTGTCCGATAGCATTGTACTCGTTCAGCCATTCTTTCTTATTCGCGTCAATTCTTTTGACCATCCTGTTTTCCGCGTCGTATTTGAACTCGGTGACGTTCCCGTTGGGGTCTTTCGCCCAAATGCGGTTGCCGTTGGCATCGTAGCCGTACTCGGTAATGCCGCCCTCGGCGTCCTTTATCCTTTTCAGCCTGCCCATGATATCGTACTTGTACTCGGTCACGGCGTTCCTGGCGTTCCTTTCTTCCTCAATTCTTCCCATGGAATCGTACTTTGTCTTGGAGATATTGCCGAGCGGGTCTTTCGAGGTGGTCATCTGCCCGTTGGCGTTGTATTCAAACTTGCTTGTATAGCCTCTTTGGTCTGTTACGAAGGTCAGCTTGCCCCACTCGTCGTAGCCGTAGCTCGTCTTGTATCCTTCCGCATTAATGGTTAGTATCCGGTATCCGTTGTCGTCGTACTCGTACTTCGTGCGGTTGCCTTCATTGTCAGTGTACGACGTCACGTGGCTGGTAGCGTCATAGGTGTAGCGGCTGGTGAACTTCATGGGGTCCGTCACCGCTTCGGTAAAGCCGTTGCCGTTCACGTCGAAGAGTGTGCTGTTCCCCAGCGCGTCTATCTTTTCGACCAGCTTCCCGGCGTCTGAGTAAATGTATTCCGTTTCATAGCCCAGCGGCGAAGTTTCTTTTATCAGGCGGCCTACGCTGTCGTAGCCGAGAGCCGTTGTATGGTGGAGCGGGTCTTCGACTGAAAGCAAGTTGCCTTTTTTGTTGTAGGTGTACTTGGTTTCGTTGCCCAGCGCGTCCCTGCTTTTAACAAGGTTGTTGCTGCCGTCGTACTCGAAGAAACGCTCCCTGCCGTTTGCGTCAACTGTCTTGGCCACGTTCCCCCGGCTGTCGTACTCGTACACCAGCTCGCTCTTGTCTGCCTGAACGATTCTGCTCACCAGCTTGCCCTCGGCGTAGCTGAATTCCGTCTCGCTGCCGTCGGGGCATTTGACCTTGGAAAGGTTTCCGTCGCCGTTGTGTTCGTATTCCGTTGTATAGCCCAGCCTGTCGGTGGAGCTTGCCAGGCGGTTCGCCCTGTCGTAAGCATAGCCCGCCGTGCCGTCGTTGTCTTCGTAGGCGGTTACCCTCCCGGAGCTGTCGTAGTAGACTTTTGCATACCTGCCGTCTGGACCGCGGAAGGTGTTGACCCTGTTTTCCGCGTCGTAGGAACAGTAGGACCAGCCCTGATCTTCTACGTACTGCTCAACAACCCTGCCCGAACCGTCGTAGCGGTTTTCGACGTAAACCGTGCCGGTGAAGTCTTTAACCGTCAAAAGGTTGCCGCTGTTGTCGTAGCTGAGAGCCAGCGTGTTTTGATCGGGGTCGCAGTTCACGCTTCTGGTCATTTCATCGTTATCGTTGTAAAAATACTCCACTGTCCGCCCTGAACTGTCCGTCACCTTTGACATGTGCTTGCCGTTGTACGAGAACGCAAGGCTTCCGCTTTTGTTTTCTATCTTTGAAAGCCTGCCGCCTTCATAGGCGTATTCCGTCTTTTCCCCGTTTTTCTTTGTGATGCTTTGTATGGCGCCGTCCTTGTCGAAAAGGTAAACCGTTCCGTTTTTCTCAGTCATCAGAAAGCCGCCCGAGCCGTCTTCACCAAGGGCTTCAAATGTAAAATTGGAGCCTTCTCTTGCCTGCCAAAGCCCGTCAAGGCCAAGCTGGAAGCTTGCTTTCTTGCCGTCGGGAAGCAGCACCAGCGCCGTCACTTGACCGAGATAGGCACTGTACAGGATGCAGCAGAGCAAAAATAATTTGAACATGCTTCCCAAAAACGGGAGCTGCTGGTATAATTGTACCATCAGTTGAACAAATAGGGATATGGGGGACTGGAGAGGACATGCGGATACTAGGAATCGACCCGGGGTACGCCATTTTGGGGTACGGCATAGTCGAGATGAAAGGGAACCATTTTGACCATGTGGAGCACGGGGCTGTTACAACGGAGGCAAAAGAGGACATGACGGGGCGCCTTAAGCACATCTACAATTCGCTTATGTGCATCATTGCGGAATTCGAGCCGGAAGTCGCGTCAGTCGAAGAGCTGTTTTTCAACACGAACAGCAAGACCGCCCTTCTGGTCGGGCAGGCGAGGGGGGTTGCGGTGCTTGCCTGCGCCAATTCGGGCATTGCTGTGTGCGAGTACACCCCGCTTCAGATAAAACAGGCACTGGTGGGATACGGCAGAGCCGAAAAAAACCAGGTCCAGGCTATGGTAAAGACCATTTTGAACCTGAGCGAGGTCCCAAAGCCGGACGACGCCGCCGACGCGTTGGCTGCGGCGATATGCCACGGGCATTCGTCGGGGCATTTGCTAAAGATCAGATAATGTGGTATTTTATATAAGAGGAACAGCCATGATTCATTTTATTAAAGGGCAGCTTGCTGCAAAATTCGACGGAGGCGTGGTAATAGAAGCGTCGGGCATAGGATACGAGATAACCGTGCCGGACAATTCTTCTGCGTACCTTGCAAAGGACGGGGACTTGATAATGCTCTATACCGCCATGATTGTGCGGGAGGATGACGTGAGCCTTTACGGGTTTACGGACAGGGAGTCCCTTCAGATATTCAGAAAGCTTATGACCGTAAGCGGCGTCGGAGCGAAAGCCGCGATTGCGGCGCTGTCGTGCATGCCTCTTCCCGACCTGAAAAAGGCGATAGTGTTCGAGGACGCGAAAGCCCTTGCCAGAGCCAACGGCATCGGCAAAAAAACCGCAGAGCGGATCATACTGGAATTGAAAGACAAGCTCGGTGGCATTGGGAGCGTGCCTGAGGCGGCGCAGGGCGCAGGCGAAATCATGGCAACGGACGAAAAGGCCGAGGCCGTAAACGCTTTGATTGCGCTGGGATACACAAAAGGCGAGGCTCTTTCTGCAATGGTGAACGTTGCTGACGCCGGGCTGAGCACGGAAGAATACATAAAAAAAGCGCTGAAGCAATTGTTTTAGCTTGTAGGGGCAGAGATGAACGAAGAAGAGAGAATAACAGAGACAGGTTTGAAATACGAAGAGGAAGCGGCAGAGCTGTCGCTAAGGCCCCAGAGGCTCAGCGAGTACGTGGGGCAGAAAAACGCCACAGACAACCTCAAAGTCTTCATCGAGGCTGCGAAATTGAGGCGCGAACCACTGGACCACGTGCTGTTTTACGGCCCGCCGGGGCTCGGCAAGACGACGCTGGCCGGAATAATAGCAAACGAGCTTGGCGTCGAAATCAGGATAACGGCAGGCCCTGCAATTGAACGCGCAGGCGACTTGGCAGCCATACTTACCAACTTGAACGAAAACGACGTTCTGTTCATAGACGAGATACACCGGCTGAACCGGGCGGTTGAAGAAGTGCTGTACGCAGCTATGGAAGATTTCGCGCTTGACATCATCATAGGCAAAGGCCCTTCTGCTAGATCCATAAGGATCGACCTTGCCAAGTTCACGCTGATAGGCGCCACCACGAGGGCTGGGAGCTTGTCTGCGCCGCTGCGTGACAGGTTTGGGATCGTCAGCAAGTTTGAAATGTACACAGTCGACGAACTCATAAAGATACTGCGGCGCTCTGCGGGCATACTTAGGATTGCAGCGGACGAAGCTTCTGTGTTGGAGATGGCAAAGCGGTCCAGGGGGACGCCCAGGGTCGCAAACCGCATTTTGAAGAGGGTGAGGGACTTCAGTCAAGTCGAAGGGAAAGGCAGCATTGACACCGGCATAACAGACAAAGCCCTTTTGGCTCTGGGGGTAGACGGGATGGGGCTTGAAAGCCTTGACCGGGACATCCTGAAAGTAATCATAGAGAGGTTCAAGGGCGGCCCTGTGGGCATAGACACCATATCGGCTGCGCTGGGCGAGGAACGGGTCACAATAGAAGACGTGTACGAGCCCTACCTGATACAGGCGGGGTTCCTGCACCGAACGCAAAAGGGCAGGGTGGTGTCGGAGCAGGCGTACAAACATCTTGGGATAACGTTTTTGGACGAGCAGATGACTTTGTTGTAGGAGCAGGAAATGGGGAAAATTTCAGCAGGCATGGCAGCGGCGCTGCTTTGCGCATTCGTCTTTTTAGCCGGCTTGTCTTCTGCGGCATCGCAGGAGCAGTACGTAAAAATTGGGATAGGCTACGGGAGCACGGCTGTTTCGTCGTGCACCGTTACGGCAGACGGCGGGATCATGCTGGCGCAGGCTGTTTCTGGCGGCATGGAAGAGGTTTTGCGGCTGCCGGAATGCGGGCAGCTGACTGTTAAGATGGAAAACCGGAGCATTGTTGCCATCGACGGCTTCGGAGATGTGGCATACGAAGCATTTGACACTGGCACCTGCATAGCTTCGATGGACGCTTACGGCATTGTTAAATTCAACGGGAAACCCTACAGGGGGGCTTTGTGCTTTTACCCGCTTGGCAACGGAACGATGAACGTTGTCAATTACATCGAACTGGAGGACTACCTGTACGGAGTAATAAACTCCGAGATGGGGCATGGAAGCCCAATGGAGGCACTGAAGGCGCAGGCTGTGGCAGCCAGAAGCTTTGCCACGGGCAACTTGGGCAAGCACAAGGAGGACGGTTTTGACTTCTGCACGGGCATTCATTGCCAAGTTTACGAAGGCTACGCGGGCGAATACGAAAATACAAGCAGGGCGGTGGACGAAACAGCAGGGCTTGCCCTCACCTATGGCGGCAAGCCTGCCGCAGGGTATTTCTTCAAAAACAGCGGCGGCCATACCCAGTCCGGCACGGAAGTCTGGGGCGGCGACGCGCCATGGCTCGTTGGGATTGCAGACGAATACTCCCCCGATTACGCTTGGAGCTATTCTGTGACTTTTCATGAGATCAGGTCGAAGCTTGAAATGGCGGGCTACTATGTGGGCAATGTGCAGAGCGTGTCAATAAAAGGGAGGAATTCTGCGGGCGCTGCGAGTGCCCTTGAGATCAAAGGGGCGTCTGGAACCGCAACCCTTGTAGGTGAAAACGTGAGGGTTGTCTTTGGGAGCGGAAACGTCAAATCCATGATGTTTCACTTGGGGGGCAGCGAAAACACCCAACCATCGGGGATTTTGTCAAATCCAGCGTTGAGCGACGGAAAGGCTACGGTGTTCCCTGGAATCAACGACGGCATATGCATGATGGGCGCAGACATGAGCATAAATAAGAAGAAGCTTTCCGACCTGTACGTCTTTTCCGCAGGTTCGAGCATAAAGCTTGCCGCCGACAAGCAGGTTGAAACCCAAAAGCTTGAGTCGGTGTCGGAGGGGCCTGTTGTTTTCAACGGGTCAGGGTACGGGCACGGCGTAGGGATGCCGCAGGACAGCGCAATCGCCATGGCTGAACAGGGGTTCACATTTGAAGAAATACTGAAATACTACTTCAAGGGCATAAAAATACAGTAAGGAGCGCAGCTGATGCACATCGACGACTTCGACTACCGCCTCCCGGAAGAGCTAATCGCCCAGCAGCCCGCAGAAAAACGGGACGGCTCAAGGCTTTTGGTGCTGGACAGGAATACAGGGAAAATTGAGCACAGGCATTTCTGCAACGTATTGGATTACTTGAACAAAGGGGACTGCCTAGTGATGAACAACTCAAAAGTGATCCCGGCAAGGCTATACGGCATCAAGCGGCAGACCGGCGCCAAGGTTGAATTCCTGCTGGTCAAGCGAGTTTGTGGCGACGTTTGGGAAATTGCTGCACGGCCGGGAAAGAGGCTGAAAACAGGCGACGCAGTGGATTTTTCAAGCGGCGGCACGAAATTCGAAGCTGAAATTACAGATGGGGGCGAAGACGGGACCAGGCTTGCGCGTTTTACGTATGAAGGAGCTTTTTTGGACAGGCTTGAAGAGTTTGGAAAAGTGCCCCTTCCGCCTTACATAAAGAGGGAGAGCGCACCTTTGGACAAGAGCAGGTACCAGACGGTTTACTGCAAGGCAGAAGGCTCGGTGGCAGCGCCTACGGCGGGGCTTCATTTCACGGAAGAGCTCTTGGATATGGCTCGGGGCATGGGAGTCAAGACGGCGTTCCTGACGCTCCATGTGGGGATCGGCACCTTCAGGCCGGTCAAGTGTGAAAACATTGAAGACCACAAGATGCATTTTGAAGAATATGAGATAGACGAGGAGAGCGCCGAAATAATCAACCAGGCGAAGGGAGCAGGGGGAAGGCTGATCTGTGTTGGGACCACGTCTGCCAGAACCCTCGAAAGCGCCGCCGAGTCAGACAGCTCAGGAAAATACAGGCTGAAAGCGGGAAGAGGCAGCACAGGGATTTTCATTTACCCAGGATACGAGTTCAAAATGGTGAGCAGCCTTATAACCAATTTTCACCTTCCGAAATCAACCTTGCTGATGCTGGTGTCGGCGTTTTACCAAAGAGAGGGCGTTTTGGAGGCATACCGTGTTGCCGTAGCAGAAAAATACAGGTTTTTTTCCTACGGGGACGCAATGTTGATTCTGTAGTGAAAAATGTGCTTTGATAAGCGGCTTTATCGTGGTACAATATAAACGCGGAGCATTATTGCGAAGAAAATAGTATTCTAAAAGGAGGTTTTTAAGATGGTTGAGAGAATTATGGACACCAATATTGTTACTATAGAGCCTGTTGACGAAAAAAAGGATTGCACAGTTGGATTGCGTGGCATACTCGCAGACTATCCAGAAATGTCTGTAGACAGGTTTTTAAAGCGGAAATATTTTGACAAGGAGCTTAACAGATGAACGGTCGGTATGTTCTTTATACATAAAAAGCGAAAGGTGGTAAAAACATGAAAATTATCGACATGAGGAGCGACACGGTAACAAAACCGACGGATGCTATGCGCACTGCGATGGCGTCTGCCGAAGTTGGGGACGACGTCTACGGCGACGACGAAACTACAAATGAACTTGAACGCCTTGCTGCTGAGATGGCAGGCAAGGAAGCTGCGGTTTTTGTCCCTTCGGGAACCTTTGGCAACCAGCTTGCCCTGTTTACACATTGTCGGCGGGGCGACGAGGTCATTATCTACGGCGACTGCCATATCGCTCACGATGAGGCGGGTGCTCCTGCCATCATAGCCGGAGTACAGCTGCAGACGCTTGAGGGCAGGGGCAGCTCGCCGGATGCGGCGAAGGTGGAATCACGAATCAGGAAAGACCCGTCTGATTTCCATTACCCGCCTACGGGGCTCGTCTGCATGGAGACGGCTCATTCTGACGGGCGCGTTATTCCGTTGGACAGCATGGCTGCAGTCCATAAGACCGCGAAAAGCTACGGCTTGCCAATCCACCTTGACGGCGCCCGCCTGTTCAATGCAGCGGATTACTTGGGCGTGAGCGCGGCAGAGATAACCAAATACGCCGACTCAGTTATGTTTTGCCTCTCCAAGGGCCTTTGCGCTCCGATAGGGTCAATGCTGGTGGGTACGAAAGATTTTGTCGATCTCGCCCGCAGGCGCAGGAAGATCATGGGCGGCGGGATGAGGCAGACGGGGATGCTGGCCGCTGCCGGGCTGATTGCCCTGCGCGACATGACAGGCAGGCTCGGGGAAGACCGCAAAAACGCGGTGCTGCTTGCAAACAAGCTTAGCCAAATCAGCGGAATCAGCTGCGAACCGGGTGACGTCCACGCAAACCTTGTCTTCTTTGCCATGGACGAGGGCATCTCGGTCGACGCGGTCATGGCTGCCCTTGATGAAAACGGCGTCTTGGCAAACCCGCCCGAAGACGGTTTGATGCGGCTGGCAACTCACTACTGGATCAACGAGGAAGACGTACTTAAAGTTGTGGGTGTTTTTGCAAAATGTGTTTGATTGACAAAATGTACCACTGAGGTGATCAATTGAAGCATCCAGTCCAATTTGAATTGCTGAAAACCGACGGCAGGGCTAGGCGCGGGAGGCTGAACACCCTGCGCGGCACTGTTGAGACGCCGGTGTTCATGCCTGTGGGGACCGCGGCGACAATCAAAGCCATGAAGCCGGAGGACGTGGCGGGCATGGGGGCAGGGATCATACTGTCGAACACGTACCACCTCTATCTGCGGCCGGGGCATGAAATCGTTAGGGAAGCAGGGGGGATACACAAGTTCATGAACTGGGCCGGTTCGGTTTTGACCGACAGCGGTGGTTTTCAGGTGTTTAGCCTTGCAGGCCTTCGAAAGATCAGGGAGGAAGGCGTGGAGTTCCGCTCCCACGTCGACGGGTCGCTACACATGATGTCGCCGGAAAAGTCGGTGGAAATACAAAACGCCCTCGGTTCTGACATTGTTATGGCGTTCGACGAGTGTGCGCCTTACCCGGCAGACTGGGAATACGTCAAAAGGTCATCCGAGAGGACCACTAGGTGGCTTGCGCGGTGCAAAGAGCACCATAAAAACACTGAAAGGCAGGCACTCTTCGGGATAATGCAGGGGGGCGTCTACAAGGACCTGAGGCATGAGAGCGCCTGCGGCATTACTGAGCTTGATTTGCCGGGCTACGCTATCGGGGGGCTCAGCGTCGGGGAACCGAAAGAGGCGATGTACGACGTGCTTGACAGTTCTGTGGAGCTGTTGCCGAAGGACAGGCCCCGCTATTTGATGGGGGTGGGCAGCCCGGACTGCCTGTTTGAGGGAGTGGAGCGCGGCATTGACATGTTCGACTGCGTCCTCCCGACTAGGCTTGCGAGGCACGGCGTGGCAATGACGCCTTTCGGGAACATTTCGATAAAAAACGCCCAGTACGAAAGGGATTTTTCGCCGTTGGACGCAGAATGCGGCTGCTATGCATGCAGAAACTACTCAAGGGCGTACCTGCGCCACCTTTTCAAGTCGAACGAGATGCTTTCTTCAACACTGCTTTCTACGCACAACATTTATTATTTACTTGAAACGATGGCGAAAATTAGGGAAGCAATTGACAGCGGCAGGTTTTTAGAGCTAAAGAAGGAGTTTTACGGAAAATATGGCAGGTAACAATAATTTGCAGCTGGGCGCATGCGCCCACAACGAGTTTTGCGGGGGATGCAGCTACCAAGGGATTGGCTATGAAGACCAGCTGTGTGCAAAGAACGACGAGGTTAAAAGGCTCCTGAAAGAGAAGAGCATCGATTTCAGCGAATACTTGGGGATAGGCGGCAGCCCGGACATGTACAGGTACAGGAACAAGATGGAGTACACCTTTGGCAACATGGCCAAAGGCGAGGAGCTGTCCCTTGGAATGCACAGGAAGCAGAAATTCATGTCGGTTGCAACTGTGGACCAGTGCCAGATTGTGGACAGCGACTTCAATGCCGCGCTGTCAGCAACGCTGGAGTTTTGCAAAGAAAAAGGGTATTCTTTTTACAACAAAAAAACCCACAGGGGTTTTTTGCGGCACTTGGTCATGCGGCGAGGCGTTAGGACAAAGGAGCTGTTGGTCAACATTGTCACGTCTTCCCAAGAGAGTTTCCACGCTTCCGAGTATGTGGAGGTGTTACTTAATTTAAAGATTAACAACCATATTGTTGGAATACTTAACACAATATGCGACGGGCTTGCCGATTTCATCAATTGCGACAAATTGAACGTTTTGTGGGGCAGGGACTATTATACTGAGCGCATTATGGATCTGGATTTCAAGGTCGGCGCTTTTTCGTTTTTCCAGACGAACGTGGCTGCTGCGGAAAGGCTGTACACTGAGGCGGTTGCCATGATGGGCGATTTTCAGGACAAGGCAGTATTTGACCTCTATTGCGGAACGGGGACGATATCGCAGGTCCTTGCCCAAAAAGCAAAAAAAGTCATCGGCATTGAGCTTGTCCCCGAAGCAGTAGTCTTGGCAAGGGAGAACGCAGAAAGGAACGGGGTGCGCAACTGCGAGTTTTTCGAGGGGGACGTGTTTGAAGTTATGAGGAAGCTCGACGAAAAGCCGGAAGTAATTGTGCTTGACCCTCCCCGTGCAGGGGTGCATCCGAAAGCCCTTGAGAAAATTGCAGGGTACGGCGCAGGGCAGATACTGTACATTTCCTGCAACCCCAAGTCTTTTGCAGAGAACTTGTACAGCCTGCAGTATTACGGGTACAAACCTGAAAGGATAAAAGCCTATGACAATTTCCCGTTTACAAAACATTGCGAATGCGTTGCTGCTTTGAGAAATTTATGATTCCCATTTCAAAATTGTTGAAAAAACGGTTTGAATGAATTATAATTATATTGTTGAAAATTTTGCGCACCATATGGAGGAACCGATGGACAACAAACAAAATACTTCGTTGGAGTATCAAATCTATCTATTTCATCAGGGCACTGCGCACAAGGCATATGAATTAATGGGTGCGCATCCTGAAGAAAGGGGGGGTGCGCACGGTTTTGTATTCCGCACCTGGGCCCCTAATGCAAAAAGAGTCTGCGTGGCAGGGAGCTTCAACGGGTGGTCTTTCAGCAACCCGATGGAAAAGGTCACGAAGCAGGGGCTATGGGAAGCTTTTATTCCTGGCCTTGAAGAATTCGAGCCGTACAAGTACCTTATTGATGACGGCTCGGGGGAAACGGTCTTCAGGGCAGACCCCTACGGGTACCACAGCGAGCTTAGGCCTGCCACGGCGTCAAAACTGTTTTTGCTGGACAAGTACGAGTGGAGAGACAATAAGTGGAAGAAGGCCCTTGAGAAAAAATCGGCATACAGCGAGCCTGTCAACATCTACGAGGTTCATTTCGGCTCTTGGAGGAAATACAGCGACGGGAACTATTTTGATTACTACAAGATGGCTGAAGAACTCATCCCTTATGTCAAGGACATGGGGTACACCCATATTGAGCTCATGCCCATGTCCGAATACCCTTATGACGGTTCTTGGGGGTACCAGTGCACCGGCTACTATGCCGCCACGTCCAGGTACGGGACGCCTGACGGATTCATGGCGTTTGTGGACGAGTGCCATTTGAGCGGCATCGGGGTGATACTGGACTGGGTGCCTGGGCATTTCCCTAAAGACGAAGCCGGGCTTCACCGGTTTGACGGCGATTACTGTTACGAATACAGGGAGGAGCTGAAAAACGAGCATAAGGACTGGGGGACGATGATTTTTGACTGGGGAAGGAACGAGGTCAAAAGCTTCCTTATTTCAAACGCCCTGTTTTGGTTTGACAAATTCCACATAGACGGCCTGCGGGTGGACGCTGTTGCGTCGATGCTGTACCTTGACTACGGAAGGAACGGCAGGTGGCAGCCGAACATTTATGGCGGGAACGAAAACCTCGAAGCAATCGACTTCACCAGAGAACTCAACAAGGCGATTTTTAAGCATTTTCCACATGCGCTGATGATAGCGGAAGAGTCGACGGCATGGCCCCTCGTAACAAAACCACCAGACGTTGGCGGCCTTGGGTTCAACTTCAAGTGGAACATGGGCTGGATGAACGATTCCTTGGAGTACATAAAATGCGACCCGTATTTCAGGCACGGGTGCCACAACAAGCTGACGTTCGTAATGACGTACTTCACCTCGGAGAACTATATCCTGCCCCTTTCCCACGACGAAGTCGTCCATATGAAGGGGTCGTTGATAAACAAAATGCCGGGCGAATACGAAGAGAAATTTGCCAGTTTGAGGGCGTATTTGGCGTACATGATGGTGCATCCCGGCAAAAAGCTGCTTTTCATGGGGGGCGAGTTCGCCCAGTTTTCCGAATGGGACTACAAAAGCGAGCTGGACTGGAACCTTTTGGGCTACCCCGCCCACAGCCAGTTCCACAAATTCGTCAGGGAACTGAACAGGTTCTACAAAAAGCACAGCGAGCTTTGGGAAATGGACGACAGTTGGGACGGCTTCGAATGGCTTGACGCAGACGACAGCAGGAACAACGTCCTGTCTTTCAAGAGAAGGGACAAAAGCGGCAGCGAGCTAGTGATCGTCTCGAATTTTGCTGCCGTAACCCACTTAAAGTACAAGCTGAAGCTGGGCAAATCAGAAAAGTACAAATTGCTGTTTTCTTCAGAGCAGGCAAAATTCGGAGGGAAGGGGAACGCTTCCCCAACCATCAGAAACTCCGTGGCAAACATACCAGGTCTGAGCACAAGTATTTGGAAAAAAATTCAGGAGGTATAATTTATGCTGGGAATGGTAAAAAAAGAAACCATCGCTATGCTTCTTGCGGGAGGCCAAGGTAGCCGTCTGGGCGTTTTGACGAATTCCGTGGCAAAACCTGCCGTACCCTTTGGGGGCAAGTACCGGATCATCGATTTCACCTTGTCGAACTGCGTCAATTCAGGCATCGACACCATCGGGGTCCTTACCCAATACCAACCGCTGGAGCTGAACACGTACATTGGGAGCGGGCAGCCTTGGGACCTCGACAGGCTTTTTGGCGGGGTGACGATACTGCCGCCGCACATCAAGGGATCGCACGGGGAGTGGTACAAAGGCACAGCCAACGCCATATTCCAGAACATACATTACATCGAGACCTACAACCCTGAATACATAGTAGTGCTTTCGGGCGACCACATCTACAAGATGAACTACAGATGGATGCTTAACTACCACAAGGAAAAAAAGGCAGACTGCACCATTTCAGTCCTCAATGTCCCTTACGAGGAGGCTTCGAGGTTTGGAATCATGAATGCGGATGCCGATTTCCGCATATTCGAGTTTGAGGAGAAACCTGAAAACCCAAAGGGTACGCTTGCTTCCATGGGTGTGTACATTTTCACTTGGAAAAAGCTCCGGGAGTACCTGTCGAGGGACGAAAACGACGAGGAATCGGAAAACGATTTCGGCAAGGACATCATCCCCAGCATGCTGGATGGGGGGGAGAGGCTTTTCGCCTACGAATTCAAAGGCTATTGGAAGGACGTCGGAACCATTGAATCCCTGTGGGAGGCGAACATGGATCTGCTGGACCCAAATGTCCCGATTCAGCTTGACGACCCGCTGTGGAAGATGTATTCGAGGAACAACGTCCTGCCGCCCCAGTTCATAGGCGGCGACTCGGTGATTGAGAACTCGTACGTGACGGAGGGCTGCAAGATAGACGGGATGGTTAAACGGAGTATACTTTTCCCCGGGGTAACGGTGGAAAAAGGCGCACTCGTAAACCAGTCAATCATCATGCCAAACGCGACTGTAAGGGAGGGCGCAGTCGTCGAATACTCCATACTTGCGCCCGAATCCGTCATAGGGGCCGGCGCCAGGGTAGGGGTTGCCGAGGGCATGGACGATGCAAGCCGCAGGCAGAACATAACTGTGGTGGGGAGAGGGTCTTCGATAGGGGACCACGCTGAAGTGGAAGTTGGGCAGACTGTTTCCGGCAACTTGCCTGGTAAGGAAGAAGGTGAAGCACAGTGCTGAATGTTTTGGGAATCAATTTTGCGTACAACGACAGGGAGAACCTGCGCGAGCTGACTCAGCTGCGGACATTGGCGTCGCTGCCCATTGCAGGGAAATACAGGATCATCGACTTTGTGATATCCGGTTTGGTCAATTCGGGGATTAACGACATTTCGATCATAACCAAGAACAACTACCACTCCCTTGTGGACCATGTGGGGGCTGGCAACGACTGGGACCTTAACAGGAAAATCGGAGGCATCCGCATACTCACGCCCCTTTCGCAGCCTGGGATGCCCGAGAACGCGGGGCTGTACAAAGGGACTGCCGAGGCTCTGGCCCGCAACTTGCACTCTATCAAAAGGACTGTGGCAGAGCACGTTATCATGACGGGCTCAAGCGTCGTATGCTTCTCGCTTGACTACGAGGAGCTGCTCTACACCCACGTCAAAAGCGGCGCGGACGTCACTGCGGTCTACGCAAGCTCGCTGAACGGATACAAAAAGGTGCCCTTGGGGATACCTGTCTTCAGCTTTGATGAAAACATGAGGCTTACTGGGATACGCGGAAACGAGGACGACATAACAAGGCAGGAGGCCACATGGAGCGCAGGCATTTTCGTTATCAAAAAGTCTTTGCTGGAGGCTTTGGTTTCGGATTGCATAGCCCGCGGCGGGTACAGCTTTTACTACGACATCTTGGACTACCTGAAGGGCAACCTGATGATAAAAGGCTACCATTACGATAAGCAGCTGCTTGAAATCAGCGACGTGACCGGTTACATGAATGCGAACATGAATTTCCTGAAAAGCAGCTTCCGCGACACTGCGTTTGAAAGGCCCATTTACACCAAAGTGAAGGACAGCGTGCCGACCCTTTACTGCAGGGGGTGCCGCGTCAAGGATTCAATCGTGGCGGACGGGTGCAAAATCCAGGGGATCGTGGAGGATAGCATCATTTCCCGCGGGGTGAAAATAGGGAGAGGCACCGTGGTGAGGAACTGCATCGTGATGCAGAACGCCGAGATTATGAACGACGTGGAGCTGCAGTACGTCATAATAGACAAAGACGTCATCGTGAGGGAAGGGCAGAAACTCATCGGGCACGAAAAATACCCGGTGGTCGTTGAAAAGAGGAGCATAGTTTAGCATTAGCGGTTTGCAGGCTCAAAGCGCTAACAAAAAAGAAAGGTGCATGGAATGAACGTATTATTTATCGGCAGCGAAGCGATGCCTTTCGCGAAAAGCGGGGGGCTTGGCGACGTGCTTGGCGCACTGCCCAAAGCCCTTAAGAAAGAGGGGGTAAGTTCAGCTGTAATGCTTCCTCTTTACAAACTCGCGAAGGAACAGTATTTTGACCGGATGGAGAAGGTCGCAGAATTTGAAACTTCGCTTTCGTGGAGGAAGAAATACGCAGGAGTGTACAAGCTGAACCATGACGGGGTGGACTATTATTTCATCGACAACCAGGAGTATTTCATGCGGGACGCGTATTACGGCTATTTCGACGACGGCGAGCGTTTTTCTTATTTCTGCAAAGCAGCGCTTGATTCGCTGAAGTTCATAGATTTTGAGCCAGACATCCTGCACGTGAGCGAGTGGCAGACAGCGCTGGTGCCGGTATACCTCAAGTCCTACTACGGGGGATGGCCTGAGTACGACCGGCTGAGGACGGTTTTCACCATTCACAACATAGAGTACAAGGGCGAGTTCGACTTGAGGATTTTGACGGACTTGTTCGGCATCGGCGAAAAATTCACAGGGCTTTTGGAGTACAAGGGCTGCATTAACCTGATGAAAGCCGCAGTTGTTGCTTGCGACAGGCTGACGACGGTGAGCCCCTCCTACGCGGAGGAGATACAGTACGAATTCTATGGCAGGGGGCTTGACAACATCGTTAAGGAAAATTCGTACAAGTTCTCCGGGATATTGAACGGCATAGACGAAAAGCTGTACAACCCGAAGACTGACAAGCAAATATTTGCCAAATACAATTTGAAAAGCATCGATGACAAGAAAAAGAACAAAGCGGGGCTGCAGAACAGCCTTGGGCTTGAGGAGAGGGAAGACGTTAAAATAGTCGCGATGATAACCCGCCTTGCCTACCACAAGGGCATTGACTTGGTGATCAGGTGCTTCGACGAATTGATGCACGAAAACATCCAGTTC
>WRJK01000051.1 GCA_009782285.1 Clostridiales bacterium
GTTGGATGATTTATGGACAATAAAAAAGCGGTTCGCTTCCTATCCTAGTGCTTGTCTAGGAACGCGCACCCACGGGTGACAATTCGGAAAACGAACCTTTGTAATTATATTTTAGCAAATCGAACCGCTGGTGTCAATGGCAAAAAGCAGCCCAAATCGGTCTCTTTTTTGTGCCATAAGGCTGAACCATCCCCGATGGTTTTCTTCACGCTCGATGCCCTTTCGTGTTCGAGTCTTTTTTACCCAGAACTAAAATTCAAAAATCCCCCACAAGGGGGACTTTTTGAATTTGGTGCGGATGAAGGGACTCGAACCCCCATGAAGTATCCCTCACACGGACCTGAACCGTGCGCGTCTGCCAAATTCCGCCACATCCGCATACCTGACACTATATATATTACGTTCATCTGACAAAGATGTCAACAAAAAACTGTCTTTGAGGCACCGAATTCTTTTTGAATTTTTATTTGCTGTATTCTTTCAGCAGGTCATGCTTCATTTTCCAGAGGGATTCCGAAAGGTCAACGTAGTAAGTCTGCGGGTTTTCAAACCGGAGCACTTCGTCCCAGAGGGTATTTGTCTGCTTCATGCAATAATCCCTTATCTCGTCGATGCTTGGGGAATCGTAGACTTTTTTTCCTTTGTCGAACAGCCGCACCCGCAGGTTCCTGACATAGTAGTTCGAAAGCACCTTCCTTTTCCATGCTGCATGCTGATCGAAGATTTCATATTCTCCGCTTTCGGGGATGGTTTCACCGTCGAGGGTTATTACGTCTGCGATCGCCTTATTAGTGTCCTTGTCGTATAGCCTGTAGACGGTTTTGAACCCCGGGTCCGTTATTTTCTCGATGTTGTCACTGAGTTTCATCTTCGGGGTCATGACACCGTCTTTCTCAAGAGCGGCAAGCTTGTATACGCCTCCAAAGACCGGCTCCGATTTTGAAGTGATGAGCCTTTCGCCGACACCAAAAGAATCAATGCATGCCCCTTCGAGGAGCACCTCCCGTATTATGTACTCGTCAAGGGAGTTGGAAACGACTATGGTGCAGTCTGAAAGCCCTGCAGAGTCCAGCATCTCCCGTGCCTTTTTGGTCAAATAGGTAATGTCGCCGCTGTCTATCCTTATGCCCATCTGCTTTGGCTTGACCTCCTGAAAGACCTTGATGGCGTTTGGTACGCCGGATTTCAAAGTGTTGTAGGTGTCCACCAGCAGTACGCAGTTTTCCGGGTATATCTCCGCATACCTTTTAAACGCTTCATATTCGCTGCCGTGCATCTGGACCCAGCTGTGCGCCATCGTGCCAAACGCCCGTATCCCGTAGTCCCTCTCTGACATGGCGCAGGCTGTGCCAACGCAACCGCCTATATAGGCTGCCCTTGCCCCGTATACCGCAGCCGACACGCCATGCGCCCGCCTGGCGCCGAACTCCATGACCCCTCTGCCTTTGGCAGCCCGCACTATCCTGTTTGCCTTCGTTGCAATCAGGCTCTGGTGGTTGATTATCAGAAGCAGCATTGTTTCTATGAACTGCGCCTGCATTACAGGGCCTTTGACTGTAATAAGCGGCTCCCCTGGGAAAATTGGCGTCCCCTCGGGAATGCCCCACAAGTCGCACTCGAACCTGAAGCCTTTTAAGTACTCCAGAAAATCTTCGCTGAATATTCCTTTGCCTCTCAAGAACTCGATGTCCTTGTCAGAAAAGTTGAGGCCGTCCAGGTATTCAAGTACCTGTTGAAGCCCTGCCATGATTGCAAACCCGCCGCCGTCAGGGATCTTCCTGAAAAACAGGTCGAAGTAAGCTGTGTCCGCTGCCATGCCTGATTCGAAATATCCGTTTGCCATGGTCAGCTCGTAAAAATCAGTCAGCATTGTCAGGTTTTGTTTCTCGTTCAACGTTCAAATCCTCCGTTTTGCCTTTTTCCTTGATTACTATATACCCTGCCGCAATCACTATAACCCCGCCTGCCATCTGTGGAGGAGAAATAGTTTCTTTCAATATCAGCCAACCGAAAAACGTCGTAGCCACCGGCAGGAAATTTGAAAACAACGCTGTGGTGGTTGGCCCAAGAACGTGCAGTGCCCTGACTTGTATCAAAAAGCCGGCGCCGCTGCTCAAAACCCCAAGGTACAGCATCTGCAGAACCACTGTCGGTGTAACCGCAGGCAGCGCATCGGCGCGGTGCAATACGTAGGGCAGCAGCATTATTACGGTGCACATCAGCTGATTTGCGGTGAGGGTGGCTGTAGCGTAGTTTTTATGGAGCTCCACTGTGATGAAATTGTAGGCGTTCCACAGGAAAACACAGGAAAGCGCCAGCAAATACCCTGTAGCCCTCCCTTGGAGCAGCGCCCCAGCATCCACCCCGATAACCATCGCGATGCCGAATATGCAAACAAGTATCCCTGCAATGCTTTTCCTGTTTGTCCTTTTCTTGTGCAGCACCCTCTCAAAAACCACCGAAACCGCCGGGACAAAGGCAATTATTATCGATATCAGGGAAACCGGCAGGTAAGCCATGGCCGAGTACTCGCAGAAATAGTATGCGACCTCCCCAAGCAGCGCACATATGATGTAAATAGGCAAGTCTTTTGTTTTTACGAACCTGAGCCCGTCGGTTTTAATTTTTATGATCAAAACCAAAGCCAATGCTGACACGTATTTGAAAAACAGCAGGCTCATTGGCTCGAACAGCTCAAGGGCGTTTTTTGCTATGATGAAATCAAGCCCCCATACGACAATAAGGACGCACATCAACGCGTACATTTTGTTTTTCTCTTTTTTCATAGTATCTTTCTCAAAAACTCCCCCGTATACGATTTTTTACTCTGCGCCACCTGTTCAGGAGTGCCTTCTGCAACAATTTCGCCACCCCTTGCCCCGCCTTCCGGCCCTAGGTCGATGATATGGTCGGCGCACTTTACGACTTCCAGGTTGTGCTCAATGACAACCACCGTGTTGCCTGAGTCGACAAGTTTGCCGAGCACCTGCATAAGCTTGTCAACGTCCGCGAAGTGAAGCCCGGTGGTGGGTTCGTCGAGGATGTACATGGTCCGCCCAGTGCTCCTCTTTGAAAGCTCTGTCGCTAGCTTGACCCTCTGCGCCTCCCCGCCCGAGAGCTGAGTCGAAGGCTGCCCAAGCTTGATATAGCCAAGCCCCACTTCTTCCAAGGTTTCAAGCTGTCTTGAAATCTGTGGGATGTTCCTAAAAAAGACCAAGGCTTCGGACACGTTCATGTCCAAGACTTCATATATGTTTGCTCCTTTATATTTGACTTCAAGGGTTTCCCTGTTGTACCTCTTGCCCTTGCATATCTCGCATGGCACGTACACGTCCGGCAGAAAATGCATCTCTATCTTGATTATCCCGTCGCCGCTGCAAGCCTCGCAGCGCCCTCCCTTGACATTGAAACTGAAGCGGCCTTTCTCATAGCCTCTGATCTTTGATTCCGGCAAGGAGGCAAACAAATCCCTTATGGGGGTAAAGACCCCTGTATATGTTGCCGGGTTCGACCTGGGCGTCCTGCCTATGGGTGACTGGTTTATGTCGATGACCTTGTCGATGTTCTCAAAACCGCTTATATCGGCGAATTTCCCCGGCTTTTCCTTTGCCCTGTTGATCTTTGCAGCCAGGCTTTTGTACAGTATCTCGTTAATGAGGCTGCTTTTGCCAGACCCTGAGACCCCGGTGACGCAAACCATCTTGCCTAGTGGTATCTCGACGTCGATCTTCTTGAGGTTGTTCTCCTCAGCTGCCTTTATCAGCATGCTGCAGCCGTTTCCGGCTCTCCTCTTTTGAGGCACTTCGATTTTCTTCTTCCCGGACAAATACTGGCCTGTTATAGATTCCGCACAGGCTTTGACGTCATCCGCAGTCCCTTGGGCTACTACCTCGCCGCCGTGAATGCCTGCGCCTGGTCCGATATCGACTATGTGGTCGGCCTTGTACATAGTGTCTTCGTCGTGTTCGACTATGATGAGGGTGTTCCCCAAATCCGTCAGGTGCCTTAGGGTGGCAAGCAGTTTTGCGTTGTCCTTCTGGTGCAGCCCGATGCTAGGCTCGTCGAGTATGTAGAGTACGCCTACTAGGCTGGAACCAATCTGGGTGGCGAGCCGTATCCGCTGGGACTCACCCCCTGAAAGGGTTCCTGATGCCCGTGACAGCGCTAGGTAGTCAAGCCCTACGTCGACCAAGAAGTTCAGCCTCTCTCTTATCTCTTTAACGATCTGCTTGGCTATCAGCTCGTCTTTTGCGGAGAGCTTCATGCCGCTGATGAACTCCAGTGCCTCGGTTATCGAGAAATTGGATATTTCTGCTATGTTTTTACCTGAAACAGTCACTCCTAGGACTTCAGGCTTCAGCCGTTTGCCCCCACAAGCATCGCAAGGGGTCACAAGCATGAACTTTTCCATTTTTTCCTTTATGAAATCGGAGCCCGTCTCCCGGTAGCGCCTTTCCAAATTGTTGATCACTCCTTCAAAGGGGTGGTTCATCTGCGACTTGGAATTGCCGCTCTTGCTCTCGTAGGTGTACCTGATACGGCGTCCCTCTGTTCCGTACAAAAGCTCACGTTTGAACGATTCAGGTAGTTCCCTGTATGGTGCGGTCATAGACACTCCGTGCTCGCCGGCAAGCGCCGTTATCATCTGCCCGTAGAACCCTGCTATTTCCATGGAAGCGTACACGTTGCCGAGGCACCCACCGGACAAGCTCAAATCTTGGTTGTCTATTATCATGTCCGGGTCGATGGCTTGCTTGAACCCAAGCCCGTTGCACGATGGGCACGCGCCAAAGGGGCTGTTGAACGAGAACATCCTCGGTTCCAGCTCCTCAATGCTCACCCCGTGCTCGGGGCACGCCAGCGAACTGCTGAATATGCGCTCTTCGGACTCTGCACCGCCTTCTCCTTGAATTGAGACTGCGACAAGCCCTTCTCCATGGGATATGGCCAGCTCCACCGCCTCCGACAGCCTGCTTTCTGCCCCTCTTTTTATGACAATCCTGTCGACGACTATTTCAATCGTATGCTTGAATGTTTTTTCCAAGTCGATTTCTTCTTCGTTGATTTGGACGACCCTGCCGTCTACCCTCGCCCTGGTAAAGCCTTCACGCCTTATCCTGCTGATGATCTTTTCGTGCTCGCCCTTCCGCTGCCTAATCACCGGCGCCAGCACCAAAATCCGCGTCCCTTCTGAAAGCTCCATGAGGTTGTCTACTATCTGATCCACCGATTGGCTGCTTATGGGTATCCCGCAGACAGGGCAGTGGGGCACCCCGATCCTGGCGTACATGAGCCTGAGGTAGTCGTGTATCTCGGTTACCGTGCCCACGGTTGACCTGGGATTTTTGCTGGTCGACTTCTGGTCTATCGAAATCGCAGGCGAAAGGCCCTCGATGTACTCCACGTCCGGCTTTTCCATCTGGCCAAGGAACTGCCTGGCGTATGCCGACAGGCTCTCCACGTAGCGCCTCTGCCCTTCTGCATACAAGGTGTCAAAGGCGAGGGAAGACTTCCCTGAACCCGAAAGCCCTGTGAAAACCACCATTTTGTCTCTGGGTATCCTTAAGTCAATGTTCTTTAAATTGTGTTCGTTTGCGCCTTTAATGATAATTTCGCCAGGCATTTGCAGCATGTCTCCAATCAGCGGTATTTGTCAGTTGTTATTTGTTCAGGCTGAACTTGTACTCAAAGACTAGGTCCCTGAGCATGGCAGCCTTTTCGAACTGCAGGTCTGACGCTGCCTGCTTCATGTCTTTCTCAAGGGATTTTACGTAGTCGGCCAGCTCCTTTTTGGTCAGCTCCAGCGAACTCTTGCCGTGATAGTATTCTGCGCCCTGTTCAGCCACTTTTGTCGCCTCAATCACTGCGCGCACCCCTTTTTCTATGGTCTTCGGCGTTATTCCGTTTTCGTCGTTGTATTTTTTCTGTATGCTGCGGCGCCGGTTCGTTTCGCCAATGGCTTTCATCATCGCGTCGCTTTCCGCGTCTGCATACATTATGACTCTGCCGTTTGCGTTCCTTGCAGCGCGGCCGATGGTCTGTACAAGCGAAGTCTCGGTCCTTAAAAAACCCTGCTTGTCCGCGTCTAGTATGGCGACAAGGGACACTTCAGGCAGGTCCAGCCCTTCCCTGAGCAGGTTTATGCCAATGAGGACGTCAAACACGCCCATCCTTAGATCGCGTATTATCTCGAGCCTTTCAAGGGTTTCTATCTCCGAATGCAGGTATCGGGCCTTTATTCCCGTGTTTTTGACATAGTCCGTCAGGCTTTCCGCCATTTTCTTCGTCAGCGTGGTAACCAGGACCTTTTCCCCTCGCCCCGTCACCTTGTTGATCTCACCTATGAGGTCGTCAATCTGGCCTTCGCTCCTATGCACTGCTATTTCCGGATCCAAAAGCCCTGTCGGCCTAATAACCTGTTCGGCCGACACTCCGCCCGACAGCCCTTTTTCGTACTCTGCCGGCGTAGCGCTGACATAGATGGCTTGGTTGACGATCTCGCGGAATTCTTCAAACATGAGCGGCCTGTTGTCCAGCGCGGAAGGTAGCCTGAAACCGTATTCAACCAGTGAGGATTTCCTGGAGCGGTCCCCTGCGTACATGGCTCTCAGCTGCGGAAGCATGGCATGGGATTCGTCCACCACCAGCAGGAAATCCTTTGGGAAGTAGTCTAACAGCGTATAGGGTTTTGATCCTTCAGGCAGCCCGTTAATATGCCTGGAATAGTTCTCGATTCCTTTGCAGATGCCTATTTCCCTCAGCATTTCAATGTCGTAGCGCGTCCTTTGGGCAATCCTCTGGGCTTCGAGCAGCTTTCCCCTGTCCGTAAACCACCTTACCCTCTCGTTCAGTTCGTCTTCGATGGTCAGCACCGCCTGTTCCATGTTTTCTTTTGACGTCACGTAGTGCGAAGCCGGGAAAACAGCCACATGGTTCCGGATGCCTAGGATTTCCCCTGTAACAGAGTTTATTTCTTTTAGCGATTCGATTTCGTCGCCGAAAAGCTCGATCCTGACGGCGTTATCTGCGCCGGCCGGGAAAATATCGACGATGTCTCCCCTCACCCGGAAGCACCCCCTCGAGAAATCCATGTCGTTCCGAACATATTGGATGTCCACAAGCCGCCTGAGTATGTCCTGCCTGCTTTTAACCGTACCGGTACGAAGGGACAGCATCTGGTTTTCATAGTCGAAGGGGCTGCCCAGCCCGTATATGCACGAAACGCTGGCAACGATGATGACATCGCGCCTTTCAGCCAAGGCGGCTGTCGCCGAATGCCGCAGCTTCTCAATTTCTGCGTTGATGTCGGAATCTTTTTCTATATAGGTGTCGGTTGAAGGTACATATGCTTCGGGCTGGTAGTAGTCGTAGTAGCTCACAAAATACTCTACCGCATTGCCCGGAAAAAACTCCTTGAATTCTCCGCAGAGCTGCGCGGCAAGGGTTTTGTTGTGCGAAATTACCAGCGTCGGCCTCTGGGCTTTCTCAATCACGTTGGCAATCGTAAAAGTCTTCCCTGAACCGGTCACCCCAAGCAGTGTCTGATGCCTTTTCCCCTGCAAGACGCCGTCTGACAACCTTGCCACCGCTTCAGGCTGGTCGCCTGTTACCTTGTATTCAGATACTATTTTGAACTTAGCCATAACCCATATATTATACCTCAAATGTAAAAATTTCGCAAATGGTATTGCCTTTTCTTGCCTCTTTGTGCTATACTATCTCAATTAGCGTCAATACTGAAAGGAGATCGCTGCATGTTTAAATTGAATTTTGCGAGGAATGCCGACAACCTTAAGAAAAAGAATGGGAAACCAGATAAATCAAATAACGCACAGTCTGGTGTGCCTCATAAGAAGGATATGCTGCCTTATGTGGAAAATACGTCGAAAACTCTTACTAAAAACAATGAGATCGCAAACGACCTGTTCATCAAGCATGACGTTAAAAGGGGCCTGCGGAACGCCAACGGAACCGGAGTGGTTGTAGGGTTGACAAGGATTGGTGCTGTCGACGGGTACAAGATTAACGAGAAGAACGAAAAGGTTGCTGTAGAGGGAAAACTGTTTTACAGGGGCTACGACGTGGAGGACCTTGTGAAGAACTGCATCGCTGAGGACAGGTTTGGCTTCGAAGAAATCTCGTACCTGCTTCTGTTCGGAGACCTGCCAAACAAGAAGCAGCTAGCAGAGTTTAATGAGCTTTTAAGCTCGCACCGGGAGCTGCCCGTCGGGTTTGCAAGAGACATGATCATGACGGCGCCATCAGCGAACATTATGAACAAACTTGCCAGGAGCGTACTCGCCTTGTATTCCTACGACCCGACGCCTGACGATCTTTCAATACCGAACGTCCTGCGCCAGTCGATTATGCTCATGGGGTATTTCCCTCCCTTGGTGTCTTATGCATATCAAGCAAAAAAATCGTATTTCGACAACGAAAGCATGCATATACACAACCCTCTTCCTGCGCTCTCTACGGCGGAGAACATACTTAGGATGACAAGGCCTACGGGCGAATTCACAAAACTTGAGGCTAAGCTTTTGGACATTTCCCTAATGCTCCACGCGGAGCACGGGGGCGGGAACAATTCCACCTTTGCCACCCACCTGCTTTCTTCAACCGACTCTGATACTTATTCTGTGATTTCTGCCGCTATCGGCTCCCTCAAAGGACCAAAGCACGGCGGTGCGAACTTGGCCGTCCTGAAAATGATATCAGATCTGAAGAAAAACGTGAAAGACATTACAAACCACAAAGAAGTTGAGAAATATTTGATAAAAGTCCTGAAGGGCGAGGCGAATGACGGGAGCGGGCTCATATACGGGCTCGGGCACGCTGTGTACACCATATCAGACCCAAGGGCAGTCATCCTCAAAGGCATGGCCAAGGAGCTTGCTGCGGACAAGCAGCTGCTTGACGATTTCATGCTCTGCGACTTCATTGAAAAGCGGGCACCTGTCTTGTACAAAGAAGTGAAGGGCACAGACAAGCCGATGCCTGCTAATGTTGACTTGTATTCGGGGTTCGTTTACAATGCGCTCAATATTCCTATCGACATTTCAACGCCTCTTTTTGCCACGGCGAGGCTTTCGGGCTGGTGCGCCCACCGCATGGAAGAGCTGATTGCGGGCAAACGGCTCATCCGGCCTGCTTACATTTGTGTGCAGAAACCCCTCGACTACATGCCTATCAGCAAAAGGAAATAGACATCAAGGAGCAGCTCCTGTTGGGCTGCTCCTTTTAATTTGTGAATTCGTTTTTTGTCAAAGCGCTAGACCTGCAAGCCGTTAATCGTTAATAGGCGTTTCTTGCCTTGTACGACGTGTGGAGGAGATGGTGAGATTTGTACCCGCCCGGCTCACCCAAGTATTCCTCGTACAGTTTTTTGATGTCGGGGTTGTCGTGGGAACGCCTTAATTCTTCGGTTTGATCTTGGTCATAGAGCCCTTTTGCACGGAGTGCCTTGAGGTCTGTGAAGTTGCGCACTTCTGCGAATTGCACAGGCTGGCCGCCGCCGTTTACGCAGCCGCCGGGGCACGCCATGATTTCTATGAAATGGTACTGCTTCTCTCCTGATTTAACAGAATCCAGCAGCTTCCTCGCATTTCCAAGGCCGTTTGCTATGCCGACTTTCACATCTAGGCCCGCGACGCTGTAGGACGCTTCCTTTATTCCGTCTGTGCCGCGCACCTGCTCGAACTCGAGTGCGTCAAGGCGCTCACCGGTCAGTGTTTCGACGGCTGTGCGAAGCGCTGCCTCCATGACCCCGCCGGTAGCACCGAATATGTGGCCTGCGCCGGTTCCGAGCCCAAGAGGGCTGTCGAATTCTTCGTCCGGAAGGTCCGCGAATTGGATGCCGGCTTTCCTTATCATGCGCCCAAGCTCCCTTGTGGAAACAGAGATGTCAACGTCCGGCACATTGTTTGCTGCTTGGTCGTCACGGGTGAGCTCGAATTTTTTCGCCACGCAGGGCATTATGCTCACAACCACTATGTCTTTGGGGCTGATGCCTGTTTTTTCGGCATAGTAGCTTTTGACAATTGCCCCAAACATCTGCTGTGGCGATTTGCACGTGGAAAGGTTGGGGATCATGTCTGGATAGAACTGCTCACAAAACCGGACCCAGCCCGGCGAGCAGGAGGTTATCATTGGCAGTGTCCCTTTGTGCTTTACCCGCTCAAGCAGTTCGGTGGCCTCTTCCATAATGGTGAGGTCCGCTGCGAAGTCGGTGTCAAACACCTTGTCGAAGCCCAAACGGCGCAGTGCTGCGGCCATCCTGCCCTGAACGTTGGTGCCGATGGGCAATCCGAATTCTTCCCCCAGCGTGACGCGCACCGACGGCGCTGTCTGCACGACTACATGCTTCGTCGGGTCTGCGAGTGCTGCCCATATTTCGTGGGTGTTGTCCACCTCGGATAGTGCGCCGGTGGGGCATGCCACAATGCATTGGCCACAGGACACGCATGCTGTCTCATCAAGATCCATGTCGAATGCACAGCCGACTTTTGTCACAAACCCCCGGTCGTTGGTGCCGAGCACACCTACGCTCTGTAATTTGTCGCAGGCTGCCACGCAACGGCGGCATACAACGCATTTGTTGTTATCCCTATACATGTGCTTGGTGCTGAAGTCTATTTCATGCGTGGTTTTCTCTCCGTCGTAGGCACCCTCGTCGTCCACGCCCAGCTCGCTCGCCAAAGCCTGAAGCTCGCACCTATTGCTTTTAACGCAGCTCAGGCATCTTCTGTCATGGTCTGACAGTATCAGTTCCAAAGTCTGTTTGCGGCTTTCCAACACCTCCGGAGTGGAAGTGAACACCTCCATCCCTTCACTGACAGGATGTACGCAGGAAGCCACTAGGGTTTTTGCGCCCTTTACCTCCACAACGCAAATGCGGCAGGAACCGATGGCGTTTATCTCCTTTAGGTAGCACAGGGTGGGAATCCGTATGTTCGCCAGTCTTGCTGCTTCAAGCACCGTGGAATCTTCAGGTACGCTTACTGTAATTCCGTTAATCTTTATGTTAACCATAGTTTTATTCCTTTCTCATTCTACCTAAGTTACCCTTTTGTAACCGCGTTGAACCTGCAAGCCTTCATGCACGCCCCGCACTTGATGCACTTCGACTGGTCTATCGTGTGCTTGCCTTTGACCACGCCTGATATGGCGTCAACCGGGCAAGCTTTGGCGCAGGCAGTGCAGCCGATGCACAGGTCGCCGATGTGGTAGGACATCAATGCTTTGCATACTCCCGCCGGGCACCTTTTTTCAACAACGTGGGCGACGTACTCGTCATGAAAGTACCTCATGGTCGACAGCACCGGGTTTGGCGCTGTCTGCCCCAGTGCGCAAAGCGCATTGTTCTTTATATGAAAGCAGAGTTTTTCAAGCTTGTCAAGATCCTCAAGCTCGCCCCTGCCGGACGTTATCTTTTCAAGCATCTCGTACATGCGCTTTGTGCCTATTCGGCAGGGGACGCATTTCCCGCAGGACTCGTCTACGGTAAAGTCCAAAAAGAATTTGGCTATGTCCACCATACAGTTGTCTTCATCCATGACTATCATGCCGCCGGAACCCATCATTGACCCTATCTCTACCAAGTTGTCGTAATCGATCTGGGTGTCGATGTGCTCCACCGGGATGCATCCTCCCGATGGGCCGCCAGTCTGAGCTGCTTTGAATTTCTTTCCGTTCGGTATGCCGCCGCCGATTTCTTCAATAATCTCACGCAAGGTGGTGCCCATAGGCACTTCCACAAGCCCGGTGTTGTTAATCTTGCCGCCAAGTGCAAACACTTTTGTGCCTTTAGAGCGCTCAGTACCCATTGACGCGAACCAATCGGCGCCATTTAGGATAATTTGCGGTATGTTGGCGTAGGTCTCAACATTGTTGAGCACTGTGGGTCTGTCCATGAGGCCCTTTTCAGCCGGGAACGGGGGCCGGGGGCGCGGCTCGCCGCGTTTGCCTTCGATTGACGCCATCAGCGCGGTTTCCTCGCCACAGACGAATGCACCGGCGCCAAGCCTTAAATCTAGGTCAAAGCAGAAGTCGGTGCCTAATATGTTTTTCCCCAGAAGGCCGTATTCCCTAGCCTGCTCTATGGCAATTTCTAGGCGTTTGACAGCAATCGGGTATTCGGCGCGTATGTATATGTACCCCTGCGTCGCTCCAATGGCGTATCCGGCTATCGCCATTGCTTCCAGCACGGCGTGGGGATCTCCCTCAAGCACAGAGCGGTCCATGAATGCGCCAGGGTCGCCTTCGTCGGCGTTGCAGCAGACATACTTTTGGTCTGCATCATACTTGCTCGCGAAACCCCACTTCAGGCCTGTTGGAAAGCCGGCTCCGCCTCTGCCCCGCAAACCGCTGTCTTTTATGCATTGGATAACATCGCCCGGCGCCATCTCCGTGATGACCTTGCCGAGTGCCATGTACCCGTCATAGGCGATGTACTCATCTATGACCTCCGGATTGATGACGCCACAGTTGCGCAAAGCGATGCGGTGCTGCTTTCTGTAGAAATTGGTGTCATTGAGCGAACGTATGCCCTCCCCTTCTGCCATCTCGACAAAGAGCAGCCGTTCCACCGGGCGCCCTTTGAGTAGATGCTCGGACGCTATTTCTGGGATGTCTTCTTCCCTGACCTTTGAGTAGCAGCTGCCGTCCGGGTAGACGATCATTATCGGGCCCATTTCGCACAGCCCGAAACAACCTGTCTGCACGACCTGTATCTCTTCGGACAGCCCGAGGGCAACGATTTCTTCCTCCAGCTTCTTAATTACAGCCCTGCTCCCAGAGGAGGTACAGCCCGTTCCGCCGCAAACTAAAACATGTGAACGATACATTATTTTTTCCTCCTTTATTTTGCAACGTCTTCAGCGTTGACGGTATATTTTCCTATTACAACGCCACGCTTAAGGTGCTGTTCTACAACCTCTCTGGCCTTGTCTGCGTCCATTTTCACATAGGTCACCTTGTCCTGCCCCGGTGCCGTTATCTCAACTATCGGTTCGTACTGGCAAAGCCCGATGCAGCCTGTCTGAGTCACCATTACGTTGGTCATGCCTTTCTGCTGGACAAGTTCCGCGAAAGCGTTCAACACGGGGCGGGCCCCCGCCGCTATGCCACAGGTAGCCATGCCCACAACGACCCTTGTCTTTGCCTCGCCGTCCTGACGCAGCCCGACTTGCGTTTGCATCTTGTCCCTTATGGCCTGCAGTTCAGCTAATGTTTTCATTCTATCACACCTTTCTTGTTAGTCTTTTTATTGAAATTTACTTAAACCTCAAATCCGATTTCTTTCATGTTTTCTATTAGATATTCCTTGATATATGCTGAAACCTCGGGGTTGTCGAGGGGCACCCCCTCCAAGATTTCTTTGAACTCTCTTGTGTCCAGCGTAAACCCTGCGCCGTCTGCCGTGTAGGAATAGACGAAATCTATGCCTGGGTTGAACGTTACTAGGGTATGTATGGTCGAATTGATGTCGCCAAGCGGCACACGGTCTATGTGAGTCAGTCCGAATTCTGCTCTGACCGCCGTTCCGGTGCCTTGCTTCGAAACGATCTCGAAGCGTCCTCCGCTCTGCTCTGCAGCCATCTTGAACAGTGGCACCCCCAGCCCAACAGGCCGAGTAGTCCGGGTGGTGAAAAAAGGGTCTTCCACCGACTCAAGCTGCTCTGGGGTCATTCCGCGCCCGTTGTCCTTGATTTCTATCACAAGGGAGTCTTCGCCACTGTCTGCTGTCACCGAAATCTCCATAAGGGTAGCTGCCGCCGCTATACCGTTCTGCGCGACGTCAAGCACATTTAGCGACAATTCTTCCATTACTCATACTTCGCTACAATCCTGTCTACGTCATCGACCGTAAGCCGCCCGTAGACTTCTTCGTTTACCATCAGGACAGGAGCCAACCCGCATGCACCGATGCACCGACACGCCTCAAGCGAAAACTTCCCGTCTATGGTGCAGCCTCCTGCCTCAATGCCGAGCCGTTCTTTCATTCGTTCCAATATCTCGCCGGCGCCGCGCACGTAGCACGCAGTGCCCAGGCAAACCATAATGTTGTATTTGCCCTTGGGTTCCAAGGAAAACTGCGTGTAGAACGTTACGATGCCATAAACCTCTTCAAGTGGTATGCCCATGCGTTTCGCAATTATAGTCTGCACCTCTATCGGCAAGTACCCGTAAACATCCTGTGCCTCTTGCAGGATAGGCATCAGTTCACCTCTGGCTGCTGCGTGGGCGTCTATTATCCTTAAAAGTTCCGCCTCCTGCTCCGGTGTTCCCTTAAACGGGATTTGGCTTATCTTTTTTGCCATTGCTGTTCCTCCTTATTGGTTGTTTGGTTGATGATGACATTTTAACAAATTATCACGAAAAAATCTACAACTTTATCGGTTTTTGTTGTTTTAAGTCGGTTTCAGATTGCGCAGGCTTTTTAAAATGTCGTCAGGCCCTCGCGACTCGGTTTCGATGAAGTTGTTTGCTTCGTTAATTTGCCCAAGCGAGTGTGCGTCGGATGAGCAAATGAAGTTGCATCCCCGCAGATAATCGTGCTTGGCCAGTACTGACGGCAAGTTTAAAACATTGCTGACCTCTGCGCAGGAAAAACGGCTGCCCGGCGGCACAAAACCCAGCTGTGAGAGTACGCTTGCGGAAGGCCGGTCTATGTGCGCAGGGATAAATGCGCCACAGCAGCTCTCTACCAACGCGAAAAGTTCGTCAAAGCTTAACGTCGTGGGCAGCCACAGTGGGCGTTCAACGCTCTCAGTAACGTTGTCGCCTTCGTCCATAACAAGCTGATGCCCGAACAAGCCTCTTCCGCCAGTTATGTCAGGCAGGCGGCTGTACACGTCGTTGCCCGCTTTTAATGCATTCGAAAGGTCAGGGAACAAGCAGACAACGTGTATTTCTTCTGATGTACAGACCTCCATGCCGGGTATGAAAGTGATGCCGTACTTTTCTGCGGCTTTTGCCAATGCGGGACAGTTAAGCGCTGAACCGTGGTCTGTAAGCGCTATGACATCAAGCCCCTTGACGTATGCCATGCCCGCTATGTTTGCAGGGGTCATGTCGTCGTCCGCGCAGGGCGACAGGCAGGAATGGATATGCAAGTCGTAGGAGAGTTTAATCATCACGATTGCCAAGCATGCTGTGAATCAAAAGCGCTGCGTCAAAAACTGGCAAATCGGTTTTGAACAGCGCCACCCCCTTGTCTTTGGCACGGTGTTCAGCAACGTCGTCGTAAGCTGCACCCTCAGCAAGGACGACACAGGCAACGTCGGCAAGCACAGCGACCGCCACTGAATTGACATTGCCCATGACAGTAACCCAAGCACCCCCGGCCGGTGCCCGGCCCATAACAAGGCTGAGCAAGTCGCAGCAGTAGACGCTTTCGATGCTCCTCTCAGGTTCTTCTCCATTATTTACCAGAACAAATCCCGGCAGGCTCGCCAATTCCCCGACAAGCATAATCCCTCCTCCGATTATTATGAAATGAAATAACTAATCGCCAATTTCGCTGGATAATTTATGTAAATAGTCACGCAAAAGATGAATGCACTCCTTTTCCTTTGCAATGCCGCAAACCACGTCCTTTGCAAACGCCTCGCAAGTTGGAGCCCCACAGGAGCCGCAGTCTAAGTCAGGCAACCGTGACATCAGTTCCTCTGCTTTGGCCATAAGTGCGATGTTCTCCTCGATGCCTTCCCCAAGCCTGTATACAGGTTCGTACTTGATGGGGAAATCCTGGTACGCCCCGTCAGGCACAGTACCTTCCAGATGGCTGACAGCCACCGGCATGTACTTCCTCAGGCGCTTGAGCTTTGTCTTTGCGATGAACGGGTTTTCAACGGTCAGCACCCCTCCTACGCAACCTCCCGCGCAGGCGTTCAGTTCGATGAACTCAAGCCCCGCTTGAAGCTTCCCGTCTTCCAAGTCTTCAAGTACCCGTATGACGTTCTCTATGCCATCAGCAGCAAGGCAGTTGTCGTTTAATAGAGCGTTGGCTTCGCCGCCGCTACCGCCCCAACCAATGCCTATTTTGCCGCTCTTTGACGTTACCCCGCTGCTAACGTCGTGCTTCATGACATGAAGCAGGCGAGGATAAACGTCGCTTATGGCAAAAACGGCGTCAACTTCTGATTTTTCCATGCCAAGAGGGGAATACACCGCCGTGACTTTTGCCGGGCACGGTGAAATGAATATGACTCCTATCTTGTTGCGAGGCAGCCCTGTTTTTTCCATTGCTATGCGCGACGCTGCTGCTGCCGCAATGTCTATGGGTGGGTTCAGGGTGGGCATAAGCTCTAGCAGGCTGGGGAACCGAACCCTGATAAGCCTCACAACAGAAGGGCACGCCGACGATATGACCGGCAAAGGGCAGCTTCCTTCGGCAATCATGTTGCGTGTCAGTTCAGATACCAATTCTGCTGCGGCGCTCACCTCGTACACGTCGTCAAAGCCAATGTCGAGCAGACCCTGCAGTACGATTGCCGGGTCGTCAAGGTTGTTGAACTGCCCGAAAAGCGACGGTGCCGGCAGAGCCACTGTGTATTCAAACTTTCCTGGAACGTCGAATGGGTCAAAAACAGCTTTCTTTGCGTGGTGGGGGCATATTCGAATGCACTCACCGCAGTCGATGCAGAATTCCTTGGTAATGTTCGCCTTGCCGCTTCGCACTCTTATCGCTTGGGTAGGGCAACGTTTGATGCAGTTGATGCACCCTTTGCACAAATCCTGTTCCAAATGAACCGAATGGAAAAAAGGGTCATGTTGCTCAAGTTGCGTTTGCATATATCTTCATCCTTACTGTCGTGCCTATGCCGACTTCCGACTGGACATCCATCTCGTCTGTGTACTTCTTCATGTTGGGCAGCCCCATCCCGGCGCCAAACCCGAGGTTGCGGACATTTTCCGGCGCAGTAGAAAACCCGGCCTGCATGGCTTTTTCAACATCCGGAATCCCAGGGCCGTCGTCAATCAAGGTTATGTCGGTGCTTTCCGGAGATATGTTGACTGCAATCTCGCCACCGTTCGCATGAATGACCATGTTTATTTCACCCTCATAGACGGCTATCGCCACGCGCCGGATGAATCCAGGGTCAAAGCCCATCTGTTTCAGGCGCATTTTTATCGCGGACGACGCTTCGCCCGCCCGTGTGAAATCATCTCCCGGGATAGCATATTTGAGTTCAATCGCATTCATATGCTGCTCGCCTCGCTGCGAATGCCGGCTTCGTACAGCTTTCCGCATGCAGAGAACATCATTTCCCGTGTTTTCATAATAACTATCCCGCAATTGTCAGCAAGATCCACTATGGATTGGTCGGGCGTCTTGTCGCGCACGAAAACGATGCACGTCATGTCCATCATTTCAGCAGTGCGTACTACCTGCGAGTTGACAAGCCCGGTAAGCAGCACTCCGTGTTCCTTTGCGAAAGCAAGCACGTCAGACATCATGTCCGCGCCGTCGGCAGTATTTATGTCGGTACCAAGTTGATCCTCGCCGCAAAGGATCGTGCAGTCAAGAATGTTTTTTATGTCGCTGATAGTCATTTGAACCCCCATGTGACAAAAGGGGACGGTTCCTGTGTCACCCTGCCTGTGTCACCCTGTTTCATATATACACAAGTAGAATTTTAACATAAAAACGCTAATAATGCAATAGGAATCAGCCTGCGTCACTATTCTCCGCATTTGCGCGGTTTATTTCCTGTATCCTGTTATAGGCCGATGTTACAGAGTCTAGAATCTGTTTTATCATCGCATTCATATCGCCCATCGTGCTCGTGGCACCTGTGAATACGGTGTGGTTTTCCGTCATGGTTTCCTGTGTAACCTTTGCCAACTTGCGCACCTCTTCAGCGATGACGCTGAACGCTTTGCCTACCTCTCCAAGCCTTGCCGCCTCAATTGACGCGTTAATTGCAATGATATTGATCTGAAACGATATACTGTTGATAATATTTTCAACCTTGTCAAATCCAGATATGGTACTGTTCACAGCACCGATGTTGGACCACAACTGATCCACATAGCCTTTTATCCGGTCAATGTCACGCTCTATCTCTTCAGCATTGTCCAAGTTGATTCTGTGAAGCTCCTCAAGCACTTGTTGCTCCTTTTCGATTTTCAAGCGGCTGCTCTGCAAGCAATTTTCAGGAATGTTCACGTGCAGTGCAAGTTTGCGCGCCATGCCGAGGCACGTGTCGGATCCACAGGCGCCGCAATCGAATTTGCGCTTCGTCTCAGTGTCCTTGTTCATCAGCATGTACGCTTGTTCGATGTCAGCTTCCGTTATTCGAAGGGTAGATACTGGCATAGGCGAGTATCTGCGAAGAAAATGTTCCAGCTGCAGTTTGGTGTCGTATTCATTGTAAAGCGCTTCGAAATATCTGGCATCGCGACCTTCCCGCGCAGCTTTCCTCGCCCTGTCCATTGCCCGGCCCACATGGAAAAAGCTGCTTTGATTCCCGCTTGCGGGGCCCATGTTGCAGCCCTCTTCACAATTCAGCACGTCGAATACGTCGGGCAGTTCCATTCCCTGCTGCTCTTCGTACTCGTCCAGTTTACGGTACACCACATGCTTGCCTTCAGCGCGGTCTATGCTAAGGGAACTGCCAAGGAAAAACTCAATGTTTTCCTTAAGTCCTCCCGGCGTGGAAAAAACACTGCCCAGCGCACAGTCGTAGTGATCGAAGCCTGAAGGCTGCATAGGCAAGTTTATGCCGCGTTCGTCGATGTAATTGAACAGTTTTTCAAATGTGACGTTGTAATCAATGGTTTCTATTGCGCTAAATTCATTGGCTTTTGCAATGCAAGGTGAAAGAGCAGCAATTTTCCCGCTGATTCCCTCGTAATTTCTCATATAAACAGCAAGAGAACCCATTGGGCTATGGACAGGAGAGAGATTTCTCAAAAGCCTGTGATTGTGCGTCTCGCAATAAGAAACAATCGCCGGACACGGCTGTGCAATAATAGGGTGTGTATTTCCACTTTCAATATACCTAAGATACCCCCAGATACAAATATCCGCACCTAAGGATACATCATATATTTTTTTGACTCCAAGACGCCTAAGATACGTAAACAGGCGTTTGTAGGCAGGAAAATTGGTTTTTATCGCAGGAGCAGTAATAACACAAACATCCTCACCGTTTGCAAGCGCATCAAAGAATGCTTCCGTATCATCCAGAAAAAAACGAGCTTTATGCATACAAACAGAAATACACTTTCCGCAATTCGTACACATTTCGGCATTTAAAGCAGGGCGATATAAACCCTCTTTGTCATTGTCCATCTTCAGCGCATTTGCAGGGCATACATTAGTACAGGCCCCACAGCCGGGACAGA
>WRJK01000052.1 GCA_009782285.1 Clostridiales bacterium
CGCGGATGCATGTGTCAACAACTGTTTTTGAATTTTGCAGCATTGCACACCCCGACCTTGCGTATTCTCCGTTTTTCGCCGATTTACTCGCGCATGCTCAATGTCAATATTACATTTTTTCGCCTCAAAGGAACAAGAAGCATATGCAGAAACTGGAAGGCATTGTCCGCAGGTGCATGGACGATTACAATATGATAGAGAGCGGAGAGACTATAGCCGTGGGCGTATCCGGCGGAAAAGACTCCCTGGCTATGCTTTGCGCACTTGCCGGCCTGCGCAAATATTACCCAAAACCATTCAATATCCACGCGGTCACACTCGATATGGGTTTCGAGGGAACGGACTTTTCGCAGATCAAAGCATTGTGCGACAGCCTCGGGACGCCGTACACAGTCGAAAAGCGCGACTTGGCGCGGGTGATCTTTGTGGAGCGGCGCGAGAAAAATCCATGCGCACTCTGCGCAAAAATGAGGCGCGGCGCGCTCAGCGATCTGATACTCAGCCTCGGAATACGGAAAATCGCCCTCGCGCATCATTTCGACGATGCAGTCGAGACCTTCCTGATGTCGCTGCTGTACGAAGGCAGGATTAACTGCTTTCAACCTGTGACTTATCTGAGCAGGGCGGACGTCACGCAAATACGCCCGCTCCTCTACGTCGGCGAGAGCATGATCAGCAGCCTTGCGGCAAAACACAGCCTCCCCGTCGTACACAACCCGTGCCCGATGAACGGTGTAAGCAAGCGCGAAGAAATAAAGGCGCTGCTGAAAACCCTCGAGGCGCAGTACCCCGACCTGAAAAGCAAGATCTTCGGAGCAATGCAGCGCCTACCGCTCGAAGGATGGTCTGCAGAAAAGACGGAGTAACCGCGGGAAATTACGTTTCAGGAAAAACAACTCGCCTCCGCTAATTCTCACCTCCGTAAGTTCTTGTCAAGAGCTTCCAGCAGAGTGTAGAATATTCTACAAATACATGCAATAATATACAAATTATTAAATGTTGTACAGATAATGCCGAAGAGGTGACCGTGAATGAGAGTCCGCGAAACCATAAATGAACTGCTAAATGCAAAAGAAGGTGAATCTTATCAGTTCAAAGAATGGAAAACAAAAGATGATTTACGAGAAGCTGCTAAGATTTGCTGTGCGCTCGCAAACTGCGGCGGAAAACATCCAATCGGCGGTCAATCGGTATCCAATCGGCGGTCAATCGGCGGAGAGCGCCGATAAAGCGCCGATTGAAGGTAACGGAAAAAAGCAATGGATTATGGCTTACCTTTCTGATAACGGCACGGCTACATCATCGCAGTTGTCTGAGATTACAGGGCTTTCACAACGGCGTGTACGTGAAATATTGAATGATTTGATAGCGAAAGGCTTGGTGACTAAGGTGGGCAATTACCGCAACACCAGCTATAATTTGAAAAGATGAAGTTGTATTCGCCATAAAGTTTTTCACGGCTCACGTGTACTTGCTGCCGACCTTCGGCTTATTGGCAGGGCTGGTTCTGCTGCCTGAGCCTCCATTTCAATTGTCTTCTTGTTTTTGGACCCTGGAAGCACTCCGCACGCTTTCATCAGCAGCACCTGCCGCTGGTTTTCCGTGTGGCACACGAAGTATTCGTCCTTTCCGTTCATGTGCATGCAGATTTGGTTCAGTTCGTTGGCCATCCGGTTTGTCGGCAGCCCGCTTTCGCGGCAAGCTTTCACCTGCTCGTTTCTTATGACTGCGGATATGAATGCGAGCGTCAGCTTCGCCTTTATCCCTTCTGTATAGTGGGTGCCTGCCGAGCTGTACCCCAACTGGCTTTTTACCATTGGGGTACATCTTCCCGTTTCCGATAGACCTTCCGATTATGGTGTGCTTTACCCGGTTGTACTGCTTCAGCGGATCGTATTCGTTCTTGTCCTTGACAAACACGGTCGCGTCTTTTTCCACATAAGCGCCATCAGAGAAGAATATTATGTTTTTTGCGCTCTTTTAGTAGGGATATTAGAAAAATTCACGCTTAAATTGCGTTTACCATACTGCTCAATAAATACACGCAATACTGATTCATTGAAATACCTTCTTGCTGTGAACGTTCTGCGAGTGCCTTGTGCAACGATTTCGGTATGCGGAGCTTAAACTGCCCACTATACTCGTTTATGTTGCTAGGTTCCGGTATAGGTATATTATCCGCCAAACAAGTCGTAAACCAACTTTTTTTAGCATCTGCAATCATTTCAAAACCTTGCTGAATAGTATCGGCACAAGTGATACAGCCTTTTAAATCAGGGCAGGAGAAAGCGTACCCTCCTTCCTCTTTGTCCTCAATGACTTCTATTCTGTAATTCAGGTTCATGTAATGAGCCAAATCTTTCTTCATGGCTTAATCAACCTCGCTTTCATATTCTATAACGGCATCCCGAACCATTTCAATATAAGCTTTATTTATCGGTACCGCTTTTGGTATTGTTATTGGCGTTCTGCCATCTTTTCTAAATGTATAATGACTGCTGCCACCTTTAGGCTGACCCTGCGTATAACCTATTCTGGTTAGAGCCTTCGCTAAATCTTCGAATCTTAAGTTCTTATCCGATTTCAGTATCTCATCTATTAGTTTATCCCATTGACTCAACTGATTCACCTCTAAACATATTATATTCTGGTGTCGTATATGGTGTCAACAACATTTTTCACATCACGTTGCGCGGATATGTTGTTTTTTTTCTTGTCAAGCCTTGACAAACCCAATAGCGAGTGCTAATGTGCAAATTGCCGAAATAATTTTTTCCAATGGGGGTAACAGCTATGAACAACGCATTAGAAGTACAGGGCCTCTGCAAATCCTACACCGATTTTACGCTTGACTCCGTGTCCTTCACATTGCCCGCCGGGCGCGTCATGGGCTTCGTCGGCCAAAACGGCGCGGGCAAGACGACCACCATCCGGTGCATCCTCAACATGGCAATCAGGGAAAGCGGCGAGGTTAATATCTTTGGCCTTGACAACCAGCAGGACGAGCTGGCCGTGAAACAGGAGCTGGCTGCCGTGTTCGACGAAATCTTCTTCGTGGACACTTGGCGTTTGCGCGAAGTGGAAAAAGCCGTCAAGGGGTTTTACAGCAGGTGGAACAGCAAGCTGTTTGGCGAGTATCTTTCCAAATTCGGACTGCCGCCCGGCAAGCGGGTAAAAGAACTGTCGCGAGGCATGAAAATGAAACTGATGCTGGCTGTGGCGATGTCCCACGAGGCGAAGCTGCTGATACTGGACGAACCGACCAGCGGCCTTGACCCAGTGGCGAGAAACGAACTGCTCGAAATTCTGCGCGAGTACGTCGCAGACGGTGAAAAAAGCGTGTTTTTTTCCACGCACATAACGTCAGATTTGGAACACATCGCGGATTTCATCACGCTGATCGACCACGGCAAGATTTTCTACACAGGCACAAAAGACGGTTTGCTGGAGCATTTTCACAGCGTCAAGGGAAACAGCGCAGGCTCTGCCGGCGAGTTGCCGTCCATTGACGAAATCCTGGTTTTCATCAGCAAAGGGGGGCAGGTGTCATGAACAGGGTCATAAACGCAACGAAGCTCGATTTTTACGCCAGCAAGTCAATGCTTCGGATGACTTCGCTACTTGTAATCATCGGAGTCGTCATCGGGCTGGCGGCGCATGGGCCGGAATACATGATGATGTTCATCATGGTGTTTGCCGTGACATCCGGCGGGTCGGTTTTCTCCGTCCACGAAAAGTGCCACAGCGACAAGCTCTACGGCATTTTGCCGCTGAAAAAATCCGAAATGATTTTGGGCCGTTACCTGTACGCGCTGATCATCGGCGCGGCATACGCCGCTACAGGCGGCATTTTGGGCTTTATCATGTCCATGGTCACGAGCGGAAGACTGAACGCGCTGCCTTACTGGGCTACGCTGGCAATCGCGTTTGCTTATTTCTGTTTCGCTGTAGGCGTCGCCTATCCGATATTTTTTAAGTTCAGTTTCACGAAAGCGTATGTTTTTACCATGCTGCCGATGTACGTCATCGCGGTGCTGTTTTTGTTTGTTACGCGAAGGACGGATTTCACGAGCGGCATTGGGTCAGCCATAAAGTTTTTCACGGCTCACGTGTACTTGCTGCCGACCTTCGGCCTATTGGCAGGGCTGGTTCTGCTGGCGGTTTCCGCATTAATCGCAAACCTGGTTTACACGCGCAAAGAAATTTAGCGCGGCAGCGGTGCGCGGACAGCACCCACGTTAAAAAAAGGAGGTTCATCTCATGCCAGCATTTGTAATAGTCATCGCCGTTGTGGTGGCAGTCTTTGCCTTTAACGCAGTCAGGCTCGCAAAAAAGTCGTCTAGCCACCACTTTGATTGCCCGGAATGCGGCGTAAGCTTTCAGGTCAGCTTTTTCAATTACATGTTCACTGCCCACAGCTTCGGCGGCAAATGCAGCGTCAAATGCCCAAAGTGCGGGAAAACCAACATGCTGACTGCTGTAAAAGGCAGGCTAAATGCTTAACAACAGCTATAAGAACATAGCCATGTATTATGACACAAGAATCACGAAAAGTTCGTATGTCATTTCTTATGTTTCCTGCGCCTCTTGCGTTTTCTACATTCAATATGTTAAAATGTTATTATCCTTAAGGAGGTATTGCATAAATGAACACTTTTTATCCTGTAGTTTTCCACCCTGAAAATGTCGGCTACTCTGGTTGTCTCACAAGAGCTGAAAATCCCCATTCTAGCCGGCGACACTTGGGACTCTTATGTTGTCCTTGATGCAGCAAAAGGCAAGGATGTCAACGTTTACGTTACAGCATTCTACCATAAAGGCGGCGCACCCGCATTTGACAGCGGATTTAATTCGTGGATTAACAGCAATGCTGCAGCAAAAACACTCGTTGGCAGCACCGACTGGTTCGCAACTGTGTCAGCCATGGGCTACGACGCATATCACACAGCACTGGAGGCTTTGAAAAAAGCGGGCTCCACCGACCCTGCAAAAGTTCTTTCCGTGCTCGGCAGCGTGAAATACAGCGGCGTGACGGGTTCGGGCACTTTTGACAGCCAAGGCGACGCGGTCCGCAACTCGGCTTTTATCAAAAAATGCAATACGAAAACCGGCGAGTGGGAATTCACCAAGCAGCAAAAGGTTGACTAAACCGTTTCAGCCTTCGCCTGTACTTGATGAATTTTTGAAAAATACTTGATTTATACGTATTACACGTGTTATTATTTCAATTGCCTGGAGGTATGAAAAATGAAAAAACGAATCTTCTCAATCATCATAATCGGCCTGTTGCTGCTGCCAACCGGCTTCACCAGTGCCGCAGACACCGTCAGCGTAAGCATCGACAGAGCGCAGGTGGTGTTCAACCAAACAGCCGGCTATCCTTTCATCGATGAAAACAGCAGGACGCAGGTTCCGTTCAGGGTAGTTCTTGAAGCCTTCGGCGCAACTGTTGACTGGGACAACGCCACTAGGACGGCAATCGCCGAAAAAGACGGCATAATAGTGAAAGTGCCTATTGGCACTGACTACATCGAAAAAAACGGCGTCAAGATAACGAACGACACAACATCCCTGATCAAGGACAGCCGCACTTACCTCCCTATCCGCATAGTCCTTGAAGCCTTTGGCGCAGCCGTGGACTGGGACGGTGCAAGCAAGACAGTAGTTGTGCAAACCTCGCGAACCGCAAACACTATACAAGCGACAATCACGATGGAAGACGGAGGCAAGATCGTTCTTGAACTCTACCCTGACCTAGCGCCGCAATCGGTGCGCAATTTCGTGTATTTGGCCCGGGCAGGCTACTATGACGGCCTGACATTCCATCGCATTATTGAAGGCTTCATGATCCAGGGAGGCGATCCGGACAGCACTGGCAGCGGCGGCCCCGGCTATTCGATAAAGGGCGAATTTCTGGATAATGGCTTTTCCAACAACCTCAAGCACACGCGCGGCGTATTGTCCATGGCGCGGCGCGGGGACAATTACGACTCGGCTGGCTCGCAGTTTTTCATCATGCATGCCGACACCCCTTCCCTTGACGGCGCATACGCGGCATTTGGCAGGGTCATCAGCGGCATGGACGTTGTGGACAAAATCGCAAGCACGCCTAGTTCCGGACCAAACGGGACGGTGGCAAATGAAAACAAGCCCGTTATTAAGACCATCACAATTGACAGCGATGCAGAATTGCCCGAACCAGACAGGATTAATTAGTTCAGCAAGCCAATTGCCCGGAGGTATGAAAAATGAAAAATCGGATTCTCTCGACAGTCATCATTATTGGCCTGTTGCTGCTGCCAATCGGCTTCACCAGTGCTGCAGACACCGTCAGCGTAAGCATTGACGGGAACTTGATAGAGTTCAGCCAAGCGACCGGGCAACCCTTCATCGATGAAAACAACAGGACACAGGTTCCTTTCAGGCAGGTGCTTGAAGCCTTCGGAGCTGCTGTTGACTGGGACAGTGCTGCAAAGACGGCAATCGCTGAAAAAGACGGCGTAACCGTCAAGGTTCCAATAGGCACTGACTATATCTACAAAAACGGCACCAAGATAACGAACGATACAACGTCCCTGATCAAGGACAGCCGCACTTACCTCCCCATCCGCATAGTCCTCGAAGCCTTTGGCGCAGATGTGGACTGGGACGCGGGAACAAAGGCCGTCGTTGTGCGATCCGGCTTGCCTGTCGTCAAGATTGGTGTATTCGAGCCGTTTTCTGGCTACAACGGTGCCGGTGGGCGGCAGGAAGTCCTTGGAATCCAATACGCAAACGGTGAAACACCAACTGTAGACGTGGCTGGCACCACATACCGGGTTGAACTCGTATACGCAGACAACCAGTCCAATTCCTTCATCGCGCTGTCAGCCGCAAAAGCACTGGCGTCAGCTGGCTGCTCCGTTGTACTGGGCTCTTATGGCTCCAGCGTGTCCATCGCCGCTTCCGATGAGTTCGGCGAAGCAGGCATCCCGGTCATCGGCGTTTCCTGCACAAACCCGCAAGTGACAGAGGGCAACAGCCACTATTTCCGCATCTGCTACCTAGATTCCTTCCAAGGGCCTGTTCTGGCAAGGTTTGCGAAAAATCAATTCAACGCAAAAAAGGCCTATTGCCTCGCTAGGCTTGGGGACGACTACTCTGTCGGCTTGTGCAGCTACTTCATGGCAGCATTTGGGGAAGAAAACTGCCGCTACGAAGCATTCCCAAGCAGCACTTCGGATTTCAGCGCATATGTTGCAAACGCCAAGTCATTTGGCTCAGATGTGCTCTTCTCGCCAGTTTCAACTGAGGTTGCCGCGCTTGTCATCAACCAAGCTGCTGCGCAGGATCTCGAAATACCGCTGCTTGCTGGCGATACTTGGGATTCCAACGTTATCCTCAACGCTGCAAGAGACACTGATTTGAGGATTTACGCGACGACGTTCTACCATGAAGGCGGCGACACCGTCTTTGACAGCGGAGTCAAGTCATGGATAAACAGCGACCCTGTCGCCCGAATGAACAACGGAGGCGACGACAAAATCGCAGCCGTGTCGGCCATGGGCTACGACGCCTACAACGTGGCTCTTGAGGCTTTTCGAAAAGCAGGCACAACAGACCCGGCTGGTTTGATGGCCGCTTTAAGCAGCGTTCAGTACGAAGGCATAACCGGCTCAATCGACTTTGACGACGTCAACGGCGATGCGAGGCGGGACGTGGCTTTTATTATAGTTTGCGACACTAAAGCCGGCGAGTGGAAGTTAGTAAAACAGCAGGGCATAGATTGACGGTGTGTGCCCTCACGGCACCACGTAGTTCTCACTTTCAATCAGCTCTTTGCCCTGAGCAGAGCGAATCCAGTTGTAGAGCACTCGGGCTGGCGCATCTTCCGGCAGGCTTTTGGGTATCACTGCATAAAAGTCGTTGACGTATGGGTATTTCCCCGAACGTATCGTGCCGTTGCTGCATTCCACACCGTCAACGGCCAGTATCTTCGAGCGTTCCAGCTTTTCCTTTTCCATGTTCGCAAGGTAATAATACACGGTGTAACCGAGGGCGTCCGCAGAATTGTCGTACTCTGCCACCACTTCCAAAAGCCCTATCATGCTGCCAACAACATACGCAGGCGGCGGCTTCATCAAATCGTCCCCCAAGTTGATCAGCTTGTCGAACAGGGTCTGGCTGCCGCTGTCATTGTTCCTCTGGTATGGAATGATGGCTGCGTCGTCTCCGCCTACTTCGCTCCAGTTCGTGATCTCGCCCTTGTAAATCCCCCGTATCTGTTCGTCTGTCAATCCCTGCACCGGGTTTGACTTGTTTGTGATGAAAACCAGGGCATCCCTGCCAATGGGCGCCATCTCCCATTCAAATCCCTGCTCCCTTGCGTATTGCACAGCCTCTTCTGACGGCTCGTATGCAAGAAGCATGTCGAAGCTGTTGCTAACCAACGCCATGTAGTTTCTCGTGGTAGAGCCTTCAAAAAGAATGAAATCCCCTGTCTGCCCCCGGTCAATGCCAAGCGCAGCAGCAGTCACTGCTTCCCCCAGCGGAAGCGCAGCCAAAGATCCTCCCATCCTCGGATAATTTTCCGGAGTGAATTCGAAATTGCCGATGTACTCAGGCTGCGCTCTGTCCGCACAAGCACCGAGTCCCGTGCAAATCAAAACGGCCACCGCAATTGCTCCCAATCTTCTTCCTGTCATTCCCTGCTCTCCTTTCATGTTCGTTAATCTATACTACTCATATTGACACGGATAAGCCATTCGCCGTTTTCCCTTATCAGCCCACTGGAAAAAGCCGTGCGTACTTGGTAAACATCGCCTGCTAAGTGCGAAAACCTAGTCAGCCCACCCGGCTCAAAAGCCCCGTCTGGGAAAAACGGCTCAAAATCCTCGTTAAAAACCAAAAGCTGGTTGCTTCCCTGCCTCTGCATCACGCAGAGTCCACCATGGGCGACATGGCTGAAAGTCAACCTTGGAAAGCTTTTCGTTGTCTTCCCCGTGTCTGCGTCGAATATGTCAGTCCTGCTGCTGTTTCGCAGCGGAGAATCTTCTTCTGCCCAATTCCAATAGCTCAATGCGAAAACACTGCCCTTTATAAAATTGCATTGCAGCCACGAATATTCGGAATAGTCAAACTTGCGTTCCTTGTCGCCCTTTGTCAACGCCATTACTTTCTTGCCGTCCTCAGCTATTGCATATTCAACTGTGCGCCATCCGCCCCCGGAGAAATAGGCACCCGTTACGTTCCCGTCGATTATCTCCTTCTCCCCGCTTGGCAAGCTTACGACGTAATAGCAACTGTCCTCGTAGCATCCGGCTATTGCCATCGAACTCTCTTGATCGATTGCGATCCAGTCGTACTCAGCAGGCAAAACAACGTTGCCATCGCTGTCATTGATGCCTTGAAGCCCTTTGTCCCTGTAAACGCAGCGGTACTCCCCTTGGGAATAATAGTCCTTCTGATCGTTCCAGCTCATTGTCGGCGGCTCTTTAAACTCCCCCTTCGTGTTTATAACACCGTAGCGGGCAGTTTCCCATTCCTCCCCGACTGCTACCAGTGCTTCGCCGCCATTGAATGCTCCAGCCTCGTAAAACGGTCCTGGAATAACCACGTTGCCGTTCCTATCAATGTACTGCATCCATGACCTTTCACTCTGGCCACCGCCAAGTTCACGTTCATAAACAGTCACTGCCCCCAGCCCTTCTGAAAAACCGTTGAAATAACCATCTCCTTCAAATACGAGGTTTCCGGAAAGGTCGTATACTTTAAAATTCTGCCTGAATTCCCCATCGATTGCAGCGCCGCCACTGACAATTATCCGTTCCTCCGAATAGTTCGCCCAGTTTCCAAGAAGCCCGTCGGTCACCCAGCCTCCATGAGAGTTTGCGATCACAATCCCTCTTGAGCTGAGTTCTTCCCCAATAGAATCCTCTGCCGGCTCGTCTCCCATTTCCACAGGATTGACGAGGTACAGGTACTCCGAACCGGGGTCCAAGTAATACGCGCTTTCATAGACCGGGTCAACCACGATCCGTCCCTTCGCGTCAACAAGGCCATAAAGGCTTGATTCCCAAAACATGCCCTCCGACACTATCCGCTTCCCTTCGTAGGGATAGAGCTTCCCGTAGTCGTCTGCCGGCACGAGTTTGTCCACAAAGGCTTCCTCGCTGTACCTGCTTGTGATTTCGGGTGGGATTTCAAATGGCGCAAGCTGGGGCAGTTCAGACAAGTAAAAAACCGGCTGATCCGAATCAGCCCGGATGTCGCCGTCCTGCTGATCCGGCTTCGGCTGGCCGCAGGAAGCAAACGTCAGTATCAACAATAGTACGCTCAATGTTTTAAGTGTTTTCATGCCAACCAATCCTCAAAAGACAACCCTTCCACACGTTGGAATTCCCGTGTATTGTTCGTGACAAGGGTAACGCCCAGGGACTTAGCGTGAGAAGCAATAAAAGTGTCGCGGTCGCCTATCGGTGTTCCTGCACGTTTCAATTTCAGCCGTACACGTCCATACTCAGCGGCAGCCCGTGTGTCAAATGGGAAGATTTCCACTGTCGCAAGAAAAGAACGCAACGTTTCCGCGTTCTTTTCCGGAGCTATGCTGTTTTCAATGCCAAACCATAATTCGGCTTCGGTTATAGCCGAAATAGAAAGCCCGGAAGAATACTCAGCAAGGAAGCGGGCGAGGACGTTGGCGTTTTTGTTTATCGCAAATATACAAGTGTTGGTGTCAAGCATCACTCTCACAATAATGGCTCCCTTTCTTCCGCACAGCTTGCAGCATCCTCCCGTCTTGCCTCAAGGATTGATCCGTACACATCGTCAGTCAGTGGCTCGCATTGCATAAAATTATCAAGAGCTTTATCTATTGGATAAAGCATAACGATTTCGCCGACCTTTTTGACGGCAACCTCATCGTACGGAAAACGGCATGATTTTGGCAGACGAACCGCTTGGCTGCCGCCATTTACAAATAGTTTCGCTGTTTCCAATGTTAATCACCTCATTGATAATATATATAAAAGTAGATACTTTGTCAAGAGGTTTAACTCAACATATTCAACATCTTCATGCAAAAAGCGGGCTCTTTCGAACCCGCCTTTCATCATCAATTTCTGTTAAAATGCTTTATATGCTCCGCCTATCTTCTTGGAATCCCCGAAAACCCTGTCACTGCAAGGGCTATGTACTTGTAAGCCCAGTCGGTCCGGGCGACGTCCGTAAACGTGAGCGTTATGCTCTGCCACGTGCTGTCTGCCGGCTCCCCGCCCATCAAGTAGCGGATCAGCGCCGCCACCGCTTCGCTCCTCGTAGTGCTCCCTTCAGGCCTAAATGTCCCGTCCGGGTAACCGTTGAAGATTTTTACCTCAACAGCCTTGAGGATGTCGTCTTCCGCTGGGTGTCCGTCGATGTCGCTGAAGATGTTCTCTGCCATTTCGGTCAATTTCTCAACCCTCACGAACATAACTGCCATCTCGGCGCGGGTAAGCGGGTCTGCCGGGCGGAAATCGCCGTTTTCGTCTGCACCGGCAATGTCTGCCCCCTTCGCCCATTCGATGGCGTCGAAAGACCACCTGTCTGCTTCCACGTCGTTGAACGACGGGCTCCCCACGTAAGCGGGGGCTGGCTGCTTAACATTCAGGCGGAAGAGTATTGCAACGAACTGTTCCCTGGTTATCGGCTCGTCGCCACGGAAGGTGTTGTCCTCAAAGCCCTTTATAAACGCGGCGAAGGTGACCGTGTCTGCCAAAGGCGTCTTAGGCTCGTCAATGCCTTGGCTGTTTCCACCGCCTCCGCCTCCTTGGCTGTTGCCGCCACTGCCGCCATTGTTATTGTTATTGCCGGAGTAGGTAAAGGAGCAGTTGACCGTGACGTCAGCCGCAGGCATTACAAAGGCGTTGTTTGTGACAGCCACGTTTTGGGCTACTCCATTGCCGTCGTCATATGTCACCCTCAACGTGCCCTGCCTGTAGTTCGGCGACGGGGTGATCAGCAGTGTAACAATGTCGTCGGCTGCCGCTTTGTCTACCGACGCTATTACGGTGCCGTTTCCGTCGGACGTAGCGGTTATCTGGTAAAGCTGCACCCCGAAAACCGCAATTTCTATGTCTTCGTGTATAGCGTTCACCGTGTATGTCCAATTGCCATCGCTTAGCACCTTAACGCCGTCGCCGCCCTTATCCAGCAGCTCCCCGTTGACTTCTACCGACACCAGCCTGCAGTCCTCGTCCGGCTCAATGGTAAACACGACCTTTGCGCCGTCAAGCACTTCGTCAACGTTGCTGATTCCGGCGTAATGGGGCGATGCCTGCCAAGTCACCGCAGCATTCTCATGGCTGCCTTCCGTGATGTTCCACGTCACCAAATCCGTGAAGTAAACCAGCACGTCCATATTGCCGAAAGCGTTGACAGCGTACCTGTTTCCTATGAGCGGTTCGTTGTCCTTGTTCAGCACTGTTTCGTCGTTGACCTCCCATTTTTCAACCATCTTGCCCTGCCCCGGCACCGCAGTGAAGACGAGCCAGTCGTTGCCGCCAACATAATCGCTGCCTGAGTCGAAGCTTTTCCCGTTCTTGGTTGCGCTTGCTATGGTGCCGTTGCCGCCGCCCACGCCGTATGTCACTGTATAGTAGGTTTTGGGGACGACCACGGGGCATACGCTGTGGTCAGAGTCGATGTCCTCAAACATCCACTGGGTGGCAAACGCCGCCGGAACGTCTCTTATCTGGATGCCGTCGACCCACCAGCTGTTCACCATGTAGTTCTCGTCTGTGCTGACAAACACTTCGAGCTTGTCGCCTGCAAACACCGGTATCCCGACAACCTCGTCCTCATCGCCGGACAAATAGCTTTCCGGGCCTTCGTTGAGGCTGTAGCTGATGGCAGTTTTTCTCGGGTTGGACAACGTCACAGCTATCTCGTAGGCGTCATTGTCGATGAACACCGCCTCTATTTCAAGGTCGGTGCCCAGTGCAGCTATGTACAGGTCAGGATCGGTCACCGACGCCTGGGGCGCCCCGTTTGCAGTTACAATCCAGCTGTCGAAAAGATAGCCGTAAGCCGGGTAGGCTGTGAGGATGACGCTGCTGCCTCCGTCCAAATCTTCCAGCACGTCTGTTTCCTCTCCGTTAACAATTACCGTGACGCTGTTTGCGCCCGGATCAGGCTCTGTGACAGAAAGCTCTATGCTGTATTTCTGGTTTTCTGCCTCGACTGCAAAACTGGTGTCTGCTACAATAGTGAAAGTGTAGCTCTTGTTGTCTGCAGCCAAGCAAAGGTCGTCTGCCGGATCCACAGGCAAGCCGTCCCTGTACCATATGGCGTCTGCGTCTATCAAAAACCCTGTCATAGACCTTACCGTCACCTCTGTATCGCCTGGTATTGCGGTGTCTGAACCCACGACCATCTCCACGTCTGGTGTTGTCACGTCGTCGTCGTCGTCATAGTAATACACAGCCTCGATGTTGCCGTCAAGCGTGATTACGTAGCTGTCGCGCTCGAAGTTGGCATACAGCCTAGTCGAGGCGTTGCCCATTTTGAAATTGTAGACCGCAAGGCCGTCTTCGCTGTCATAAGCGCTCTGCAGATTGGTGATGAAGACAGGCGACCTGTTCAGCTCATGGATTTCCCAGCCGGTGAAATGGTAACCGTCCTTTGGAATTGCCTTAAAAACGTATTCCGCACCTGTCATCACTATGGCTCCGTTTTCAAGTTTGACGTCCTCGCCCACGCATGTCACTGCGCCGCCCTCTGGCGGATTGGCCTGATAAGAAAGCGTACTCTGCTTCACTCTGAATTCCACCGTAACCGTCGTGTCGTTTGCTGACATCTGGAAACCTGTGGTACTTGAAGCCGGTCTGGTCTCCGTTTGATCGCTTGCGCCTCCTGAGCCTTTCCACAAGATTTCCCAGCCTTTCACTTCGTAACCAGGGTTGGGAGTGGCCAAAAACAGCAGCTGCGATCCGCTTGGGTAGCCGGTGGTCCAACCGGTGTTGTCGTTTCCTTCCGGCACGAGAAGCTCGATGTAGCCAACGTTGAGCCCTTCAAGCTGCTTTGCCACGCCTTCCAGCTTGTATGTCGTCCCGGTCAGTATATAGATCGCCGAAACGAAAGTGTACGAGTAATTTGGTTCGTTCGGGTTGCTGAGGTTCGGATCAGGGATGCCCACTATGGTGTATGCGCCGGGAGGCGTACTCTCGCTCAACGTCACCTCTCTGCCGGCAGTATCCCGCGCCATGATGGCGAGGCCTAGGTTTGCAACCTGATCGCCAAAAGCCAGCTCGTTGTCCAAATCCTGCAAGTATTCTGCTGCCAACGGGTGCGTTATTCCCTGACCAGCCGCTTTGCGGTCTTCTGCGGCGTAAAGGGTCAGCGGCTTTTGCAGCACTGCGAAGTTGCGGTAAGCCAGTTGGTTGTTTCCCTCATAAGCCTCCATAACGTATGTCCCGGCTTTTGCTGCGAACACCTCACCGCCTATAACGAACGCGCCTGTAAAATCAGCACCCATGTCAAGGCTCGTGACTTTGTAGTCAACCGCCCCCGCATAAGGCGTTTCAACAACTACCCCGTTGTCCTTGCTGATGTTTTTAACCATTGGGTTGATGCCGTCGCCATAGACGTATTGCTCGTTCAAGCTCAGGGCGTAGCCGTCGCTCGCGCCGGAAAGGTAGTAGGCCTTTGCCGAAACCGCTTTGAAAACCCTATTGCCCTCGTAGTCGGCAGTAATTTCGTACACGCCCGCCGGCAGGTCGTAGTCAAGGCTCACCGTAGCCTTACCTTCTGTGTCAAGCCTGCCTGCTACGTAATGCTTCACAAGGTCCGCCCCGATTATTTCAAAGTAGACAAGGCCTGCCGGCACCACGTTGTGGCCTGGATGGGTGCTCGCAACGGTTGCGATTATCATCGGGGACTGGATGCTGCCTGCCTTGTCAGACACGGCAAGGCTCATTTCCGCAGAGCGCTTTGAATAGTCCACTGTCACCGACTCCGAATAGGCTGATATGTAGTATTCTTGCGCCGCCACCGAATCGTAATATATGACGTTGACCCGGCAGCGGTATTCGCCCTTGTCGCCAGTGCCTGCGTTCTGGAAAACGAGCACGTCGGGGTTCTTGGCTGTGCTGCGTTCCGCATCGGTCCAAGCGCCGTCAACCAGTTTCTGCCACTGGTAGTTTATGTTGTTTCCGTCCTTGTAGTCCCATGGGTTTTCGACCACTGCCGTTATCGTGTAGCGCCCGTCAGGGTACACAAGCATGTCCAGCGGGTAGTCCGGGTCTGGTACAGGCGGGTCGATGTCAATCCTAAGCTGAGGGTAGCCGCGCTCGCTCTTGGTCATTGCCGAAAGAACCGGGCTCTTGATGCTGGTGTTTGGCTGAACCGTACCTATTGTTTGGATTTGGTAGAAGTACTCCGAATACGGGTTCAGGTTTTCGTCGATGAAACGGTAGTACCTTATACCGTCTTCGGCATAGAGGACGTCGCTCGCCCTGACAAAAGCCAGCTCGTAGCTCCCGGTGCCGTCCGGGAACGAATAGTAGCGGTAAAGCTGGAAGCCTGCAGCGGCGCCTTTGTAGCTCCACTCAAGTGCTATCTGGCTATCCGTGGTCAACTCGATGTTTTGTTTGAAGTCAGGCGGGAGTATGGGTGGCGCGGTCACGTCGTGCACCAGGTAGTTGACCACCGGGAACTCCATGCTGGCGCCTTTGTTGAAGGTATAGCTGAATATTTTCCAAGACATGCCATAGCCGTATTCCTCGGCTGCCCTGGGCATGTCGCAGATCTCCCCGGAAAAGCTCTTGCCGACGGTGTTGATGGTAACCTTTCCGGAAGTGCCTTCATACCCCAGTATGACCCCCACCACAATGGACGTGTTGCCGAACTTCGGCCCGGCGCCAATCTTGAAGTCAACCGTGTTTGTATGAGTCATTCCCTTGGTGTTCTCTTCGGTCATGGCCAGCTCTTGGGTCTGCGAACCAAGGCCAAATCCCACGCGGCTCCAGTCCCCATCGTACACTATGGGTTCCTTGTAGCCGCCGCTGCCCGCAGGGTACGTCCAAGGTTCGCCTATCGTGTGCTTAAAAATCGTGCCGGACACCTGCGGCAGCACTGGGTAGTCTTTTGCGATGTCCTCGTACGCGTCAAGCGCCATCGTAACTATACATGCGTCATGAGGCAGGTTCACCGCCATCTTTTGCGTGTCGTAGGTCATGTTGCCGCTGCCGTCAAGGACGGGCAGGCCGTCGTCGCCAATAAGAGGCACCGTGGACTGGTAGACGTACACTTCCATGGGGATGGAGTACAGAACCACTGTGTCCTGGCCCGCCAAGGTGCTGTATGTGATGGTCTGCTCCAATGTTGACGTTTTGCTGGTTTCCCAGGTCCAGCCATGGGTGTAGGCCAGCTCTGTCTGAAATTTCGCCCCGATGCCAAAGATCGAGAACTCCGTCTCAATTGAAATAAAGCCGCCCAAATTAAAGGTGTCCGTATGGCTGGTTCCGGTGCCGGTGCCCTTGGAGGACGAATACGAAGTGGACGAACCCATGTAATTGCCTCCAAGCTCGTCGTTGTCAAGGTCTGAGAAGTACGGAGGGGAAGCCAGCACTGCCAGCACCTTGGGGTCGGAGTACATTACATAGTGCTCGCCGGTGTACTCCAGGACAGCCGAATCAAGGTCCGTGTCAGGCGTACAGAACGAAAAGCTGGAATCTACCATGTCCACCCTTGCCACGTCGCCCATGGTGCGATGGTAGTGGTTCCCTTGATACGGAGACGTGTAGAGCAGACTCAGCCAGAAATAGTACCACATGTACCATTTGAAGGGATCGTCAAAGCTGTTGTCCTCGGGTAGGATGTACTGCATCACGTTCAGTGTCTCCTTGCCGCTTCCTGTAAAATCCGCCGCCTTTGCCCCGTACTCGACGTAATAGGGCGTAAGCTGGCCGCCGCCAATCATGCTCATCCTGTTTTCGTCCATCACGGTCTTTATGCTCAGGCCCTCGCGGCCGTAGGCAATCAGTATGCTGTCCAAATAAATGCACAAGTCGTCTTCCATGCCCTCGGGCCTTATTGTGCAGACATTTGCCACACAGCCCGGGCTGCTGAAGAAAGTGCTCACGTTTTTGTGGATCAGGCTGCCGTTGTCGTCTTTCTCAAGCACGTCCACGTTTTTGCTGTCGATCAGCCTGAAGCCCTCGCCGTCGAAATCGTATATGCCGACGTACCGGGTGTTCAAATCACGCCTGCTGACGTCAGAAGCGAGCTGGCCTCCCATGACAAGATTGTCCACATTGTCGCCGTTCACGTCGCCGTAAGCGAAGGCGGCCCTTGCCACCGTAGTCAAAGCACCAGAATCGTCCCTTGCCTCGAGAGGCAGCTGCACACCCTTTTGGAGCATGTTGTTCTTATGGCCAAAGAGCACCCATGCCTGGCTGGACTCGTTCCTGTTCAAGTCGTTTCCGAAGAAGTAGCCCCATGTTACAGCTAGATCGTCCACCCCGTCTCGTGTGAAGTCGCCGGACAGCAGCGAGACCATGTTTGAAACGTACGTCACCTCCCTTAGCGGATGGGTCCACGCCAGCTGCCATTTTGCCGTATCCAAGTAAACGTCGTCGGTGTCGCTGACCGCTTTTTGGAGTTTGTACACTTCCACGCGGGAGCCGCCTCTAGTGCCACCTTTCTCCGGTATGTAGACCGCCACTTCGTCAATGCCGTCGCCGTCGAAATCGCCCGCCGTTATTTTGAGGTAGTTTTGCATCAGGTACGGGAGGTCGTCGAGGTTGCCCTCGCCGTTGCCTATGGTTTGGCCCGGTGCCATAAGCTCCAGCCTGGAACTCACCGCTCCACTCACCGGATCTGTGAAGTAGAGGAACAACCCGCCCGTTAGGGAATTCGCAAAACCCCATGACGCAGCCGGCATGATTAAGCTTGTAATCGGCTCTTTCGCAATGCCCACTGTAACGACGCTGCTCTTCTTGCCGCTGCCGTCGAAATTGCCTTCTGCTGACGCTGTTGCCGCAAAGGGCAGGTATTCGCGCCATTCATTCGGCGTCATGCCGAGCACCTCCGGTAAAGCTGGAAGCTCATTTGTTTTGGTGGTGACACTGCCGAAAAATTCACCCAGTGGCCTCAGCAAGACCTGCCCATGCCCATACAGCTTGTTCTCTGTCGTGTGCTTTCGCCCTGTTCCCATGACGATCGCAGGCGGCGTAATTAATGGTACGTATTCGTACTGGTACGCCACCGGCTTGTCTTCTCTGGTGAAAAGCTCGTACACCGTTTTTACCGCCACGTTGTCCTTCCCGTAAGGGTTGTCTGTGGTGTACGGGTCGTAGCCCTCGGGCATGATTTCCGTGTCGATGCCCAGCGCATCAAAAGCGTTCATGTTGTTGATGTCCTCATCCACCGCGAATACCGGGGCGGCAGTAAAGGCCCCTGTCGGGAACACGACAATGAACGCAAGCAATGCGCTTAAAATTCTCTTCCGCATTTTCTTTTCCTCCTTGTTTTCTGCATTTTTGATAAATAACGATAATAATCGTCAAATGTTAATATGGACTTCATCAAATAAGTAGAGATCATGGGTTATTTTACCACATCTTCATTATCTGTGCAAGATATTTTGATATTTCGGTCAATTTTCCACATACATTTTACATTTTCATTTCACTCCCCTCCCCCTCTACAAACTCCCACCAACTCCCAACTACCAACTACCAACTACAAACTACCAACTACCAGCTCCCCCCACCAACTCCCAACTACCAACTACCAACTACAAACTACCAACTACCAACTACAAACTACCCACTACCAGCTCCCCCCACCAACTCCCAACTACAAACTACCCACTAGCCACTAGCAACTACCAACTAGCAACTACAAACTACCAACTACCCACCACCAACTACAAACTCCCAACTACAAACTACCAACCAATGTCAACAGGTTAAGAAAAAACAGCCTGTAACACAAACTTAACAAACGAATTCCCCGAAACCACTTGACAAATGAAAAACAGCCTAA
>WRJK01000053.1 GCA_009782285.1 Clostridiales bacterium
CCAAGGTATACGCCGACCGTTCCGGCATCGTCCGGGATCTTGCTGTCAAGGAGGGGCACGTCGTCCCTCCTGGCGGCAAACTCTGCTCATTGTACCAGCCCCGGCAATTCCAAGTGGATTGCTACATCTTAGTAGAAAACACTGAAGGCGTGAAGAGTGGCGACGAAGTCGAGGTGACGCTCCGGCTTCGCGACATAGACAAGAAATTCAAGGGGAAGATAAACAACATTGTGCATGGCGCTGTAGACAGAGTATCGAAAGTCGGCTTAACTGAAAAAAGAATCAAGGTCGAAATTTTCGTAGATGAAAGCGGTTGGGAAAATATTGGGCCGTACTGGCCAGTTGAAGTTCGATTTGTAACAGAAAGGGCGCAGAGCTGTTTGATCGCCCCAAAAACCGCCCTGTTTGAAGATACAGGCAGCGTTTGGAAAGTTTGGGCCGTGAGGGACGGAAAACTTGTTGCGGTTGAAGTTGAAAAAGGCATCCAAACCCCGACGCAGACAGAAATCAGGGGCGACCTTGCGCCTGGGGACGTCATTGTTAAAAACACCAAGGCAACGAACGCCGCAGAAGGCAAAAGAGTCAGGGTGGCAGACTAATGGCAATGGTTGAAGCGGCAAAGAAAGCTGTCATATCTACAAACAAACTGACCAAGGCCTTCAATCTTGGCCCTGTTGAACAGGTAGTGTTAAGATCCTTGGACATCGAAATTTTTTCGGGGGATTTCACTGTCATCATGGGATCCTCCGGCGCAGGGAAATCAACGCTGCTTTATGCCCTTTCAGGCATGGACGCCCCTACATCGGGTGAAATAACCTTTGACGGGCAAATAATTTCCAATTGGACTAACGACCAGCTGGCAGTTTTCCGCAGAAAAAACTGCGGCTTTGTCTTTCAGCAAAACTTCCTGTTGGACAACCTGAGCATCATGGACAACGTACTGGCCAGCGGGCTGCTTGTCTGTAAAAACAAAAAACAGCTGCTTTCACGGGCGAGGGGCATTTTTTCGCAAGTCGGCCTTGAGGAAAGCATATGGAACAAATTCCCGACGCAGGTTTCCGGCGGCGAAGCCCAGCGGGCAGGCATCGTAAGGGCACTGATCAGCCAGCCAAAAGTCGTGTTCGCTGACGAGCCCACCGGGTCGCTCAACTCAGCTGCGGGAAAAGCCGTGCTGGACGTCTTAACCGACATGAACAGAAATGGGCAGAGCGTTATCATGGTCACCCATGACATGACTTCAGCAAGAAGAGGGAACCGCGTGATCTACCTTCGGGACGGCATAGTCTGCGGGGAATGCGGATTGGGCTCGTACGTGCACGGAGACAAAAAACGCCAAGAAACGCTCCAGCCCTTCCTAGAGGAAATGGGGTGGTAAACATTCAAACGATGATCATGATGCTGCGAAACAGTTTCCGCAAAGGCCGGGGGCAAATGACGTCGATGCTGGTAATTATCACAGCGGCAGCTTTTTTGATGAACGTGGGCGGCTTGACACTGTATAATTTTAGCCTCTCCTACGACAAAAAGGCTGAAGAGCTAAACGCCCCGGATGTAATTGCGCTGGTAGGCAAAGAAGGGTACCGCCCAGCATACGAGGATTTTTTGAATAGCGATCTCTCAGTAGTTCAAACAACAAGCGAGGACATCATTTTTATGCCGGAATGCAGCTTCATGTTTGGAGGGGGCAAGCTGACTCAGGGCGTCTTGTTTCAAAACATGGACATAAGCAGGGAAATGTCCCCCCTGACAATAGTTTCAGGGGAAGATGCACCCGCAAGAAACGCAATATACGCACCTTACATAATGCAGCTTGGCGGCGGGTACGCCGTGGGCGATTCAATAACACTTGAGTACAAGCACGAGGAATACACTTTTCAGATAACCGGCTTCGTTGAAGACATAATGCTTGGCTGCATCAACATGGGTGTTATGGGTTTTTACTTGCCCGAACCCCTCTACAAGCGGTTTTTGTCCGATGTCCCTGTTTATCCTGCTGTTTTGCTTTCAGCCAAGCTGGACGACCCAAGGAGCGGCGAAGCGGTCAGCGACGGGTTTTCTGCGTATTTCAATGAGGATGGAAACGTTTACTACGCCGTGCCGGCTACCCTGACAAAATACGCCCGTACAATAAGCGCGAATATCACGTCAATGCTGATGGTCGCTTTTTCAGCGATAATCACCTTGATCGCCCTCATTGTCATCCGTTTCCGCATCGGCGACAGCATCCGGGACGACATCAGGGACATAGGCTCACTGAAAGCCATCGGCTATACAAGCAACCAAGTCAAGGCTTCGATGCTGCTGCAGTACGCCGGCATTGCTTTAGCAGGAAGCTTGGTTGGAATTGGGCTCTCATACTTGGCGCTCCCACTGCTAGCGAGCCTGCTTTCTGCCCAAACAGGCCTGCTTTGGCACCAGGGCTTTGCGCCGGGGACCAGCGCTGTGTGCCTGTTGCTCATTTTGGCTGCAGCTTCTTTGAACGTCCTGCAAAGCGCTCGAAGGGTAAAATCCCTGGAACCGGTTACGGCTATCCGTGGAAGCCTGAATGCCCGCAACGTCAAAAAGAACTTTTTCCGTTTGGACAAGTCAAAAGGCAGCCTCCAGTTCACCTTGGCCCGCAAGCTTATCGTGCAAAACCCGGTTCAAAACATAATGATTTCCATAATCATTGCTGCTGTAACCTACGCTTCGGCTTTTGGCCTTGTGTTTTTTTACAACATGACCGTCGACAGCGATTCTTTCATCGGCACCATTGCAGGCGAGGTCAGCTCCCTCATGGTAAAACCCTTGTCAAACCAGAACACTGCAAGGATAAGGGAAGAGATTGGCAATATGCCAGAGGTGCGCAAGTCAATTGTGTTCGACGGCGTTATGGTCCTTGTCAACGACGAGGTGTTTTTTGTTGACGTTACCGAGGATTTTGACGATTTGGAAGGGCAGATGCTGTACGAGGGCAGCTTTCCTGAATCCCCTGACGAAATCGCCATCGGGGGGGCGGCAAGCGAAAAGTTCGGCAAGTCGACAGGGGAAACTATCCGGGTAGTCAACGGGCAGAAGGAAGCGGATTACCTGATTTGCGGTTTGATACAGTCCGGGAACAACATAGGAAGGACGCTGACCTTGACAGTGGAAGGAGTGAGGCGCGTCATACCGGATTATATCCCGGCCGCCATGTACGTCTACTTGAACGACGGAGTGGAGACAGCCTCCTTTATTAATGCCCTTGAGGACCAGTACGGCGGAATAATCGACAAGCCGATAAACCTAGAGGAGCTAATTGATGCAGCAACAGGCTCGTATGTAGCTTTGATATCGCTTTTTGCGGTCTGTGTGCTCATGGTGACAGGGTTCGTCGTCTCTTTGGTCCTGTACTTTGTCATAAAGACCATGGTCGCACGGCGAAAACGCGATTTTGGAGTGCAAAAGGCGCTGGGCTTCACATCGCTTCAACTGGTTCAGCAAATATCGCTGAGTTTCTTGCCTGTCGTGGCGATTGGTTCCGCAGCCGGTGTAGCCTGCGGGTACCTTTTCATCAACCCCATGCTTTCGGCTATGTTCAAAGGCGTCGGCATCATGAAGTTCGAGCTTGTGATTTCCCATGCCTGGCTGGCAACCCTCTGCGTGGGCATTGTCCTGTTCTCGTATCTTGTAGCCGCCCTTGTTTCCTCTAGAGTAAGAAAAATCTCCGCCTATGCGCTCATGACGGAATGACACAGGAACCGTCCCCTTTTGTCATCTCCAGCCTTTGGTTTCCGTCACTAGGTTTGTCAGGCATTGTATAGGCAATCTTCCCCTCTGCCACGAGCTCGCTTACAACACGGAGGCTGTTGAAATACTTCGATTATTCCAACAGCCTCAAAACATTAGATGCCTCAATTAGGACTGAGCCTCACGCTCGCTAGTGGAAAATTTGCGGTGCAAATTCTCACAGCTCGCTCTATTTAGTATAGTGAATAAACAGGTCCAGCAAATCCAGCATGTCGATCACGCCGTCTCCATTCACGTCGCACATGCTGGCTGTGACGCCTTTGCCCTTCGAGTCGTTGACCTTCACCAATGTGTCCCAACTGGGGCTGTCACTGTCAAAACCGCAGTACAGCAGCATGATGCCAAGGTCAAGCGCATCGACTTTGTTGTCCCTGTTCAGGTCGTACTTTGAGAAAACGCGCTGGTCGATGTTCGTCGTTGCTTGGCCGACAATGATTGTGGCGTCGAGGTACTTCGTTACGTCATCACCGAGCCCCGCGACTTTAACGCTTGTCAGCGTCATTGTTGCGTCGCCTTTTGCCCTTGGCGCAAAGACGAATTTTGCAATTTCCTTGCTGTCCAATGAGTCGAACCCTTCCGAATCGCCAGCCGGGTAGCCCAATGTAACTGTGCCTTGCCATTTGTCGCCGCCAAGGCTTTTCCAAGCTATGCCGTCGATGAGCGCAAACCCGTTCAAAGGCACAATGTCCTTCCCTGCCAGCATGCTGCCGTCCACTTCAAAGGTCAATTCGGCAGACAGGATGTTGTGTGCGTTGTCCACAGACAAGGTATAGCAGACGTCGCCGTTGATGTCGCTCTCTGCATCTGCGCTGAGAGTAAACCTTGCCGGAATTTCAGGCATATTGTCCCAGTTTTCAAGCATTGTGCTGATCAGGCGGACGGCTGACAGGATTGAGAACGACGAAAGCCTGTTAGCTCTCTGATCGGGTGTTTCGCCGGGGAACACGTCCATTGTATAAACATTCGTACCTCTTGGATCCCCAAAATAAGCGTCAAACTCAGTGTTTGGCCATGGTGTGCCATTGGTCGTGCCAAAATAGACTGCCGCCAGATAGATTACCGCAACCTTGTCGGTCTCCATTACGGTTTCCACAGCCCGCATCGCTTCCCATATGCTGGGACCCCCCGGAGGATTGCTGCCTATGTTGGATGCATAGCCCGGATCCAGGAAGTCGTGGTCGATGTGCAGATAGATGACGTCTACCTTGTCGGCAAAGGCTTTCACCCTTTTGGCCCACTCGTCCTCGTCACAGAAGTCTTTGACTTCGACCCAGTCGCCTCCGACCGATTCCAAGTTCATGATTTCCCCAAAGGGCCCGTGTACCGGGTCGTCTCCCGTATCCAAATCCCGGGCGGTGGCCAGTATGGACTCGTCAAATACGCGCATCCCAGCACCGGCTGCCGCTTCCCACCAGTCTTTCTGATCCTCCACACCCAGCGGGTCCTTCACTCCCAAGACTGCGGCTAAGTCCATGCCGCCCATCGAGCCTGAGAAGGTTGTATACTTCGAATTGATGTCGCCGTGGCCGTCAATGTAAATGATGCCGATTTTCTTGTCGTTGCCAAAGGCGCGGCGAACGCCTCCGGCGACTCCGACAACCGGTGCGCAGCGGTCGCCGTCTACAAAGACCGCTTGGTTCCCGATCAGCCCTTCGCAAACCTGATTGGAAACTTCCCTGGCATAGGCTTGATAGTTCCATTCGATTCCCGGGTACGCCGGATTGTCGATGTATTTTGCTTTAGCCTCCTCCTCCGAAATGCGCATCTCACTGATATTGTAGGGGACTCCCGCCTTGCCGTATATCCCGAACAGATGGTAGTCGTCGAGTTCGCGAGGGTGTACTATGTTATCCACGACAATCGTATCGCTGTTCGGCCGAACCGCGCCTTGGCCCAGCCGAGCCCATTCTTCGCTGTATGCGCTGTTGCTTGGGTTCACATGGTTCCTGCCTACCGTGCCTGCATTGGACCTCGAGTGAAGCTCCACGACTTTTAGCGAATCCACGTTGCCGGCCGGCACCGGGAGGCAGGCGACTTCGGTGAAGTCGGCGGAGTCCTTCGGCAATACTGTCTTTTTCCAATTATTGAACACCGTGGCGGCTACTTGCATAGACGACAAAATGTTGGGTTGCGAATACTTGTTGACTAGCTCCCAATTAGCTTCGCCGCCCCGCACGAAGGGAGGCAATTTCCATCCCATTGTTGCCAGGCTGTTTATCCGGCTTGCAGGCATGCTTCCGCTCGCGGTATAAGCTGAAGCCAGATAGACTCCAACTACCTTGTCGGTCTCCATTACGACTTTCACATTGTCCATCACTGTCCAAATGCTGGGTCCTGAAAACTCTGGACGGAAGTGGTTGTCGCCATCCCATCCCGGCTCGGGCGTACCCAGAAGCGGACCGAAAGCGCTGTCTGTGACATCATAGTCGATATGCATAAATATTACGTCTACTTGATCTGCAAGCTGTTTTACCTGCTGGCGCCATTTCACCGGATCATTCATATCGTCTACAGTCGAAATAATGGCACCTGCATTTTGCATGTTTATCAGCTCGCCAAAAGGCCGTTCATAAGGTTTGCTGGGCCAATTGCCGGGCCTGTTTGGACCCCAGTCCAGGTTGCGGCAGCCGGCTATCAGCGATGCGTCGGCAGGCCTTAAAAAGCCGCCGGCCCCCGCCCACCACCAAGGATCCAGGTTTCTGTCAAGCCCAACCATCGGAGCCACTTGCATGCCGCCCTGGAAACCCGAATAGGTCGAGAACGAAGTATTGATGTCGCCATGTGCGTCAAGGAATACCAGACCGATTTTGACGTCGTCGCCAAAGGCGCGGCGAACGCCGCCTTGGAGCCCATTGCCCGGAATACAGTCAGAACCGTCGATAAAGACGACCTTGCCGGCCTTCAATCCTTCACACACCGATTCGCCAAGCTCGCTGGCAAATGCGTGGTATCTCGGATAATCCTCCCCGTACTTAGCGCCTGCATCAGCGTTTGTAAAAACTAATTCGTGAATTTCTTTAGGGACTCCCGGCAGGTCATAGAGCCCGGCCAGATAATAGTCGTCCAACTCACGAAACCTTGGGTAGCCCGTGCTGGAGCCTGCCGCCGGCGGTGGATCCCCTCGCTTCGGGCGGACAGACATATTGTGGCTGGGAACCACGCCTTCGTACCTGTTTCTTTCAGTGACACGGAAGTTGGCTTTCTGCGCATCTGTCGCCGTAGGGCTTGATGCTGTCGTTGATGCCGTTGCCACCGCTCTTCGACCGACATGAGACGCGTTGGCGCTGGTCAGCACCTCCACCACTTTTAGGCCTTTGACTTCGGATTCCTTGACTTCGCGGCTGACGGCATTCTTGTAAGGATGCACATTGCCTACGCCGTATTTATGCGACGTTTGAATTCTGATGTTGCCGGTAGGCGATGCTTCTGACGGGAACCACCACTCAATATATCCGCGGTTTCCTTCAATAAGCTCTTGGACGGACCAGCGCTGGCCGGTAGCGGGGTTGTTGGGCCAAGACGCGCCTGAAGTATTACCTTCCCCTGCATATCCATAACCGACTACCACGTCGCCGTCTATGATTTTTTGAGTCGCTTCAGCAAGTTCCATGGCAATTCCGCCTTTTACAGCTTCGTTATGCGCACCGTAAACCCAGTCGACGCCCGTGCCTGTGACATTGACTTTGTAATTGAATTTTTGCGCACTGTCATAGTAGGCGCCAAAGCTCGCGGTAGCGGCACTGTATGCGTAATTCGGCCCGGAATAGTACCAGTCGCCGGTAAAGGCAACCCTTTTGCCCAGATCAAGCAGCGAAACGCTGTCGGGGCTGTGCCCCGGCGTATGTATGACTTCCAGCGTGCGCCCGCCCAAGTCGAATATGTCTCCTTCTTTCATAAGCTTCACGTTCTCTGCTTTTATGCCCGGCCTTACAAGCCGGCCGCCGGGAGCTGCGGCTATATCGTCAAGAAACTGCTTGGGGAGATCGCGCAAGAGGTCGCTGGGGTTCGTTGCGGTGTAAGTGTACGTGGCTAACAGCATCGTTTCTTTGGTCATTCTCCTGGTGTCGTAATTGTCGATCCCGTCGAAAACATAAGCATGGGTGTCAAACCGCCAGCTGTCTGCCCTGTGATCGCTGTGCGTGTGCGAGTTCACCAAGATGAACTTGTCAGGATCATCAAGGTTGCTGAGCTGGGTGAGCCCCTCAGAAGCAATAACATCCTCAACTGCTTGCCTGAGGTTTCCGATGCCCATGCCCGTGTCAAAAAGAATTGCCTTGTTCGTTCCCACGATAAGAAAGGACATGACCTCCTGGTCGTGGCCGGGCTCGAAAAACACGTAAGCGTCGCCGGGCACCTTGTAGACGTCAAACCAAGGCTCGCTTGTTGGTACCAGCTTAAATGTCCCGTCATTTTCCCATCTGTGCCAGCTCTCAAGCGGCCTGGTCCGGTCCGGCCTTTGCCATACGGGATTTGGAGCGCCTAGAGCCTGCAGGTTTTTCGCGTCATAACCGCGATGGGTTGCGTCGATCCACCAACTGGCAGGCCGCCTGAAGCTAGTGTATGCAAAAATCGGCGGGCCGGTGTTTGGCGCTTTTAAAGTGAAAGCGATTTCGTTTCCGTTGACTGCGATGTTGAAATTGTCGTTCAACTCGCTGTTTGCGAGAAAAAGAACTCCGAGGCTACTGGCTTGATCGCCGGCAGTGGCACCTGTGAAGCCCGCAGGGTCTCCGGGCGTATAGAATTGTCTGCCCAGAGTAATAGTTTGAGGCGCGGTCAAGGGTTCATGGATCGTTAATTTCCAATTGCCCGGGGCGGTTCTCTCAAAAGTCGGGGCGACGTCGGCTACCCTGAACGCAGCATTTGCGTCCGCAACAGCATCCGACGGCTCATCGGCAAAAACCGCGAGGCCGGAGGACGTCGGCAGCATAATGACGAGCGCCATAAGAAAGCATAGAATTTTATTTCTGGATTTCATGGTGTTTCCTCCTAAATAATTTTGATCGTCACTTCGTGTAATGTATGAAAAGGTCCAGCAAATCAAGCATGTCAATCATCCCGTCTTCGTTCACATCGCACATCCTCGCTGTTACGCCGTTGCCCCATGCGTCGTTGACCTTGATCAAAGCATCCCAGCTCTGGGAGTCTGCATCAAAACCGCAGTACAGCAGCATGATGCCAAGGTCAAGGGCATCAACCACGCCGTCCCTGTTCAGGTCGTATTTCGACCTTGCGATTATTGTAGTGGCGGCGCCGGTTTCAATAGTCGGCTTAACGTATTTTGTCGTGCCGTCCAAGTACACAATCCTTGCAGACGTCAGGCTCATTGCAGCGTTGCCAAACCCCTTTGCCACGAAGAAGAACTTGCCGATGTCCACAGGTGCTGCAGACGTCAAGCCGGTTGTGCTTCCCGATGGGAGCGCCAGCGTCAATGTGCCTTTCCAAGTGTTGCCTCCCGCAAAGGTCCAAAGGATGCCGTTCATGGAGTCAAACCCATTGAGCCCTTCAAAGCCTTTGCCGGCCAGCATGTCGCCGTCTATCACGAATTCCAGTTCAACTGCCAGCACGTCGATTGCGCCTGCAAGGGACACGGTGTAGCAAACATCGTTGCCGTAGTAGCTCACTTCGTCGGTGTGCAAGGTTACAGCGTTGATCGGAGCATCGCTTATTGTGAGTACGGCTGGGCCGTCAATTGCGTCAAGCTCAAGCGTGTACTTGCCGTCTGTAACAACGACTTTGTCATTGACATCTACCATATCAAGGTATACGTACGCTTTCGAGCCGAGTTCAATGTTGATCTTGTCGCCGCAGAATGCGTATGCGGTTTTGTTCACGGGAGCGTCGGTTGCCGCTATGGCTTTGCCGTTGACTGTCGCCTTCAGGCTGTCGCTGCCAACAAATTCAACATCGAGGTGATTGTAAGTGTGGTAGATTTCGACGGAGCTCAGTGAGAATTGATTGCGCACAGGCCTTTCCCATATAATGTCAAACAACCTGCCGCCCTTTGCATCCCAACCTTGAGGCCAAATGTTGCTCCATTCAGAGGCGTTTTGTGCGCCGTAAGCGTCCGAGGCGCCGGTAATCCCTTCTGGTATCATCCTGATATGGCGGGCGGTGTATTCCTTGTCAAGCAGCACATCTACATTCATGGCGCGCGCCTTAGTGTTGTCGATTACCTCGTTATACAGAAGGTCGCCCCAATCGGCCACAGCTCCTGTCGCTGCGGAAATTTGAACGGTTACAAGGTTTGGTACGCTTCTGCCTGTGACAGCGTAGCTCCAGCTTGAATTGTTGTCCTCAGTCCAATATGTCACTATTCTGTCAAACGTTTTCGCAGACCCCAGATTTATGTATGAGGCGCTGCCGGGGAGTATCGTAGCGAACCCGGTGCCGCCGTTGCTGTTGTTTGCCCCATCAGCTATCGAACCGTCAATAACGGTGCGGGACCTCTGGTTGGCGTATGTTACGAAGTTGTTGTTCGTAATGCGCGTTGCCCTGTTGTTGGCATCGGTTCCGGCGGTATTCGGAGCCGTCGCGTTGCTGGCTACTGTTGCTACTGTGCTGCCCACGTTCCTTGCAATGTTTGTCGTCGCGCTGGTTTGCGTCTGCGCCGGAAGCCCCCATGCAGCCCACTCGGCCGAATCCGGGTCGCCCGGCACATAGATATTGCCTGAACGCGTTGGTTTCCTGTTGATAATGTTGTTGTAGCATTCCACGCCTATGTACGCGTCTTTGCCGCCCAGATTGTCCACGATATGCCTTATCGTAACCGTGCGCGTCTCGCCAGGGAACAGCGTGATCAGGTTGTCGCTGTAGTTTACCGGGGTCATTTCAGCTTTGCTCGCGTCTTTGTAGGCCTTTAGCTCAATGCCGTAGGCTATGTTCCCCGTTGGGTTTGTTATCGTTACGGTCTGCTCCCTTATCTTGTCGCCGTCAACAAGCATTCCTGGGTTTCGTGCAATTTGAAGGTCAACGAAGGGAAGCTCGTTAAGCTGCTTCAAATCGGACGACTGGGATACCTGATACCTATCGCCGGCTGAAGCGTTGCCTATTACGTCGCGTTTTCTGGGAACCGTATAGTCGTTGCGGCTCAACACTTTGTCGCCCTGTTTGAGTTCCAGGGACATGAAGTAGACGTCTGTCGTAGGCCTGATGAGCGAACCTATTATGTCGTTATTTACCCAAGGGACCACGTTGCCTGCCGCGCCCTGTGCCCTGCGTCCGGTTGCGCCGGTCGCGTATTGATTGTTATGCGCTTCAAAGCGTTCAAGGAACCAGTCGGTTCCATTGCGTTTTGTCGGGATAAAGCTGTTCAGCCTCATTACGACGTTAGTCGCCCCTGACCAGCCAGACACGCCGTCCGGTTCAAAATCAAACTTGCTTTCAAGGGTATCGTTGATCTGGTTGCCGTAAATGTCGTAAATCTTCAGCGTCGCGGTTACGCCATTAATAGCTTCGCGGGTGTTGTTCATCGCGATGACCCTTCTGTCATACGCATCGTACATAATATGGACTGGTTCATTCCCTTTGGCTGAACCGTATGTAACACCGTGGGGGTTGAAATAGAAGTCGAACTGATTCCTGGTGAACGTTGGCCTTGACCCGTTAAGCATCCAGCTGACAAAGCCCATCGCCTTGTTGTAGCGCCTTAGGTTCAGTGCTTCATACAAGGCCCTTTGAGACTCGTACTGGTACATTTGCGCACGTATGCTGTATTCCTCGATGGTTTCGGAAGCGCCGTAGGCGTTCTCGATAAACAGGTTGCTCACGTCAAGGTTCCCAAAGGCATTTCCCCTTACGTTGTGGTAATTCCACTTGTTGTAGTTGCCTGGTCCATCTCCCAATACGCCGCCGTTGCCTTCGTTGTATGGCCATAGGTTTTCTTCTGGGACCATTTTTCTTATCGATTCCAGCACAGGTATGCCCATTCCGCCTAAGCCTTCGGATATGAACCCCTGCATTCCACGGTTTGTAGCGTTTATCACCGCCGAATCATTCGGATTGACTGCTGTGAATATCTGCCCGGGGGGTACAGTGTCGTAGCCGTAGTCCATCGCCGTCCCGCTGTGGGCTCCAACAAGGTTAGAGTTTTGGTCGACAGCACTGCCGAGCATGGCTCCGATCTGGTGCCATCGCACCCTCCCTGCGATCTCCAGCATTTTCCGTTCAATGTCCGCCGGGGATGTGTTTGTAGCCGACGCGCTCTGGCTTTTCGGGTAATCGCCACCTGTCAGGAACGACCAAGACGCCGCGTGCTGCCTCATTATTCGCATCTGCGAATACACGGTTTCATAGATGATCATGCGTTCTGCGCTTGAATTCATAGAGGCGTCTATCGTATTTGAATTGACTCGGGACGTTTCGTTTCGGTCGCAGCACATGAACCCTGTCATGAGAAGTATCCCTGCCTCGTCCATCAAATCGTAAATACTCTTAGAGAAGAACTTGCCTTCGTCGCGCCAGAAGTTGTGTCCCATTGATTTGACAACTTCCATAAAGTTTCTGTTGTCAAGGTCGTCAGTGCGGTAGAACATGTCCAGCACACTGACGCCGCCGCCTTTCATCACAATGGGGTGATGGTTGACATACACCTGTACGGCAAATGCGTTGTTGGCATTGGCGTAATTATTGAACTCTTGGGAAATTTCCCTTATGCCGAAGCGGTGCAGGAGCGTGTCGGATAGTGCGCCGTCCACGGAGATTGCATATTCCACTGTATAAAGCGGCTGTTTGCCTACTCCAAGAGTCCACCACAGCTGGGCGTCCGCAACGAGGAAATCTTCTGCAACGGGGACATCCCAGTTATAGTAACCTGCGGGAACCGTCACCGGAACGCTGAAATTGCCCCCCGGGACCACGGCTCCGCCCGGATCCTTGACAACGCCTACAATGTTAGCGTCTACAGGCGCATCGGTCATATTGGTGACGTCCACGTAAAGAGAAAGATTTGCTGCCCCGTTCCCTTCCGGCGTCACAGTGCTTTCCAAAACTTTTGAGGCTGCCATCGGGTTGTCCAAACGCACTGCGCCTGTAGCCTTTAGGGTAACCTGGCCGTTCAAGCCCATGCTGTTGTCTGAGGCTGCGGGAAACCAGTTGTGCCAGTTTGGGCCGAAGTCGACAACGTTAAACGACCTCTTTACTCTGATCTTGATGTTATTGGAGCCAGCCTGCAAATGGTTGGTTATGTCTACATTGTAAGTACGAAATGCGCCAATGAACAGGTTTTTGTAGTTCTCGAAATCATCATTTCCATATTGGGCGACCGATGAAAAATGCCCGCCCGCTTCGCCATTGTTTGTGTACGCCACTTGACCGGTAGGACTGCCAATGGGCCTGCCGAAGTTCACTCCGGGCGCAGTGTTGTCCAGAAGGCCTATGTTATTAGTGTTAAAGCTGTACGGTGGCAGCGGGTTGCTGCCGGCGCCAACGCTGGCTCCTGTGCCTGTCTTGTTTTGCAGTTCCCTGACATCTGTAATGTTCGTGTTTTTGTTGTAGACCTGCACACCGTTAATAAAGATTTCACCCTGGTAGTTAATTTGATCTAGGTTGAGATTGAAGTTTTTGCCAATTTGTTCTGCGGGCACGTCGAAATCAATGCTGTACCACCACCAGCCGGCAAAGTCGTCCCGTGGAATATGCCTCATGTTTCCGTCAAAGAAAACGTCTTTTTCACCTTCATTGTTGGCATCGAAAATATCGTCGTACAATCCTGCATCAAGCAGGTTCCCGAGGACTGTGCCGGGTGCCCGGGCTGGAATCCAGTTTGCCGTGCTCACAGCCTGCGCAGAGGCGTTGCCCACGCCCGCAGTCTTCCATGGGGCAAACGAAATTGCATCCTCCGGCGCTATTTTCCAGTCTGCCAGTTCGATAGCCCACGAACCCTCAGCGGCTGCTCCGGACGCAGTCGCCACGGCTTCAACGGCTGTCACATCAGCATCGAACGGCTCTTCGGCAAACACTGCAAGGCTGGAAGACGTCGGCAGCATGATGACAAGCGCCAGAAGAACGCATAAAATTTTACTTCTGTGTTTCATTTTGTTCCCTCCTAAAATATTATTTTGCCTCTTTTGTTCTGGAGTTGTGGTTCTCTGTTTTCAGCCTCGCTGCTAACGCGCAGCGAGGTCAAGCGGCCTCTTTTCTTTAGGAGTTGCGGTTCTCCTCGTCTTTGACGCATCCCCCTCCTTTCTCTGTTCGGTGCATCCTAGCAACTCTATTGTATTGTAGAATAATATAATAGCTCTATTATGTCAATGTGCACAAACAAAAAAGGGGCTGCTGAAATGCTAATTGTCGTATTTTGATCCGATATGTTGACATCGGACGAATATTTGCGGCATAATAAGAATATCTAAAAGGCAGGTGTTTGCAATGGCAGAAGTAACTAATTTAAATATTAAGACTAACCGCGAATTGAAAACTAAAGCCGCCAACGCGAGAGCAACGGTGAGCACTGAGCAGCGATGGGCGGCTATGCAAGAAATCAGAGACTTATTGTCAGACGTGGATGGAAGCGGTATTGACTTAGACCAAATGAGGGCAGAGAGAAGGGCAGCGAAGTGTGAACGTACTTTATGAGCTGTGCTTCTTGCCGGAGGTAGATATTCAGCTTCTACTTTGAAAGCTCATCCACATTTCTGCCGAATAGTCAAAAATCATAGCGAGAGAATGCGCAAAATCGGGCGTTATCCTTGCATTGCCCTTTATAACAGTATTGATATGCTTTAGTGTAACCCCTGTTCGCATGGCAAGCTCTTTTTGAGACATCCCGTGTAATTCAAGGAGTTCCTCAATATGGTCGCCTGGCAAAACTGTGTAATCGGGGGAATATTGATTCATTCCATTAGCCATGATAATACAATGCTCCTTTCTACGCTTTTTTGCTGTCTAAGTCTGCCGCGCATCGATTTTTAAAACAACGGGGCTATTTGCAGTTCCATGATACAAAATGTCTGGCGGCTTAACAGGTTCCATTACTATTCTTTTTTCGACTGAATGACCATACAATGCCCTGATTTTTCCATCGCATGCTTCATGACGTTTTTTTTCGGACTTCTGTATCATTTCTTCTATGTCGCTTATGGACAGAGATTCAAACCGTTGCCGATATTTTATCACTGTTAAAAATATTATTCAATATAATTTTAGCTTGTCACTTGAGCGGGCAGAATCCGTAGCTGGGTTAAGTAAAGCGAAAGGAAGTAAATAATAATGAGTATTGATTGATGACAGAGAAGATATTTTTTTCATTGTTGTTATTGCACACAATTTAGACATTATTTGCTTGAAAGCATGCCGCCTTGCGTTTCCCATGAAGGCTGCCTCAACTTGCCGTTGAAGCAGCCCACTTTACACTTTTATTGATGCAACAAGCCGTGTCTCGTCACTTCGTGTAGTGTATAAACAAATCCAGCAGATCCAGCATGTCGATGACGCCGTCGCTGTTCACGTCGCACATGCTTGCCGTGACTGGGTTGCCCCATGCGTCGTAAACTTTGACCAAGGTGCCCCAATCCGGTGAATCCGTGTCAAAACCAACGTAAAGGAGCATGATGCCCAAGTCGAGGGCGTCAACTGCGCCGTCCCTGTTCAGGTCATACTTGGACTTGGCGATGATCGTGATGGCAGTGCAGTTTTCATTTTTGGGCTCAAAGTATTTCGTCGTGCCGTCCAGGAAGACAAACCTTGCTGACGTCAGCGTCATGGCAGCGTTTCCATACCCCTTTGCCGTGTAGAGGAACTTAGCTATGTCCACAGGGGCTTCTGAAGTCAGCCCAGTGGTGGATCCTGATGGGAGCGCCAAAGTTACCGTCCCCTTCCAAACGCCTTCACCCGCATAAACCCAAAGGACGTTGTTCATGGCCTCAAACCCGTTGAGCCCTTCAACGCCTTTTCCGGCAAGCATACTGCCATCGATTTCAAATTCCAGCTCCACGGCAAGGACATCCTTCGCATTTGAGATTGAGACAGTGAATTCTGCATCGCTTTCAATGTATGTTACGGGCTTTGTGGTCACATCGATGCTCATGGGCTCATACAAGGCATTGAATGTCATATCTTTAGTCATGGCAATTGCTGAGCCTTCCGAAACAAGCTCTCCGCCGCACATCCAACCTGCGAAACTATAGCCTTCCTTACCCGTTGCAGCGGGCGCTATTACATTGCCGTCCCCGTCTTTCTCGTACGCAGCCTCAGTTCCGTCCCAATCGATGAAGGTCGCTTCTCCCTCGTAGAACGCGCCAAACCTTTCTTCAAAGTCAAAATCCATAGTCCAGCGCAAACCCTTGCCTTCACTGCCTGAACCCTCGTAATAATTAACATTGAAGATGCTCTTGTTCCTCTCTTCGGGAGTCAGGCTTGCCGCATAAGGAGAGAATGTGGTGAACTCCAAGGTATTTTCGCTCTCGTCAAACTCGACAAAACGATACCAGGCATTGCCTCCATTGTAGCCAAACTGAAGGTCAACGAGCATACCAATAGTCTCACTTCCTGCCGCATTGTAAAGGCGATCACCAGCTTGCGTATAGCCGGAACCGTGATTGTGGCCCGCAACCAGCATGAAAACCTGGTCATAGTTTCTTGCCCTGTTCCAAATTGAGTTGCCGGTACTGTTAATCCTTATCCGGTCGGGGGCGGCGGGGCTGCAATCGAAAATATTGTGCGAAGCAATTATTGTAGGCAATGTGGGGTATGCCGCCAAAACCGTTTCCATAAAGTTTAGCTCGGCTGTGGTGGGGCTGTTGCCTAGTGAAATCATAAGGTACTTGTAACTGCCGCCTCTGAACATCATGTAGCTGGTGTCGGCAGTCGGGCTGAAAAACACTTTGCCCTCTACTATGTCGCCATATCTTCTGCCTTCAAACGAAGCGGCATTAGGCCCGAAATGGCTTGCGTGGGAGGCTGCATTGCCGTCATGGTTGCCACGCATAGACAGGTAGTTGAAGTTTTCTGCAAGGGGGTAGAATGCGCGTTTGGCATTTGCCCATTCAGCGGATGTATTGTTTTCTGTTACATCGCCTAAGTGGGAGATTCCGACTAAATTGAACATTTCCTTGTTGTCGATGAGGTATTGGCTTGCGGTTTGAGCAACATGGGGAGTAAAGAGGATGGTGTTTTGCGTGTCGGGAATGAACATCATGGTGTAGTTGTCATCGCTTGCACGGGTGAACTCGTCGTTTCTGCCCATGAGCCCCACCACTCTGGAAGCATCCGGAACGAGCCACTGCTCTTCATCCAACACGCCTTCTGAAAAGCGGATGCGTTGAATATTGCCTGACAAGAACCTGGAAGCACTTGTAAAGCCATGGGTTGTCGTTCCCCTGTAGCTAAGGCCGATTTGATACCTTTGATCCAAAAGATCCGCCGTGATGCCGTTAAGGCTGTTCGCTCCTCCGGCGCCTTGCCTGTCGCGGAAGCCGGGGCCGTTGTTGATGTATGTGTGAACCCAGTCATTGTCACAAGTGATAACAATGCTGTACCACTTGCCGCCGTTGTCCATGGACAGGCTCCAGCATTGGTTGCTCATCGTCCTGTTTTCGGCAGTGGCGTAGTTGAATTGAACCTCTTTGCAGTTTGTGACGGTTATACCAAAGGGGCCTGGGTCATTGGCGAATGCACTGCTGACTACTTGGGTGTTGTTGCTCCTGCGGTTGGTCATCCTTTGGAAAATCGCCATTTTGTCGTCGTCGCGGTTAAAGTCCTCGCTGAGCATGTACAAAATCTCAATCGTCCATCCACCCATGAACTCATTACCGTTGATGGGCGCGTCGTGCTTTGTTTGAAATGTGGCGCCGGACTTTGTTGACGAATAGGCGCTATAATTGTCACCCATGAATTTGATGCTGCCTGCACTATCTTCAGTCATCTTTTTTTCGTCAAAGGCAAGGTAGCCGGTTGCGTCCATATACTTTTCGTGGTTCGGATTGGCAAGGTCGCCGTAAAAACCCATGACCAAATCATTGCTTACGCCGGTATCAGACGTATTGCTCGTTAGATCTTTAACGACCAAAGAGCCGTCACTTAGGTCTCCTATGGTGTTTTCTTTGCTGAAAATCCAATCAGCCTTGACATAATCGGGTGTGCCGTACATGATTCCTTCCTCCCCGGCATCGGGGAGAGCCTCACCTGCACTGGCACCGAGCGCGGGTGTCGTGCCTATGAGCAACGAAAGCATTAACGCAAATGAAAATGCCCGTTTTGCCGCAGACAACTTTTTTGTCCTGTTAACTGAATACATTATGATTCCTCCTTAATAATAATTGACACTGGTATGCCAGCATTGCCATCATTATAAAGAAAACATGTAAAACTTGATGGAAGGGGCAGTAAAAGATCTGTATAATTTTGGTAAACAATGTGCGGCGGCATGACCTCACTTGTGGACGACCATGAAATTTATCGGGTTGATAAAAAACAAAAAAGCCGCGAATTTGGCGGTCATGCTCATTACTATGCCGCAAATGTTTTTGTCCGGCGCGATTATACCAATCAACAATTCAAGCGGCGCACTGCTTGTATTAAGCCGATTGATGCCCATGACCTACTGCGTTGACGGTTGTGTGCCTTGTCATCGGGACAATGTTTTTTGCCCGTTCGGAAAAGAACCGCTAATATTTAAAAAGATAGAAAATCGGCGTGGTTCGTGGCATAATAGAGTTAGGTACACACTGTTCCCATCAAAATAATTATAAAGGAGAATGTCAGCCATGAGAAGTTTTACGACACTCGACCTGCAATATGCACACAGGTTCTATGGATTCAAAGGCGAAGCGCAATATCTTCACGGACACACGGGAATACTGACTATTGAAGTTGAGGATACCGTCAACATGGGAGTCAATATGGTATTCCCTTGCAACGAAGTCAAGAAAACCGCTTGGGAAGTGTTGAAAAACTTCGACCACGCGCTTATTTTACGGGAAGATGACCCGTTGCTCCCTGCGATTCTCGGAGTGTACGAAGCGCAGGGCATTAAAGACGGCACACCGCAAAATACGATGAAAGGCACAGCTTTCAAAACGGAGCTTGCCACAGCATACCCAGATTCCCGGTTGGTCGTTACCAAAGAAACAATGAC
>WRJK01000054.1 GCA_009782285.1 Clostridiales bacterium
CGCATCGAAAATCTGGAGATATGCAACAACTCTTCGCAAGTGCAGGATTGGAACTCCAACATCGGCATCTACATCAACGCCAGCAGGAATGGCAGCGGTTCGGCGGGAATCCAGATAGTCAACAACAAAATATACAATATCGACGGCGAAACCTATCATACTCAAAACAGCAGCAACGGCGGCCCCAACGCCAACGGCATTCACGTTGCAGGCTATGGCGCAACCGATGCCAGGGCTATCCGGGATCTGCTTATCGAAGGCAACGAGGTTCATGGATGCAAATTGGGCTGGAGCGAGGCTGTAGTGGTCAACGGCAATGTCCGGGATTGGCAAATCATCAACAACTATATCCATGACAACAACAATATTGGCATTGACGCTGTGGGCGGCGAGGAATGGCTTGGCTTTGGCGCCACAGATCAACTGAATCGGGCTCGCAATGGCCGCATCGCCGGCAACATTGTCATCAACAGCACCGGCCACAGCAACCAGGCATATGACGGCGGTGGCGGAGCCGACGGCATCTACGTAGACGGCGGCAAAGACATCACAATAGAAAACAACTATGTCTTGGGATCCGGGTACGGCATTGAGATAGGCACCGAAATCGGCACAAGCTACAGGCCTTCCGGCATCGTCATCCGCAACAACATGGTTTCTTACAGCTTGAGCAGCGGGATCCTGCTGGGCGGAACCGATGGAGCACTTGATGTGCTGGTGGAAAAGAACACAGTCTATCAAACGGCAGGAAGCGGTATCAACCGCAAATCCGGCAGCAACACAGGCCCTTATAGCATAAGCAACAACATCATCGTCACTGCCGGAAGCGTACCCTATGTCAGCGCCAGCGGCACTGGCGGCACGCTCTCTTATACGGGCAACATATACCATGGCGGACCCTCCAGCAGGCCCTCGGGCGATGCGAGCGGCCAAGTTGTTTCAACCTGCCCGGTGGCTAGCCTAACCAGCGGCGACTTCACGCCAATCGGCGGGATTAGCCAAGGCGCGGTGCTAACCGCCGCCACCACGCCGGATTTGGCAAAAGCTATGGCCAACTATGCCGCGCGCCTGCCTGCCTTGGCAGTGCAAAGCAGCGTTTACAGCATCGTTAACAGCGCGGCAAACAAGGGCAGCAGCTCCAGCCCGCTTACCTGCGCCATGATCGGCAGCGACAACATATGCCGTTATTTCGAAAACCTGCCCGGGGTAGCCGGCACAGGCGCCAAGGTGTATATGAAGCATGCCAACACCAACGGCAGCTCCTACGTGGACAGCGACAGCAATGCCGACAAGTACTATGGCATTGTCACCATCGGCAAAGGTGCAGACGGCCAGATCAATTATAACAAGATCACACAGCGCCGCACCATCACCAATATGCGCATTTATGTCAGCGTACCCTATGAAGCCAACGGCCAAACCAGCTGGATCGCGCAGCAAGTGAGTAATGTGTGCGTAACGTTCGATCCCAGTGACACCCCCCCGCAGACATTTCAGGCTGAGGCTTTGACGCTTACCCCCGGCCCTAACGAGCAAGGAATGAATTTTACTTGGTACAGCGACAGGCCAGGCAATACTGCTGCAGCTGTAAAGATAGCAAAGAAATCCCAAATGGCAGGTGGACAGTTCCCAATTGATGCGATAACCTGCCAAGGAACCGTTGGCAACGCTGCAGCCGGCAAAAGCTGGCACAAGGCGGCCGTCACAGGGCTGGAGCGAAATACCGAATACGTCTACTGCGTCTCCAACGACAATATCATATACAGCGAAACCTATGGGTTCAAAACCGGCGGAGAAGGCAACTTCCGGTTCATCGCCGTAGGCGATCCCCAGCTTTCGTCAGGCAATCAGGACAGCAGTAGCTTGTGGCCAAGGCCGGTCACGACTACAAGGGCAGGCTGGGCAAACACCATGAATACGATAACCACTTATTTCCCTGACGCCTGCTTCATAGCCGGAACCGGCGACCAAGTCGATACAGGCAATGACGAAACACTTTATGACTACTTCCTAGAGCCGGTGCAGCTCCGAAGCCTACCCTTTGCCCCTGCTGTGGGAAACCACGAAGGAAGCAACCAAAATTTCACTTGGCATTACAATCTGCCCAACGAAACCGCCGGCAATTACTTCGGCAACTACTGGTACAGCTACAATGACGCATTGTTTGTAGTCTTAAATACTTCCTCTTATCCAAGCGCGTCCGGCGTCAACAACTACCTCGTCCAGTTTGAGGCCACCTTAAAGGCGGCTACCGAAGCCAACCCCGATGCCAAGTGGCTTTTCGTCCAGCACCACAAATCCACGGCTTCCCCTGCAGAGCACCAAGTCGACGACGACGTTAAAATTTGGGCAGCCGGGATCGAGCCTCTGATGGACAAATATCATGTAGACTTTGTACTTGCCGGCCATGACCATGTCTATTCCCGAAGCTGGAGCATATATGAACACAACAAGGTCGAGGGCATTGACTACACGGCAAACAGCGTAACAAACCCTCAAGGAACCATCTATTTTACATTTAACACTGCCAGTGGGCGGTACTACTACAATATCCCGTCAACCAAGCCAAGCGGCGCACCGGATTGGGTCAATGGCAAGCCTTGGTACACTAATGTGGCCATTCAGGTCAAGGTTCCTCAGTTCACCGTTGTCGATGTCAGTGCCGAAAGCGTCACCTTAAAGACCTACCGTGCGGATACGATGGCGATACTGGATCAATATACGGTCGTTAAAGCCGAAACTGAGCCAGAGCCAGAGCCGCCTTTCATCAGCCATAATGTGGGCGGAAACAGCTACGCCTTCCCAAGCGCAGCCTACGGCTACGGCAACCAGAACGCCCGTGCAGTGACGGTGGCAAATGAAGGAGGCCAAGCCAGCGGGAATCTGGGCATTGTTCTCGGCGGTGCTAACCCAACCGCCTTTAGCCTCAGCACGGCATCCCTAAGCAGCATTGAAGCAGGCAGCACCCGGACATTCACCATTTACCCAGCAACAGGCTTGGCGGCGGGGACATACAGCGCCACTGTGACTGTTGGCCCTGCAGCAGGCAACAGCAACCAGATCGCGCCGGTCAGCTTTAGCGTAAGTTTTGTGGTGGGCAAGGCAACCGGGGCAAGCGTGAACGCCCCCACGGCACAAGCGGTGACCATTAACAGCATCGCAGTCAATGCCGTGACAGCCCCAAGCAATGGGCAGGGCGTGGAATACAATATCAGCACAACCACTAACGCGCCCGCCGGCGGCTGGGTGACGAGCCGCACTTTCAGCGGCCTCAGCGCAAGCACTGATTATTATGTCTTCGCCCGCTCGGCGGCAAACGACAATTACAATACAGGCGCGGTGTCGCGCAGCGCGGCGATTCGGACGGCGACGCCGACTCATGCAGTCACCTTCAGTGTGCTAAATGGCAACGGAACCATCCAGGCTTCGGTTGACGGCGTTGGTATTGCGTCCGGAACAGCTGCCCCACAAGGCAAGAATGTTGTGTTCACCGCTGCCCCAAATGCCGGCTATCGAGTGAAAGCCTGGAGGCTGAACAACACTGTCATTTCCGGCAACACCTCAAACAGCTATACTTTGAGCAACCTGTCAGAAGCAGCAGTGGTATCAGTGGAGTTTGAGGCAATATCTGGAGAAACCATTGTAAGCGTGACGCCTACGGCTTCCATTGAAAAGCAGAATGGTAACCAAAACAAGCTGAACATAACAGTCACGGAAAAATATGCAAACGGTGGAACGGGCATATTCACAGCAGCATTCATGATCACCAATAACGCAGTCGGCACTTACAATGTCGGGCCGTACAAGGTCTATGTAGCCACAAAAGGAAACAATCAAATCAGCGAGTGCCGCATAGTGCCATAAGGCCAAGCAGCCTAAAACAAGCAAAAAGAGCGAGAGGTGACACTTATCGCTCTTTTTTATTTCACAGAAACATTGACATGTAAACCGGTATATGAATGATGTTGTCTTTTGTCATGACATCTTTTGTGTATACTATGTATGATTCTCCGATGGTTTGGTCAATTGTCCAGGGATAGCATCAAATGTTTCCACAACTCTTTTTTCGTAACCTGTCGTATACTTTGCTATGTCGTTTCTGTACAACGCCAATATGCGCCTTTTTTCCTTGTCTGCCGCTTCAAAATCACGGTGTTCCAAATACGCAAGCACAGCCTGCGGCATGCCTCCGATCAGTAGGTATTGTCGGTATGCATCCATCGCTCTTCGATGCACGGCAGGTCCCACTTCACGAAACTGCAAGTTGGATTTCATGTTATTTGCACGAAACTGCAAGCTGGAACATCGCCATCATACACGAAACTGCAGCCTGAAAACAGTCCTTTACTTTCACCTCGAATTATGCTATCCTTTATACAAATTATTAGAATATATTTGAATTGAAACCATGGAGGCGATGTGAAATTATTCGACGTGGTGCCGGGGAATTTCTTTTCGGTTCTGTCTTCAGGCAACAGGGAAATCTATTATGACGCGCTGATGATCCTGCACGAAATGTTTTCTGATGAATTGAACATTCGCGTGGATGATTATATAGCATCGCTTATTTCCATCTTGGAGGACAGGGCTTTCGTGCTCGAAGACGACGACGAGGCGCAGGAGGGCGGCTTGACTGCAAGCGGCAAAGCCCGGCTCATACTGGATCGTTTCAGGAAAACCGGATGGGTAGACAGGGAATTCATAGACGGTTCGTTTGTCGAAATCCTCACTCCCCGCCGGCATGCCATCCCTGTCCTCAAACTGCTGCGCGAACTCGGAGACAACGACCCTCTAGAATACAACTCGCTGGTGTTCGCTGCGTACTCAGGGCTCAAACAGGCGATGAGCGAAAACGAGGCGCATTTGTACGAAGCGCTGCTGTCGGCGAAAGCAAACACGGAGCAGCTGCAATATGCCCTTCGTGCGCTTTACCACGGGATACGGGGGTTTCAGCGAGAAGCTGCAAACCTGCGTGAGGTCAACCTGCTTCTATCGGATTATTTCAACGAGTACAAGCAAATGTCAGACCGCATCTACCACCCGATCAAGACGATGGATTCGGTTCACCGCTACATGTCCCCGATCCAAAATTTGCTGGCGGACATTCTAGGCAGCGAAAAGCTCATGCAATCCATGCGCGAACGCGCCGTGGGCATCAAGAAATACAGCAACGAGCAAGAGGCAAACGACGAAATTGTCAAAGCCATCGACTATGTTTCGGATTTCTACCACCAGACAGTGGGCGGCCTAGTGAACGAGATAGACAGGAAGCACAGTGCCTACACAAAGGGCTCAATCGATAAAATACAGTACCTGATGACTGCCGACCAGAGCATCAAAGGGAAGCTGATTGAAATCCTGACTTCGTATGCAGACATGGACGATGGCGGGCGGGAAAGGCTTGCAGACGCCATGGAACGGGAAATCAAAGTGGGCAGGCAGGAGTTTTTCGACGAGCGCTCCCTGTACCACAGAAGCATGCGCAGCCGGGACGACGATGAAAAACCGCTGGCCGTTGAACAAAAAGGGGACATTTCGGAATGGGCAGAGGGGCTCTTGCTCAGCCAGATAAAAAGCGGGTACCCGCTTGCGAAAATACGGGCTTTCATCGAGAGCCTGTTCCCAGAAGGTGCCTCAGAAATAAGCGCCCGCGACATTTCGATCAATTCCGATACGGAATTTGTCATGCTCATACTGGCAGTGATACGCCAAAAGGAAAGGGGGGCGACGTACGCTGTGGACATCGAAAGCGGGCAGACATGCCAAAACGGGTACTTGATCCCGAACATGACGATTCGCAGGAAGGGGGCGGGCAAACATGTGGAGTGACGATTACGAAGCGCTGTCAAACAACGACAAAAATGAGTTCCGCAGGCTTTGCAACTACCTGCTGTCCCATACCTACCTCGTCCGCGACGTCTACCGGCCGGACAAGCAATGGACTGAGCCAGGCAACGATTACCGCACAGCCAGTCGGCTGTTCGCGTGCATGCGCGATTACTTTTTCTACACGGGCTGGAGGCTTGAGAGAGACGAAGACTACGGAGTCATTTCCCTGACAAACGAGTTCGACTCAAACCGCATGCGGGCAGACCGGTTCACGACGCTGTTTTTGTACACCTGCCGTTTGATTTACGAAGAAAAAAGGGAAATGTCGGGCAGCAGGAACATCGTGCGCACAGACACCGGGGAAATCGTGGAGAAAATGAGGTTCTTGGGGCTGCTGGACAAGGGAAGGACCACGCAGAAAGAGCGCATCGACGCCCAGCGTACATTGGCCCACTTCAACATAATCCAAAAAACAGACAATTCAGCGTGGAACGCCGAAGGCAACGGTATCCTCATCTTACCTTCAATTTTGTCTATCATCACAAACCAAGGGATTAACGACATGATGGTGGAATTGGAAAGGCAGGATGACAGCGAATGAAAGTCTTGACAAAGCTTCTGCTGATACACTGGCACTACTTCACCCATGAACTCATCGAATTCGAGGGGCTCAACTTTCTCACTGGTAAAAACGCCTCGGGCAAGTCCACCATCATCGACGGCATGCAACTGGTCCTGCTCGGTGACACGAGCGGGAGCTTTTTCAACAAAGCGGCAAGCGGGCGTGGGAACCGGACGCTGAAGGGCTACCTTCTGTGCGAGCTTGGCGACGACCCTGACTCGGGCTTCAAGAACCACCGTTCGGGCAGGTTCACCAGCTATATCGCCTTGGAATTCTACGACAAGGAAAAAGAGAAACATTTCACAGCAGGGTGCTGCTTCGACGTTTTTTCGGAAAACGACATTAAGAAGCTGTTCTTTCTGTACGACGGTGAAATCCACCCTCAAGGTTTTCTTAACGGCGGTATGCCGCTTGACATTTCCGGGCTCAGGGCTTTTCTCAGGGAACGCTACAGTGGGCGCTGGGAAACCACAGACATCGGCAAGGAGTTTCGGACAAAGCTCTACGGCAGGCTCGGCGGCTTGCGCGACCGCTTCGCAGGGCTGTTGAAGAAGGCAGTATCCTTCAACCCCAACGTGGACATCCAGCAGTTCATATCGGATTTCGTGTGCGACAACCAGCAGACCGTCGACGTGAGCCATATGCAGGAGAACATACGCAGCTACAAAAGCCTAGAATACGAGGCATTGGTCTTACAGGAAAGGATTGCGTTGCTGGAGCGCATAGTCAAAACTTACGGGAGCTATACGGGAGCCCAAGACAGCGAGAGACTTTACTCATTTTTGATCGACCGGGCATGGGCTGACGTAAAAGGCGAAGCCCTCCGCGCTGCCGAGTCGAAAGGCCATGCGCTTGCGACAGGGCTCAAGGAGTTAAGCCTGCGAATTGAAGAAATGGACAAGAGGCTGGCTGAACTTCGCGGGCAGATGGACGTGCTAAAAGCTGAACTCCTCAGCAACGGCGAGGCTCAGGCACTTGAGCAGATTGATCGGCAAATCGCAAGCAAAGAGCAGGAAATACAGTCCTTGTGCAGCGAATACGACAGGGGAAAGGCTTTGCTCGCTTCCCGCCTCGGTTTGTGGCGCCGCTGCATTGAAACCATGCTCCATAAGATTGATCATGCAAACCATGCGTTGCTCCAAGCAGGGATTTCATCCAGAGCCTGCGACATTGCAGCAGAAAGCCGCACTTTCCTTGAAAACCTTTCACCTTACGGGAAAATCGAAGCTGAAGGCATAACGCAGCTTGGCGAAGCTGGCCTTGCTGGGCTTTCAGGTTCGGCAGACGGCCTCAAGACCCACGCCATAGAGCTGTCATCCCGCCTCCGCGACGAGCAAGCCGCTTTGACAGGGCGGCGCACTGAACTTGCAAACGAGCTTCAATCCTTGGAGAAAGGCGTTTACCGGTTCCCACAGGATGCAATTGATCTCAAGGACGCAGTGGCTTCAAGGCTTAGGGCTGCCGCAAAGAGGGACGTAGCTGTGCGCATAGTGGCCGAAGCCGCTGAAATAAGTGGCGACAGGTGGCGAAACGTCATTGAAGGGTACCTGCACACGCAAAAATTCTATGTCGTCGTCCCACCGGAATTCATCAAGCCAGCACTCGCTGTTTTCGACGCTATAAAAAGGCAAAAGGCAATATACGGGACAGGGATCGTCGATGTTGAAAAACTGCGGAAACTTAACCCTGCCGCAGATGCGGGGAGCTTGGCAGAGGAAATAGAAACTGAAGACCCGGATGTCCGGCTGTTTTTGGATTTTGCACTTGGGAGGGTCCAAAAATGCGACGGTGCCCAAGAGCTGCGGAAGCACAGGACATCTGTGACAGACGAAGGGATGATGTACCGGAATTTCGTCATCAGGGCAATTAACCCCGATCGCTGGGCAAAACCCGCCATCGGGCAAGGTGCCATCTTGCGGCGGCTTGATGCAGTGAAGCGTGAAATAAGCCTGCTGACTGAACAGTTCGCCATTTGCGCAAGCCTAAAGGCAGGCCTCGACGAGGCAAGCAAAATAATCGTGCTGAACCCGGCTGAAATCGAAAACACCGTATCCTGTGCAAAGGGCCTTGCTGCAATACCTGATCTGGAAGCAGACCTTGTTTCCCTTCAAAAAAACCGCGATGCTATAGACACCATTGCGATTGATTTCTTGAAATCAAGGATTTCAGCTTTGGGCAGCGACATTTCTGTTCAAGACAGTCTGCTGCGCAAGGAAACAAGCGAAAAAGGGAAGATCGAGGAACAGCTGCGCAGGCTAAGGGAGGAGACAATCCCAACGATTGCGGCAGAAAGGGAAGAGCTAGAGTCTGTTATCGCCTGCACTTACGACGGAGAATGGGCCGAATCGACAGGAATGCCAAGATATGTCAAAGAGCTGCAGGCAAGGGGCAAAGCATCAAGCATTGCTGAAGCTTTCCCAAGGGAGCAGAGCAGAGTCAGGAACGCCAAAGAATCCGCATGGGAAGCCCTTGTCGAATCCCGCCGCAGCTACAACGACAAGTACAAGATGGGTCTCGACGTCAAATCTGCTGAAAACAGCGTTTACGCAGACACATTGACAGAGCTTTGCGGCAACAAGCTGCCTGAATACCAGGCGAAGATAAGCGATGCGAAAGCAAAGGCTCTCGAGCAGTTCCAAGAGGACTTCATCAGCCGCCTCCAAAACAACATCAACAGCGCGAGGCGGCAGATCGACGAGCTGAATTCAGCGCTCAAAGGGGCATCATTTGGTGAGGACACCTATCGCTTCAAGATACTTCCAAAGCAGGATTACAAGCGGTATTACGATATGATCGTAGACGAAATGATCACCCAGGGCGGCTACCACCTGTTGTCAGTCCAGTTCAACGACAAATACAAGAACGAAATCGCAGATTTGTTTGCAATTATAACTGGCGAAGACGGCTCCGGGGGCGGAAACGCAGAATACGAACGAAGGATCCACGAATACACCGATTTTCGAACCTACCTCTCCTTTGACCTTGAAGTCGTCGGCCCCGGCGGCGAATCCCAGCGGCTGTCAAAGACCATTGGCAAAAAATCGGGAGGGGAAACACAGACGCCGTTCTACATAGCGGTGCTAGCCTCCTTTGCACAGCTCTACCGCGCCGGAAGGGATCGGGCCTACAGCACCTTGCGGCTCATCATCTTTGACGAGGCGTTCTCCAAAATGGACAGCGAGCGGATCGTCATGAGCATCGAGCTGCTGCGGAAATTCAATTTTCAAGTAATCCTCTCCGCGCCCCACGACAAAATCGGCGATATTGCCACATTGGTAGACAGGAACTTGTGCGTCCTGCGGGAGGGGAAATTGGCCTGCGTCAGGAGCTTCGACCCGAAACACATGGAGGAACTGGCTGATGAGTGAGGAAGCACAAAGGTTGATACTGAACTCGCTGCTTGACAAATACGAGCGAAGCAGTTTTTTCAGGGACGAAACAAAGCCCATCCGCAGAATCATGCTGAATTTCTACAATTGTGGGAAAAGCGACTTCTCCTATTACGACATTGAGCAGAGCGAGCGGCGCATTGACGTCAACAGCACAGTGCAGGATTTGACAGCTGAGGGGCTGCTTGCATTTGAGTGGATGAAGGGGGAACACCAGCACATCTTAGCCAAGGTGTGGCTAAACCCCGACAACCTGCGTTCTGCTTACCTTGCAGCAGGGCGTGAGCCAAAAGCGGATGCAATGGAGAAAATACTGTCCGAGATAGATGCGGCTAGAAACAATGCCAACTCCCAGTGGGCGCAGCGCTTCTTTCAGGATATCAGCGACGATACAACCCGCAAGCGGAGCATATCAAGTGCTGTTCCGTCAGACAACGACGAGCGGCGGCTATTGTTTCAGGCAATTGCTGCAATAGACGAGTCAAACGGAGCCGAGTATACGGAGCGCGTGTTTTCTCTTAAGACCTTCGGCGACACAAAGCAGTTTGAGCGCACCGTGCGATCCAAAATTCTGAGCATTTTGCGCAAATACTTGGAAAGCGACGACGACGCAGCCGACAGCGACTTGCTAAAACAAGTAGGGATCGTCCAGTTCCCAGAGCAATTCGAGTTTTGCGGAAACATCTCCCTCGCATTTGAGCAAGGCACCGTAAACTTCGGTTGTCTGCCAGGAGGCGCAGCCATACGTTCCTTTGACCTTTGTGCCGGGCAGCTCGCAGTAGGCGCATCTGTAAAAACGATCACAACAATAGAAAACTACACGAATTACCTTGATTACATACGAAAGACCAAAGCTGACAATGAACTGGTCATTTACCACGGCGGGCAAATCAGCCCGCGCAAGCTGCTATTCCTGCGGGCAGTGGCAAGGGCGATGCCAGTAAATTGCACGTGGCGTCACTGGAGCGACATCGACTACGGTGGGTTTCTGATGCTGTCGCGGCTCCGCAGGGAAGTGATCGGAACTGTAGTCCTCTATCGTATGGGCACAGGCGAACTTGTACGCTACGGCAGCCTTGCCGCACCGATAAGAGCCCGTTACGCCGAAAAGCTGAGGAGCCTCAAGGCTCGCCCAGAGCTTGCAGACTGCTTCGAGTGCATTGATTACATGCTGAAAAACATGGTGCGCCTTGAACAGGAAGCCATGCTGATAGACCTTTGACGGGAAAAGCAGTGCTTTCGATTGCCGATTATAAATTTTTTGGTGAAACTTTCATATTTTTATTTGCTTTTGGAGCTTAATCAATTATAATAGTAACGTGAAAGGGAGGTGCCGTTATGAGCAAGTTTGATGCCCTTGATTTACTGGTACAAGCAAATATGGGCTTGATAAGAACTTCTGACGCCACAGAGGCTGGCGTGTCAAGAACTTATTTTAGCAAGTTCGTTAAAGTGCGCGGGCTTGAGCGCGTCAAGCAGGGGTTGTATGTGTTGAGGGATATGTGCAACAGTGGCATGCATGTTGTTCAGACCCGTTGCCCGGAAGCGGTGTTTTCCCATGAAACCGCACTTTATCTTCTAGGCTTAGCAGATTGCGAACCCGATCGATACACAATTACGTTATCAAGAAAAAGAACGGTGGCGAAAGGCTTGCCTGAAAAGACCGTCAAGGCTTTCAAGGTAAACTCCGCGCTATTTGACAAAGGGGTTGTTTATGTTAACTCATCAGCTGGGCACACCTTGAGAACCTACTGCGCCGAAAGGACCATTTGCGACCTGATTCGCAACAGGCTCGAAGTTGACATCCAAGATTTGCGGATTCCGATCGAAAAATACATTAAGCAAGAGAACAAGGACATACCGCTCTTAATGCATTATGCAAAAACGTTCTCAATAGAAAAGATCGTTCAGCAGTATTTGGATTTACTTCCGAAATAAAAAGGAGTCAGTGGCATGATAGAAAAAATTTGCAAAAGTATAGAGGTTTTCACGCTGAACGAAACAACCGACTTGGTGCCCGCAGTTGAAGCCGTCATGAATGGAAAGATTACGCTGCTCAAGCTGGGGTCTGTTTTCAGTTTTGTATACAACCCGCGAATTGCCGGTTTGACAGACAGGTTCAACATCCTCAAAGAGCGGGAGAATTGGCAGACTATGAACGTGGTGTGTACATATGAACAAGCAAAGCAGATAGTTGACAGAGACCGGGTAAATGGAGATTTTTTTAGAATCACGGCGGATTTTTGCAGCAAAGCCATTGTCAGAATACCTGTTGACGCGGCAATACCGCTTCCGTTCCCGTACAACACAAAGGAAGGGACTACGCAGTTTTTGAATTTTGAGGGGGCACATCCCATTCTCAACGCTTTCAGAAAGGAACTTGCCGAAAGGGGCTGCGAGTACACTTCAATTACAAGTGGCAACGTTCATGGCGCACCCACAATAGAAGATTTGGAATCCGCCAAAATGCTAGCGGCGCTTTTCAACATAAAAGCGTCTTTCTTGGGAATGGACGACACGCAAACCGTAGTAACAGACATTCCAGCTGCTAAAGGCGACAACAAAGGCTCCTTCATTATTATTAGCTTTTGCAACCCTGACGCGATAGAAGTCAAACGCCTCGCCAACAAGGTTGACAGGGACGTAACCGAGCAGTATTTGGAAAAGCTGTTCGCGGAGCTTGATACGCAGTCGCCGCTAGTGTATGCTCTTTAACAGCCCGCCGGCTTTAATTATTTCCTGAATCGCTTTTGGAAACGGGGCAATGTCAAACGACTTGTCATTCACCGTGATTTTCCCGTTTTCGAAATCCACGCCAACAGTATCGCCATCCTTGATTTCGTCTACCGCCAAGGGGCTTTCAACAATTGGAAGCCCGATGTTTATCGCGTTCCTGTAGAATATGCGCGCAAAGCTTTTTGCGACCACGCATGACACGCCCGAAGCCTTAATCGCGATTGGGGCATGTTCCCGCGAAGAACCGCACCCGAAATTCCTGCCGCCCACGATAATATCGCCATCGTGCACCTTGCCGGCAAAATCAGCATCAATGTCTTCCATGCAATGGATTTTCAACTCGTCAGGATTTGAGGTGTTCAGGTACCGGGCAGGAATGATTACGTCGGTATCTACGTTGTCCCCGTATTTGTGTGCTTTTCCGTTAAGCTTCATATTGCGCCTCCAATAAACCCGTTGACGGCAGCCAGTGCCGCCGTGTATGGGCTTGACAAAAATACTTCCGACTTGGGATGCCCCATTCTTCCTACAAAATTGCGGTTTGTCGTAGAAACCGCTTTCTCGCCTGCGGCGAGGATGCCCATATGCCCGCCGAGGCAGGGCCCACAGGTGGGAGTGCTTACTATCGCCCCGGCATTGACAAAAATTTCAACCAATCCATTTTTAACCGCCTCCAAGTAAATCTTCTGCGTCGCAGGGATAATTATGCAGCGGACGGCTGTTTTTTCCCCTTTCAACACCCTGGCGGCAATCTCCAAATCACTGTAGTGGCCGTTGGTGCAAGAGCCTATTACGACTTGGTCTATCATTATCTTCTCTTTAATTTCATCTACCGGCCTAGTGTTTTCCGGCAAATGCGGAAATGCGACGGTTCGTCGGACATTGGGCAAATCTATCGCGACTTCACCACAGTACTCTGCACCAGCGTCTGCCTCGAAAACATCATACGCTCCCGCCCCCGCCGTCTTCATGTAAGCGGCAGCCTTGTCGTCCACAGGGAAAATGCCATTTTTGGCACCTGCTTCAACAACCATGTTTGCTATGGTAAACCGATCCTCAATAGAGAGGTGCAAAACCCCGTCGCCAACAAACTCAAGGGATTTGTAAAGTGCGCCGTCCACGCCGATTTTTCCGATCAAATGCAACACAACGTCCTTGCCGCTTACGTTTTCAGACATGCGCCCCTTTAGTGCAACCCTGATCGCCTCCGGCACTTTGAACCACGCCTTGCCGGTTGCCATGGCGAAAGCCATGTCCGTTGAACCTACGCCTGTTGAAAACGCTCCCAAAGCGCCATACGTGCAGGTGTGCGAATCAGCGCCGACAACGCAATCGCCTGCTTTGACAAGGCCTTTTTCCGGCAACAGCACATGCTCCACGCCCATTTCGCCTACATCGAAGAAATTTGCGATCTCATGCTTTTTCGCAAATTCACGCACTTTTTTGCACTGTTCCGCAGCCTTGATATCCTTGTTTGGCGTGAAGTGATCCATAACCAGTGCGATTTTCTCTTTTGAAAACACTTTGGAAAGCCCGGCGTTTTCAAATTCGCTGATTGCTACGGGCGAAGTGACGTCGCTCCCCAAAACCATGTCGAGTTCCGCCTCTATAAGCTGTCCCGCTTCAACTCTTCTCAATCCAGACTTGGCAGCTAAGATTTTTTGTGTCATGGTCATGTTCATAATGCCTCCTTTATGCAACTCTATGCAGATGCTGATGATATTGCAGATGCTGATGATATTGCCATAATTTTGTATTCCAGCGAATCCACGAGGGCGATCCAGCTGGCAGTTATTACCGAGCCTGAAACGCCAACGGTTGTCCATGTTTCTTCACCGTCGGTGGAGTCAATCAGCACCAAGATTTTGGACGACGTTGATTTGTCGTTTTCCAACACGCGTACTTTGTAATTTATCAATCTAATACTGTCTACTACCGGGTAGTATTTTGTCAAGGCTTTTCGCAGAGCGCAGTCAAGCGAGTTAAGCGGGCCAGTGCCGTCGGCTGCAAATATATCGTCCACACCGTTGATCCTGATTTTGATCACAGCTCTGTTATAGGGGTCGTTGGCGCTGCTTTCTGCTATAACAGTATAGTTCACCAGTTCGAACGTGGAAGTATACATACCCATTATCTTTTTTGCGAGCATCACAAATGAAGCGGTGGCATTTTCAAAAGAATAACCGTAACTCTCCATTTCCTTGACTTTTTCCAAAATAAGGGAAAGCTCAGGCGACTCGCGGGACAAGCCCGGGAAAACACTCTCCAGTTTTTCTAAAACCGCGCTGCGCCCGGTCATTTCCGAGATAAGGAAGCGGCGCCGGTTCCCCACTGCACTAGGCTCTATATGTTCAAACGAATGAGAGTTTTTGATTACTCCATCGGCATGCATCCCTGCCTTGTGAGCGAAAGCGCTTTTGCCAACATAAGGAAGCTGTTTTTTTAGCTTTACGTCGGATATGTCTGCAACTCGAACGCAGATGTCGGTTAAAGCCTTGATATAACCCTTCGGTAGACACTCAAACCCCATCTTTAGTTCCAAACTCGGTACCAGAGTGGACAAAGCAGCGTTGCCGCAACGTTCGCCAAAGCCTAAAAGCGTACCCTGCACATGCGTTGCACCGGCTTCAACAGCCGCAATGGTGTTTGCCACTGCGCAACCGCTGTCGTTATGGCAGTGAATCCCAAATTCAATTGCCGGAAAGCCGTTTTCAGCCAAGTGTTTTCGGCTTTTTGCAGTAATTTCAGCCACCTCGCTAGGGAAGGCGCCCCCGTTCGTTTCACATAGTACGATGCAGTCAGCCCCTGAGCGGGCGGCAGCTAGTATAGTTGATAGGGCGTATTCGCAGTTGTTTTTATAGCCGTCGAAATAGTGCTCGGCATCGTAGACGACTTCTTTCCCTTTGGCTTTCAGATATGCAATCGTAGAGCCTATCATGCCCAAATTGTGCGCTCGCGTGGTGCGTAGCACGTCAGCAACGTGTAAATCCCAGCTTTTTCCGAAAATGACCGCAACAGGTGTGTTTGCCCTAATGATCGCCTGCACAGCAGCGTCCGTGTCCGGTTGGCTGTTTTTACGGCAAGTGCTGCCAAAAGCAGCTAATTTCGCATTTTTCAATTTGACCTTGGAGAGCCTTTCAAAAAACTCAATGTCTTTAGGGTTGGCAGTGGGGTTTCCTGCTTCAATGTAGTCAACACCCAACTCGTCAAGTGCTTGTGCTATGCGCAATTTGTCAGCAATCGAGTAGGATATCCCTTCGCTTTGTGCGCCATCCCTCAAGGTAGTGTCTAGAATATGTATTTTTGTCATTGAAAAGCACCTCCGCTTTCTACAGAATGTTAAATATTATTATATCTATTTCGACAAATTCTGTCAACTGCTTGACATCGCACAAAAATCATAATAGAATATCCATAAACGGGGAGCTGGATGAATCCGGCTGAGATTGGAACTGGTTTGTTCCTTACCCTTACAACCTGATTTGGATAATGCCAACGTAGGGAAATATATTCCACAGCAGACTATATTTTGCGCTGGCATGTCCTGTGCAATTTTTTTGTGGTTTTTCAATGATAAAATCGGCCTGAATAGACGCATGGGCCGTAATGGAGGAGAATATGAAACAACCAGAAGCAAGCATAGCCATACAGACGCTCCCAGGCGTAGGCGGCGAAGACGTGATCCGCATAGTTGACTGCGTCATCAGTTACATCAGGTCGACGGGGCTTGCCATGCACGTCGGGCCTTTTGAGACTACGGTCGAGGGCGATTTCGACACTCTTATGGGCATCGTCCGGGAGGCGCAGCTCATATGCATACGCGAAGGTGCAGAAAGCGTCGCATCATATGTGAAAATTTTCTACAACCCAAGCGCGGGAGTATGGTCAATTGACAAGAAAATATCAAAGCATCAAGAATAAAGCATATCCTGCTGCATTTGTCCTGCTACTCATCCTGGCTTGGAGCCTTGTTTGCGCGTTGGAAATTGTGCCGCCATATCTTTTGCCTTCGCCCTATGCCGTCATCGAAGCATTAGCCACGGATTTCCCGCTGCTTTTAGCCCATGCCGGCACAACTCTGACAGAGGCGCTTTTCGGGCTTTCCCTCAGCGTAGCCTTCGGAGTGCTGACTGCCTGCGTGATGGACCGGTTTGATTTCCTGTATTTGGCAGCATACCCTGTGCTTGTACTGACCCAGACAATCCCGGCGATAGCCATAGCGCCGCTTCTGGTGCTTTGGATGGGGTTTGGGATGGCGCCAAAAGTGCTTTTGATATTCATTACCTGCTTCTTCCCTGTTGCCGTGAGTACGCTCTCAGGCCTCCGTTCAGTAGATCAGGACGTCATAGACCTTTTTAGGGGCATGGGGGCGTCCCCCCTTCAAATACTTGCGCGGGTCAAGCTGAAAGCGTCGCTGGACTCTTTTTTTGCAGGCCTCAAGCTCGCGGGGGCATATTCCATAGTCGGCGCCGTGATTTCAGAATGGCTCGGGGGCGCGGGGGGGCTGGGCGTTTACATGACCCGGGTGAGGAAGGCCTACGCTTTTGACAAAATGTTTGCCGCAATAATCCTCATCAGCCTCATCAGCCTTCTACTTATGAGGTTGATTGAAATAATACATAAAAAATCTATGCCTTGGAGGGACAATGCAAAATGAACAGACTATTTACAGCAATTCTTTTCGCAGCTTTGGTTATTATGACAGCATCCTGCGCGGGCAGCGGTTCGCAAAGCCTTGAGAAAATATCCTTCGTCCTCGAATGGGAGCCGAACACAAACCACACCGGGGTGTACGCAGCCATTGCCAATGGGTATTATGAGGACGCAGGGCTTGAAGTTAAGGTGCTTACGCCGCCTGAAACCGGGGCGTCCGCTTTTGTCGCTAGTGGGAAAGCCCAGTTCGGAGTTGACGTCCAGGAAGGCCTTGGAATCGAACTGACTCTCCCTGACCCCCTGCCCATTACTGCGGTAGCTGCAATCATAAGCAACAACAACTCCGGAATAATTTCGCTCAAAGAAAACGGCATCGACAGCTTCAGCAAACTTGACGGGAAAACCTATGCGTCATGGGAAGCGCCTGCTGAAGTTGCGATACTGAAGCAAGCCATAAGGGACTCAGGCGGCAACCCGGACAGCCTCATCACAGTGCCTGCGCCGGCAACGGACGCCATATCGATGATAAAAACCGGCCTTGTTGACACTGTTTGGGTTTACGAGAACTGGGACGTTGTCGCAGCAGATCTTTCGGGGCTGGCATACAACTACATCAAATTCGCAGACGCGTCGCCAGTCCTTGACTATTACACTCCGCTTATTATAGCGAATGACGATTTCCTGAAAGAGAAGCCCGATGTGGCAAAGAAATTTGTCAAGGCAACGGCGGCCGGGTACGAATACGCAATAGCAAACCCTGAAGAAGCGGCGCAAATACTTGTCAGCGCCGTCCCCGAACTGCCTCTTGACTTCATCATTGCCAGCCAAGAGCTGTTGTCTTTCACTTACGCATCTCCCGGCAAACCTTGGGGAGTCATCGACGAGGCTAGATGGGGGGCGTTTTACAGCTGGATGCACGAACAGGGGATAATCCCGGAAGCCCTTGGCAGCAAAGGTTTCACTAATGAGTTTTTATTGCCGTGAGGGAAGGTTTTTACGATGCTAAAAGCGGAGCATGTTACAAAATATTATCAAAACAGTAAAGTTATTGAAGATGTCAGCGTAGAATTGCATAGAGGCGAACTCGTGTGCTTGCTCGGTGCCAGCGGTATAGGGAAAACGACGCTGTTTCAAATTTTGTCCGGGCTTTCCCGCCCTGAAGAGGGGGCCGTTTATCTTAACGGGGAGGACATCACAGGGCAGCCGGGCAAAATGAGCTACATGCAGCAGAAGGATTTGCTGCTCCCTTTTGAGACTGTAATAAACAACGTCTCTATCCCTCTTGTGCTTGCTGGCGCACCGAAAAAAGAGGCTCATGCAAAAGCTCTCCCGTATTTCAGCGAATTTGGCCTTGAAGGCTGTGCGGGCAAATACCCCCACCAGCTTTCGGGGGGGATGCGTCAGCGGGCCGCCCTCCTTCGCGCCTACCTTTTTTCAGGGGAGCTGATGCTCCTCGACGAGCCTTTCAGTGCGCTTGACGTCATAACGAAGGCAGCAATGCAGAAGTGGTTCGTAAAAATAATAACTGCCCGAAAGACCACCGCCCTCTTCATTACCCACGACGTGGACGAGGCGAT
>WRJK01000055.1 GCA_009782285.1 Clostridiales bacterium
AATTCATAGTCAATAATTTTTTAGGTTTTCCTGACATCAGGAAAACCTATTTCGCTTTCATTTTTTCGCGGTTTCGATGGCATCTCAACCGTTTTTTGAACATCGGGAAAATGGTTCGCGATTTCAAATCCGCTGTTTCGGCAAGCGAGCATGGCGCGGTCGATGACCTTTGAAAAATTTTCCCATTTTGCATAGCCAAGCACAGGCGCAAGCTCACGCGCCGGCTAATATTCGCTACCATCCGTGCGGATAATTTTTATATCCTCGAACCGTTTATTTTATTTTATTTTATATTCCGTTGCTTTTAATTCGCTCATTTTTTATTCCTCCACTTTTTTCGGTTTGCGTCCCGGCTTAATCGGCTGCCGAAACGGAAAAATGCTTGTTGGTGCTGCCGTCCCAAAGCCGCCGTTGGCGTCAGCTCCGACCCGCTATCGCCGGTCTATCTGTTGACGAAATCGCTCCAATAACATAACTTTGTACATCAGGTTTTCATGATCGGTCATTGTTCACACCTCGTCATAATACTCAATAGCCCAGTCCTTAATGGCCTCGAACTGCTTCGTGTATCTAGGGTTTATCTTAAGGCCGTCGAAACTTTCGCCATGAGAAAAATAATATCCGCTCAGCCCTTCAATTAGCGACTGTTCGTCAATATTGTCAAAATCGCCAAGCATGTCGTTGAACGTCTGATTGGCCGACGTGCACAGCACGTCGCCGAAGCGGACGTAGTCTATGCCGTCAAACGTGCTGACGAGGCAGTAGTTTACGTTGTCGTATTCCCCGTGCTCCTTTGCGTACACGTCGATGCGCTTTTCCCGCATGTACCCGCCGAACAGCTCTAAGAACTCAAGAGCGGACGTGTGCCGCAGGATTAAGTCTTTGCCGCCGACGACAGCCATGTGCCAAGCGCGCGTTGTCAAAAAATCGTTTCTCGTTTGCGATGTCATCAAAACCCACCTTCCAGTTTGATTTTATATGCCGCAGCTCTTTTTTTCAACAGTTTTTTGAGCCCACCGCTTTTCTGCCTACAGGCCAATGCCTGAACCTCTTTTGCCTACCCCTATGCTGGCTATCCTTGCCCTTAAGTCGTCGCCGTGCGGCTTTGCGCCGCCCGTGCGGCCTTTTAGCCTGTTAAGGGCTGTCGCCTGGCTGCACGTCGCCTTGCTGGGGGCGATGCGCTGCATGGCAGGCGGTTTGGCGGCGTTCTGCAGTTTCTGAAACCACGCTTCGGCTAGACAGCCGACTTTGTTCCCAATAGTTTCGCTGCATTCGCAAAAATCCGGGTCGCAGGGTACAAGCGTGATAACAGCTGATGCCCACTTTCTCTGTTTGCGGAGCTGAAAATGGTTTGTTTGCCGTATTCAAAGTGGAGGACGGTATTAATGATGTCCGGCCCAAGGTTGAAGAGTTTTCAAAAGTAGATTCGGAAAATATATTGTATACAATTTGGGAAAAAGAAGACGAGCATTAATGAAGCTTAGATTTCTTCCTTTCTTCCAGAAGCACGGAAACGACGTACAGCGCCAGCGCAGCCCATATAAACAAGAAAGTCACAAGCTTGTCAGGCGTGACGGTCTCACCCATCAGCAAGCCGCAGCAAAGGGACAGGGTGGGGGCGATGTACTGCATGAACCCAATCATGACATAGGGCAGTCTGACAACGCCAAAAGTGTACAGCATCATAGGCAGAGCCGTTATTATCCCTGCGCAGATGAACAAAACATGGTCAACAGGCGGGCTGGCGGCGAGAGCCGCCCCCATTGGGGAAATAAACAAAATTGCCGCAGTCAGAGGGAGCATCATGATGGTTTCTGCAGATATGCTCAGTACGCTTTCCACCTGCACGATTTTCTTCAGGGCGCCGTATATTGCGAACAAAAATGACAGCACCACTGATATCAACGGGAACTGCCCATACTGCAGTACGCTCACAGCCACGCCGGAAAACGCCAGCAGCATGGCGGCAAGCATTAGCGGAGTGAGCTTCTCCTTGAACACGACAACCCCCAATGCAAATACCACAAACGGCGCCATGTAGTAGCCAAGGCTCGTGTCAAGCACGTGACCGGTCTCAACGGCGTATATGAACACGCCCCAATCCCCAAACAGAAAAAGCATGGCAGGCGCTAAGAACTTCATTTTCTGCCGGTTGAGAAAAAGGGACTTCAGCTCAGGAAGCCGATGAGTGAAGGCCAGTATGCCCGCAGCGAACACCGCCGCCCAAATAATCCGCAAGCAAAGGGTCAGCATTGGGTTTATATGCGTCATCAAGCCTAGGTATAGGGGCTGCACACCCCATATGACGTAGCAGGACAGTGCTGACAGCACTCGCTTTTTTTCCATTGTGCACCGCCTTTTGTTATTTGCAAATGAATGAAGTCATTTGTCATGCCGTTATTCTATCACCTTTGAGCCTGTTTCACAAGAGGAGTTTTCACCAACTGCAAATGTTGAACATTTTTGCGGATATAGCCGTTGCAATTTAGCGGTTGATATGATATGCTCGCCGTGGGGCAGCGGCTATTATGCCGAGCAGGAGGGCGGCTATTTGGAAAGAAGCAGAATCACGTTTATTGATGCCGAGGTCGACTTTGGCAGCAAAAAAGTTAGGGACATCGGTGCAGTCAAATGGGACGGGCAGGAGTTCCATTCCGGCTCAACGCGGGCTTTTTCTGATTTTTTGCGTGGAAGCGCCTGCGTCTGCGGCCACAACATCTTCAAGCACGATCTGAAGCATCTCGAAAAAGAGCTAGCGGGCTGCGGCGTGAGGCATTATATCGACACGCTTTATTTGTCGCCGCTCATGTTCCCGAAAAAGCCTTACCACCGCTTGGTCAAAGACGACAAGCTTGCGGCGAGCGACCTGAACAACCCACTGAGCGACGCCAAGAAAGCCCGCGATTTGTTCTGCGACGAGATAGCGGCGCTTGAGCGCCTTCCACGGCAGCAGCAGCTCATTTACAGCAGCTTGCTTGGCAGACACGATGAATTCAAGGACTTTTTCAGGTATGCAGGCTGCGAAAAACCGACGCTGGGCGTGGCTGGGCTGATCAGGGAGTTTTTTGCCGGCAGGATATGCGAAAACGCACCGATTGAAAAGCTGGTGGAAAAATGCCCTGTGGAACTTGCATACGCGCTAAGCCAGATAACGGTCATCAACCATGATTCGGCAACACCACCGTGGGTGCTAAAGAACTATCCGAGGACAGAGACCGCCCTGCATTTTTTAAGGGGCCGGAGTTGCCGATCCTGCAGATATTGCAGGGAGTTATTGGACGAGGACCGGGCGCTCATGCGTTTTTTCCACTACAAAGAATTCAAAGAATACGAAGGTGCACCGCTTCAGAAGTCTGCCGTGGCGGCGGCTGTTGGCGGCAAATCGGTGCTTGCCGTATTTCCCACAGGCGGCGGCAAGTCGATAACGTTCCAGCTGCCGGCCCTAATGGCCGGCGCATGCGAAAAGGGCTTGACGGTGGTGATCTCGCCCCTGCAGTCGCTGATGAAAGACCAGACGGACAACCTTGAAAACCAGCACAACATAACGGAGGCGGTTACAATCAACGGCTCCCTGGATCCGCTTGAGCGCGCCAAGGCGTTCGACAGGGTGGAGAGCGGCGCCGCCAGCATACTGTACATATCGCCGGAATCGCTCCGCAGCAGGTCGATCGAAAGCCTGTTGCTGAAAAGGAACGTGGTCAGGTTCGTAGTCGACGAGGCCCACTGCTTCTCGTCATGGGGACATGATTTCCGTGTGGACTACCTGTACATCGGCGATTTCATAAAAAACTTGCAGGAAAAGAAGGCTAGGCCTCAGAACATCCCAGTGTCGTGCTTTACAGCCACGGCGAAGCAGAGGGTGATAGCAGACATAAGGGGGTATTTTAAAGAAAAGCTGTCGCTTGAACTCGAAGTATTCAGAGCCGGCACGGCGCGGCCAAACTTGAGCTACCATATTTTCAAGGAAGAAAGCAGCGACGGCAAATACATGAAGCTGCGCATGCTGCTTGAATACAGCAGTTGCCCGTCCATCGTGTACGTTTCCCGCATAAGGCATGCGGAGCTGCTTGCGGCAAAGCTGACAGAGGACGGCTGCCCGGCAAAGCCTTACCACGGCCAGATGGACAAGCGGCTGCGCGTAGCGAACCAAGACGAGTTCATGAGCGGGGCAGTGAAGACTATAGTTGCAACGACGGCATTTGGGATGGGGGTCGACAAAAGGGACGTGGGCATGGTCGTTCACTACGACATATCGGATTCCCTCGAGAACTACGTGCAGGAAGCGGGGCGGGCAGGGCGCGATGAGAAAATCAAAGCAGACTGCTTCGTGCTGTTCAACGACGACGATTTGAACAAGCACTTTAATCTGCTGAACCAGACCCGGATATCAAGGAACGAGATTCAGCAGGTATGGATGGCAGTGAAAGAATTGACGAAAATCAGGGCGGCGGTGTCCCAGTCAGCACTGGAAATCGCAAGGAAGTCCGGCTGGGACGATTCTGTGCACGACATTGAAACACGGATCAAGACAGCGGTAAGCGCACTGGAACAGTCGGGTTTTGTGAAGCGCGGCCAAAACATGCCGAGGATATTTGCAGACAGCATCTTGGTGAACAACATGGAAGAAGCCCGGGCGAGGATTGACAGGTCCGCAAGGTTTGATAACGCTTCGCGCCAGCAGGCTGTCCGCATCATCAAGAGCCTCATCTCGGCCAAGAGCAAAGCCCGGGGCGACGAGGAGGAGGGCGAGGCCCGAGTCGACTACATATCTGACAGGCTCGGGATAGTCAAGGAGGACGTGATTAGGGTCATTGGGCTCCTCCGGGAGGAAAGGATTCTTGCAGACGCAAAAGACCTGACCTGCTTCATAAAAAAAGGCGAAAAAACCAACCGCTCGAAAGCCATTCTTTCCATGCATATGAACATCGAGAACTTCCTTTTCGAGTATCTTGACGATAGCGAGCGCACATACAGCATAAAGGAAATGAACGAAGCCCTGCACGAGAGGTTTCCGGGCACTTCCATTAAACAGCTCAAAACCGTGCTCAACTACTTTGCCATTAAGCGCATGTTCAAACGGATGCAGGGGGACGACAACAACTACGTGACGCTGAGGCCGTACTTTTCGCTTGCGGAAATCAGGTCAAAAAGCGGCAAGAGGCACAGAGTTGCTGCATTTGTCATAGATTACCTGTATGCAAAAATCCTTGGCAAACAGAAGCAAGAAGAAATTGCCGTCAATTTTTCCGTGCTTGAGCTTAAAGATGAGTTCGATCACAACCTGCTCGGCGAAAAAGCCAGGGCAGAGGAAATTGAGGACGCTCTGTACTACCTGCTCAAAATCGACGCCATAAAAATCGAGGGCGGGTTTTTGGTGATCTACAACGCAATGCGGATTGAGCGGCTGAAAAAGGACAACAAGGCGCAGTACAGCAAGGCTCACTATGGGCAGCTAGAAGAGTACTATAAAAACAGGAGGCAGCAGATACATATTGTGGGCGAGTACGCAAACCGCATGCTTGAAGACCAGCGCAGCGGGGAGTCGTTTGTGGACGATTACTTTTCCATGGATAACGACGAGTTCTTAAACAAACACTTCAAGGGCAGGCGCGGCGAGATCAACCTGAACGCCACACTAGGGAAGTACAAGGAGCTGTTTGGCGAGCTGTCGGCAGCCCAGCGCGGCATCGTCAGGGATCAGGACTCCAGCTGCATCGTAGTGGCGGCCGGGCCAGGCAGCGGCAAGACGAAGCTGCTGACCCACAAGCTGGCGTCGATTTTCATGTTGGAGGACGTAAAGCACGAGCAGATGCTCATGCTCACTTTTTCACGGGCTGCTGCGACGGAGTTCAAAAAACGCTTGATGGCACTGATCGGTAACGCAGCCAATTTTATCAAAATTTCGACATTTCATTCATATTGCTTCGATCTTCTGGGCAGAGTCGGCGATCTTGAGAAGTCCGACGGCATCATTGAGCAGACGGTTGAAAAAATCGATGCTGGGGAGGTGGACCAAGCAAGGCTGACCAAAACCGTGCTTGTCATCGACGAGGCGCAGGACATGAGCCGGGCTGAGTATTCCTTCATAAAAACGCTGATGGGGAAAAACGAAGGTATGCGGGTGGTTGCAGTCGGCGACGACGACCAGAACATCTTTGAATTCAGGGGTTCGAGCTCCGCTTACTTTGAATCGCTGCTGAACGAGCCGGGCGCGAAGAAGTACGAGCTCACCACAAACTACCGCAGCAATTCAAACATAGTGGAGTTTGCCAATCAGTTTGTGGAAAACATGCAGCACAGGATGAAGGCTAAGCCGCTTGAGCCAAAGAAAAAGAAGGCGGGGAGCATCAGCGTCTGCAAGCTGGCTTCTGACAACATAGCCGTGCCGGCAGTGAATGCGCTGATGGAGGCAAAGCCGGCCGGCACGTCCTGCATCGTGGTGAGGACGAACGACGAAGCGTTGAGCATCGTCGGCCTTTTGCTAAAAAACGGCATACCTGCCCAAAAAATCCAGTCGAACAGCAGTTTTAATCTGTGCAACCTAGCGGAGCTAAGGGATTTCATGTCGCATTTGGGCGCAGGCGCGGGCAACTATGTGGCAACCGACGAAGATTGGAAAAAGGCGAAGGTTTCCCTGAGCAGGAAGTACGAAGCCAGTGCGGATCTGCCCGGTGTGCTCAAACTTGTCAGGGATTTTGAGGAAACAAACAGCAAAACAAAATACAACAGCGATTTTGTGCAGTTCGTCCGCGAGTCAAAGCTTGAGGACTTCATATCGGCGCATGCCGGCACTGTGCTTGTCTCCACTATCCACCAAACCAAGGGCAGGGAGTTCGACAATGTTTTCCTGGCGCTCAGCCGCTTCCCGAGATGGGACGAGGCGAGGAAAAGGGAGCTTTTCGTGGCAATTACCCGTGCAAAGCAAAACCTGCACATCTTGTGCAACGGCAGCTATTTTGACGAAATCGACGTCGAAAAATTGATGAGGACCCGTGACAGCAGAAACTACCCGCTTCCGTCAGAAATCAGCGTGGAGCTGTCTCACGAAGACGTGTTCCTCAGCTATTTCGCACTGCGGAGAAAAGAAGTAGACTCTCTGATGAGCGGGATGGAGCTGCCAGTTAACGATACAGGCTGCTCTTTTGGCGGAAAGCCGGTCTTGAAGTTTTCAAAAAAATTCCTGAGCAGGGTTGAGGCGTTGAAAGCGAAAGGCTATTCCCCCTCAAAAGCGACTGTCCGGCACGTCCTTTACTGGCAGGGCAAAGGCCAAATGGGCGAGGTCAAGATTTTTCTGCCGGACATTGAGTTTTCGAAATGATCACGTCGCTATGAAGGTTTTTATTTGAACAAAGCCGATTCTGCCTGCCCGAGCATGTAAATGAACGGCAGTGCGGGTATGCGGAAAATGGGGACTGCCGTTTCATGCCTGCTTTTCCCGTAATCAGCAAGACTCTTGGTGATTAAAAACGAGTGGGAAACCTCGGTGCCGTTTTCTCTGGAAAGGGCAACGATGGCGTCTGATTCCGCAATGCTTGAGTCGTTCCTGTATTTGACCTCGCAGAGGATTTTTTCTTTTGGCAGTTCAATTACGACGTCAACCTCCTTCTTGTTGTTGTTCGCGTTGCGGAAGTAGCCGACGTTCGCAAGAGAGGATTTTTGGTAGAACGACATGATGTGTTTGTACACAAGGGTTTCTATGACAATTCCCATCTCCGCGTCGTCTGACAACACGTCCTCAATCATCAAAACAGCGTTTCTGACGGCGGCATCGGCAACGTAGACTTTGGGCTTTCCCTTAAGAGAAGCTTGGCGCCCAACGCCGAGCGGCTGCGACTGGAAAATCAGGTTGGACATCTCAAGAAAGCGCAGATAGTCTTCAATGGTTATGGCACTGATGCTTTCAAGGGCGTTAGCTGCGGCTTGCTTGTTGAAAATATTCGATGAGTTCATGCACAGGTACAGGAAAAGCTTTTCCATAGATAGCGGGTTTCTGACGTTGAAAAGGGTTAGGACGTCGCGTTTTATCACTTTGTCGACAACGTCATCACGGAGCAGTTTCTGGGCATAGGCATCGTCACCAGCGAGTGCAAGCTCTGGGAACCCTCCGACAGAAAGGTAACGGTTGAAGTGCCGTTGCAAAGGGGCGAAACGGTTCATCAAGTCGGCCAGCTCCCCTTTTTGCATGGCGTGAAGCTTCGTAATGCCAAGCCCTTGAGGAATGTCCGGCCTGTCGGGGACAGCAAGAAGCCCACAGTATTCAAAGAAGGACATCGTTTGGACTTTTAGTACGTTCCATCGTCCGGTGCCGCTGTCTGCGGCGCCTTTTTCCAGAACAGGGCTAGCCGATCCGGTTGCGGCAAGCCGCACGTCGCTGCGTGTGTCATAGACGACTTTCATCCACAGTTCCCAGTCGGAGGAATACTGTATCTCGTCAAAAAACAGGAACCGTTCACCGACAGTCGGGTAGAGGGATTCGTATATCCCAAGCACTTCGTCCATATTGACAAGCTTCATGCTTGGGTTGTCAAAGGAAACATAAAGGATGTTTTTTGGATTGACGCCCTCATCAATGAGTTTGTCAATCATCTGGTACAGGACTGTCGTTTTGCCTACTCGCCTAGCGCCGGAAAGGACGGCAAAACGCCGGATACTGCTGTGCAGGAATTGCATAATAGCAAGTGTTTTTTGATTGCAGCAGAAACCAATTGATATACAGCCGCCGCTGGTGTAATATAATTACAGGAAGGAACAGCATTGGAGGCGACAAAATGTACGAACTGGTTCAAATAGGCGAAAACACGCATTACGTCAACAGCCCGGCGAAGATGGGCGTTTACTGCCTGCCCGGAGGCAGGGCAATTCTAATCGACAGCGGCAACGACAAGGAGGCCGGGAAGAAAATCATCAAGATACTGAACGATAAGGGATGGGCGTTGGAATCTGTGATCTGCACCCATTCAAACGCGGATCACGTGGGGGGGAACAAGCTGCTTGCAGACAGGACAGGCTGCAAGATATACGCCACAAAGCTGGAAAGCGCGTTCTGTGAGTTCCCGATCCTTGAGCCTTCGTTCCTTTACGGAGGGTTCCCGGCAAAGAAGCTGCGCAACAAGTTCCTGATGGCAGAGCCGAGCATAGCGCATGACATTTCTTGCTTAGAAATGCCGCAGGGCATGGAGGCTTTTCCGCTCAAGGGGCATTACTTCGACATGGTGGGAGTAAAAACCCCGGACGACGTGTATTTTTTGGCAGACTGCGTTTTCAGCGAAAGCATCATCGAAAAATACCACATCTTCTTCGTCTACGACGTTGCTGAATACCTGAAGACGCTGGATACGATCAAGGCGCTAAGAGGGAAGCGCTTTGTGCCTGCCCATGCCGAGCCAACGGACGACATAGCGGCTTTGGCAAACCTCAACAGGGAAAAGATATTCGAAATTATCGATAGCATCAAGTCGATCTGCCGCGCCCCAATAAGCTTCGACGCGATGCTAAAGGAGCTGTTTGACAAATACAGCCTCACGATGGACTTCAACCAGTACGTGCTTGTGGGAAGCACTGTCCGGTCGTACCTGAGCTACATGCTGGACAATCAGATGATAGGGGCGGATTTCCAAAACAACACTTTACTTTGGCACTGTCCGGAACAATGAGGGGGAAAATGCCGTCTCATACTTATGCATAGATGAAAGGAGCGGAAAAGATGAAAATGAAAAAATGCTTGCTGATTGCCACAGCAGCGGCTGTAATTATGTCAATGGCGGCTTGCGCCGGCGGCAGCAACGGATATGCGCCAGCAGGCGGTTCTGACTTGTTCGATCTTTATGATTCGAGGGGCGACTCTGGGTCCGGCTTGTTTTCAGGGACAAAACTTGAATCCGAAAGAGATTTTGCGGCATCGACCTACACTGACGAGAGTTTGAATTATGCGGAAGGACAGGGTTTAGCTAAACCAAAGGAACTGGGTACCGCCGATGCGGCAGTGGTAGACTATGGGCAAAGCGCGGATGCGCTGAACGAAAAACTCATTTACACAGCGGAAGTGTCTGTTGAGAGCTTGGACTTTGACGAAACAGTGAACAGTTTTCTTGAAATTGCCAAAGTATACAAGGCTTTTTTTGAATCCTCTTATGTGAGCGGAATGATCAACTCAGATGTCAAAGCCAGGCAGCCCAGATACGCCAACTATACGGTTCGTGTGCCAAAGGGGCATTTTCAGGATATGCTTGACAGGTTTTACGAGATCGGCAACGTGCTCTACGCAAGGTCCCACGCCGAAAACATAACAACGCAGTTCTTTGACACAGAGTCAAGGCTGAGCACTTACAGGATTGAAGAATCAAGGCTGCTTGCAATGCTCGAAAAAGCGGACACTGTCGACGACATGATCAAGATTGAAAGCAGGCTGTCAGACGTGCGCTACCAGATTGAGAGCTTGACCACCACTTTGAGGAACTGGCAAAGCCAAGTGGACTACAGCACGATAGAGATCAGCATAAAGGAGGTTACCAAGATTTCTGAGTCTGCGCCTCTCAGGCAGACCTACGGACAGGAGTTGCGGTCCGGCGCTGCGGCGTCTTTTGGCGCTGTTGGGGATTTCTTCAAGCTGCTGCTCAAATACATAGTCATGGCTACCCCGCTGCTGTTGATTGCGGCAGTTGTCCTGGTTGCTGTACTCTGGAGAAGGAAACGGAAACGAAAGGCTTGAACACATTTTTGCCAAAACCTTTTGATATTTCCACTTTGCTGTGTTAATATGTTTACTAGGTACTGTGTCAAATATCATTAGGGGTGATGAAATGAAGAGAATACTGGCTATTGTGATTGTGTTGCTGCTACTGTTGCTGCCTACGGCAGGGTGTTCCCAAGATTCGGGCAGAGCCTCGCCGATTGATTCGATAAAGACGTATAAGGACATACCAGGCGTCGACGAAAAAGACATAGAATTGATTGAAGCGCTTAAAACTGAAAGGGGCGGGTTCACCTACGGCACACTCTTGTCAACCGAGGCGTTTACGTTGCCCGACGGTTCAGTGGATGGGTTCATCGTTAGGTTCTGCGATTTTTTGTCGGGGCTTTTTGGTGTGGAATTCACTTTGGAATTTTTTGAGTGGGACGAATTGATAGGCAAATTGGAATCCCATTCCATTGATTTCACAGGCGAATTGACGGCGACAGAAGAAAGGATGCGGGTCTATGACATGACGCTGCCCATAGCAGAAAGGCTGCTTCGGATTTTCACGCGCACCGGCTCGGAAATACAGGACGAGACTGACATAAACGGAATGAAAATCGGTTTTTTGGAAGGTTCGATTACGGCTGACACTATAAGAAGGTCCTACCCTGTGGAATTTACGCAATTTGACATCAGCGAATACCCGGTAGCAATCAGTATGATCGAGAGCGGCGAAATAGATGCGTTCATCGACGAAGCCGTAGCAGACCCAGTCTTTGACGAATACAGTTTTATCAATTCCAGGATATTCTTCTCAAGAGTGCACCAATCTGTATCGATGACAACAGCGAACCACGATTTGGCACCTGTCATATCGGTCATGAACAAATTCATCGACGCCGGAGGGGTCGACAAGCTCTACGAATTCTACAAAGAGGCTGACATCGAATACACCAAATACAAACTGCACAAATCCCTTGACGCTGAGGAAAAAGAATACTTGGACGGGTTGGCAAACAGCGGGGCAAGCGTTTCGGTATTGTTTGAACAGGACAACTATCCAGTGAGTTTCTATAATGAAAACGAAGGTGAATTTGAAGGGATAGCCGTGGACGTCCTGACTGAAATCAGCAAGCTGACAGGCATCAAATTCGAGGCGGCGCAAACAAAAGGCGAAGTATGGGCCGACATGTTTGAAAGAGTCAAAACCGGCGAGGTGCCGATGGCGGCGCAGATGCTTCACTCAAAAGCAAGGGAAGACATGTTCCTGTGGAGCGCAGCGCCGTATTCGAAAACCAGCTACATCATAATGTCGAAATCCGACTATCCGAATTTGGCATGCTACCAGATCATTAGGGCGAGCGTCGGGGTGCTTAAAAAATCGGGCCTTGAAGACACGTACAGGGAGCTGTTCCCGGAAAACGACAACCTAGTCCTTTACGACACGCTTACCGAATGTTTGGATGCGCTGGAGAGGGGAGACGTGGATATTCTGATGGCGTCTGAGCACACGCTGCTGACCCAGATCAATTACCGCGAAAAACCGGGGTTCAAGATCAACATCGAACTGGACGCTCCAATGGATTCGTTTTTCGGGTTTTACAAAGGTGCCGGAGTTTTGTGCTCGATAATAGACAAGGCGCAGCAATACGTGGAGACAGATGCGATCGTAGCAGGCTGGACAGGCCGGGTGTTCGACTACTCGAAGAAGATAGCCGAAGACCGCGCACGGTTAATGATGGTTTTCATTGCCGTGCTGCTGCTGATGCTGCTTGCGACTGGTTTTTTGTTCCTGAGAAACAACAGGCTTGGCAAAAAACTTGAGGAAATGGCTCACAACGACGCCCTTACCGGCATTTTCAACAGGCGGTTTTTCATGGAGCTCAGCGCGATTCAGATAGCAAGGTCGCTCAGGACAGGCATTGACAGTTTCGTCATCATTTTCGACTTAGATCATTTTAAAGCGGTTAACGACACTTACGGCCACATTGCAGGCGACGAGGTGCTCAGGGAGGTTTCGCGGAGGGTGAAGAACTGCATCCGCCCATACGACGTTTTCGGCCGGTACGGAGGAGAAGAGTTCATAATTCTGATGACGGACATGAAAGGGGTCAACAAGAGCAATGTAACAAGCGCTGTGGAGAGGATCCGCTTGGAAGTGAGCAACGGGCCCGTAAAATTCGAAAGCTGCGAGATACCGATCTCGGCCAGTTTTGGAATTGCTTACGCTGCCCCAAAAAACAATTTGGAGATGGCAGTCAGGCATGCCGACGAGGCTCTTTACGGGGCTAAGGAAGAAGGCCGCAACAGGGTTGTTTTCTTCGACGAGAGGGAACTGAACAGTCAGGAGGCATAATGATGAAGAAGACAATCAAAGCAAACCACGACCTGTGTACAGGCTGCAACAGGTGCGTGAGGGAGTGCCCGATGGAGCTGGCCAACGTGACGTATCAGGACGCTGCAGGAGACATAAAAGTCAAGGTCGACCATGAAAAGTGCATCGCTTGCGGGCACTGCGTTTCCGCATGCAAACACGACGCAAGGCACTACGAGGACGACACGGAGATGTTCTTCGCTGACCTTTTAAAAGGAGAGACCGTTTCCTTGATGGCTGCCCCTTCTGTGCGGACAAACATGCCGGAATACAGAAGGCTGTTCACGCACCTAAAATCCCTCGGCGTCAAAAAAATATACGACGTGTCTTTGGGGGCAGACATCTGCACTTGGGCGCACATCAGGTACATGGAGAAAAACCATCCTGTGCGTATGATAACCACGCCGTGCCCGGCCATAGTCTCCTACTGCAAAACTTACAGGCAGGATTTGCTTGAGCACCTGTTCCCGGTGCATGGCCCTATGGCTTGCACCGCTGTCTACATGAGGGAATACGAAGGGGTAAGCGGCAAGATTGCGGCTTTGTCGCCGTGCATTGCCAAGGCAAATGAATTTGAGGACACGGGGCTTGCCCAGTACAACGTTACATTCGCGAAACTGCTCGGGTACTTAGAGCGGAACGGCATAGAGCTTCCTGCCGAAGAAACCGGGTTTGACCATTGCGAAAGCGGCCTTGGCGCATTGTTTCCGATGCCGGGCGGACTAAAGGAGAACATAGAATTTTTTACCGGCAAAAAATACCGCGTGTCCCATGCAGGAGGCTCCGGCATCTATTCGAAACTGAACACATATGCCCAAACTCCCAGAGAACTGCTTCCTGACGTCTTTGACGTGCTGAACTGCGCAGAAGGCTGCAACGAGGGCCCGGGCTGCTTGCATGGCAGGAGCGTGTTTGAAATTGGCGCAGGAATGGATAAAAGCAGGAAAGCTGCGATTGAAAGCCGCAGCAGGGAATACTATGAGCTTTTGTACAAAGAATTCGACGACATGCTTGATACCGCGCATTTTGCCAAGAGGTACGAGCCGGATGCCGCAGCATTCCCAAGAATAACCGACAGCGACATTGAGGAAGCCTTTGTGTTGTTGGGAAAAAGCGACTACGCTATGCAGAATGTCGACTGCGGCGCCTGCGGTTCCGAAACGTGCCGCAACATGGCCAGAAAAATTGCCCAGAAAGTCAACATTCCCGAGAATTGCATAGTTAAGTCCAAGAACGACGCGAGGGACATGTTGGAACGGTTTGAAACTGTCTGGAACAATGTTGAAAGCGGAATTGCCATAATTGACGCAAAAACCCGAGAAACCCTTGACGTCAACCCGGTTGCAGCCCGCATGTTTGGAAGCCCAAAGGAAGAAATCATAGGGAAGAGGTGCAATGCAACGTTCTGCATGGACGAGAGCTGTTCGGTTTCCGAAGAAAGCCTGGTAATTGAGCACTCTGAACGGCTATTCGTAAATTCGGCCAAAGAGACGATCCCGGTGGTCAAATCAGTTTCGACGATTCATTACGGCGGCCGGCTGGCGCTGCTTGAGAGCTTTGCGGACATATCTTCGCTGAAGGAGGCCGAAGAGAAGCTCCATTTGATGAAAGTCGTCGAGCAGGCGAACCATGCCAAGAGCAGCTTCCTTTCAAACATGAGCCACGAAATGCGAACCCCGATGAATGCTATTATTGGAATGACGCAGATAGCGGCAAATTCAGGCGATATCGAAAAGCTGAAGTACTGCTTGTCCATGATCGAAAGCTCGTCCACGCATTTGCTCGGGCTGATAAACGACATATTGGACATGTCCAAAATAGAAGCGGGGAAGTTCGACCTTGAGCATGTTTCAATAAACATAGAGAAAATGCTGATAAAAGTATGCAACCTTTTCATTGAAAAGATTGAGATGAAAAGCATTCATTTCAATATTATTCTGGCGCCAAACATGAGGATGAACTATACCGGCGACGAACTTAGGCTCACCCAAGTTGTAACAAACTTGATGTCGAACGCCCTGAAATTCACGCCGGAAGGCGGGGAAATCGAATTGATGGTGCATGAGCTGCAAAGAAGCGACGATTACGGCGTCCTCCGTTTTACCATAAGGGATACAGGGATCGGGATGACGAAAGAGCAGACTTCGAGGCTGTTCAATGTTTTTGAACAGGCTGACAGCAGCACGTCAAGAAAATTTGGGGGGACCGGCCTAGGGCTTTCTATTTCGAAGAGCATTGTCGAGAAGATGAAAGGCAGAATATGGGTCGAATCGGAGGAAGGCAAGGGTTCCACGTTTATTTTTGAAGTTGTGCTCGACCGTCAGAAACACCAAAACGGGGCGGTTATCATCGGGAGCATACACCCTGGTGACATTAAGATGCTGATCGTGGACGGGGACAGCGAAACACGGAGGTACTTCAAGGCGGTAGCAGGCAGTTTTGGCGTGAACACGGATGAAGCCGAGAATTCGGAAAGGGCGCTGTCACTCGTTAAACTGGCAAAGGCGGCGCAGAAGCCATACGACATCGTGTTCGCCGATTACAGCCCGCCCAATATGGACGGCCTCGCGCTGGCTGAAAGCATAAACGGCGAAATCGACAAAAACACGTCCCTAGTCATTATGACGTCATTTTTGAAATGGAACAGAATTGAAAAAGACGCGCTGAACCTTGGAATCAGCCGGTTTGTGTCAAAGCCTTTGTTCCCGTCAGCAATCCTCGACACGATCAACGAGGCTGTTGGCGCCAATTCGCGAATACTTGACGCGAAACCTCCATGCACAGCATGCAGGCATGATTTTTCGGGCATATCGCTGCTGTTTGCCGAGGACGTTGAAATCAACAGGGAAATATTCATGTCGCTGCTCGAAGATACGGGCGCAGACATCGACATAGCTGAGAACGGCTTGCTGGCACTGGAAAAATTCAGGGAAAACCCGGACAAGTACGACATGATCATCATGGACGTGCAGATGCCTGTCATGGACGGCCTTGAAGCGACGAGGGCGATCAGAAGCCTTGGCTTTGAGAAGGCGACCCGTGTCCCGATCGTGGCCATGACCGCCAACGTGTTCAAGGAAGACGTTGACAAATGCATCGAGAGCGGCATGAACGACCACTTGGCAAAACCGATTGACATTGAAGCGGTCTGCAGAAAAGTACTGCTCTTCAGCAGAAAGAGCTAAATGCGCACCCTCATTTGCCGACGTTGGTGTACCCTTCCATCATTCTTTGTTTTGCTTCTTCAATATGGCCTTTCAGCAATTCAATGGACAAAGCTTCTTCCCGGTTTTCGATGGCGTTTATCAGTTGAGTGTGTTCGTCAAAGGCATAGGGAACCAAGTTCTTTGCAACTTTGTTTGAACAGAACATATACATTTCACGAACCATGTAATAAGTTGATTTCAGATGCTGGTTACTGAACAAATCGATAAATACGCCATGCAGCTTGATGTCTGTTTTCATATACTGCACAATGTCCCTTTTTTCGAGGTACTCTTGCTGAAGTTTGACGTATTCGCGCATTCTGCCGATGTGGATGTCTTCGATACGGTTAAATACTTTTTGCAGCACATAAGGCTCGATGCATTCGCGGACTTGGAAAGCTTGAATCATGTCGCTGATATCCATTGAAGCCACAAAGTATCCTACATTCTCTATCTGTCTGAGCATGCCTTCTCTCTTGAGGCGCAAAAAAGCTTCTCTGACAGGCGTATAGCTTATGCCGATTTCTTTTGCAAATTGACGGGTGCTCAGGTAAGTGCCGCTTTCAAGAGCTGCCACCTTTTCCCTCAGTGCCGTATATGCTTGATCCCCTAAAGTGCTTTGTTTATTAACCATCATTGTCAACATTTCCTCCTGTTTATGGTATTAACCAAATTATATCAAAATTTCCTTCAGCTTTCTACCTTTTTAATGGCATTTTAATCACAATTTTTTTCTTGCCTAATATAATCAAAAATACAAAATACTGTTGACATATGCGGGATATACGATATACTGATATATGCATAACTGATATATCGGTTTTAGTCAACATAGTATTCAGGAATAACAAGGAGGCTTTGCCATGGCGTGTTTCATCTGCGGAGCGACGCTCAAGCAATACAGCAAGGAAGTGGTTTTGAGTTGTCCGGTGAGGGCGTCAAGCATTCCAAATCTTCTGAATATGCCTGAAGAGTACATCAACAATATCGTTGCAGTCAGGGCAAACAAGGTTCTCATGCAGGATGAGATGGTCTTTGACAGCGACGAGATACGAGTCTTTACTTCTGTCATGGGAGGTTGAGATATTAAAAAATTAAATGTCCAAAGGAGGAAAAAATATGGTACATGTAAGGACAAAGATTGAGAGGACAGACCCGCAGTTAGTTGAGGCGTTTAAAAAACACGCCACTGCAACCATTCATGAAGCGTCGGGAAGGAAGGGGTACATTTCGTACCGTATAAAGCCCATCAGCAAAGGCATGAAAGTGTGTGGGACAGCAATGACGGTTGATTGTCCGGCGGGCGACAACATGATGCTGCACAAGGCCCTCGAACGGGCACAGCCTGGCGACGTTATCGTTGCAACTGTAGCGGGGGCTGAAGACTATGGGTATTGGGGCGACCTAATGGCAGCAAGCGCCATGTCGCGAAAGATTGCTGGCCTTTGCATCGAAGGCTGCGTCCGGGATTCTGAGGAAATCATCGAAAAAGGGTTCCCGATTTTCTCAACCGGGCTCTGCATCAGGGGCACCGGCAAAGGGACTTTAGGGCTGATCAATTATCCTTTGTTCTTTGGCGGCCAGCGCATCGAACCCGGTGACATCATTGTCGGCGATGACGACGGGCTTGTCGTCGTCGCGCGGGAATCGGCAGCCGAGGTGCTGGAAAAGACAGAAGCGCGGGTTGCCGCAGAAGTCGAAAAGGAAAAGGTCCTTTCAACGGGCATATCCAGTGTTGAATACAATAAATTGGGTCCAAAATTCGAGGCAGCCGGACTGCAGGAGGAATAGTGATGAGATTTGCTTATGACGATTTGTTCGCGGCAGCTGCTGAAATACTGGAAACGTGCGGTGAAAGTGGAGAAAATGCTGCGATAGCCGCAAAAAACATGTGCCGTGCAGACGCGCGAGGCATCACAACCCATGGGACTTACCTTTTAACCCCCATATGGAAGCGGGTCAAAGCCGGGCAGATTTCGTTGCCGACTAAGGCGTTCCTCGAAATTGACAACGGGGCGGTCGCTGTCGTCGACGGGGCTGACGGGCTTGGCGCGGTAGCAGGGGATATGGCGGTTAAAGTTGGAATGGACAAAGCAAAAGCGTACGGGGTTTCGGCTGTCCTTGTAAAAAACACAAACAACATCGGATGGCTCGCATGTTACACGGAAGAAGCCGCAAAGAACGGAATGATAGCACTCATGAGTTGCAACGCGGCTGCCGCAATGGCGCCATGGGGCGCCGCAGAGGCATTTTTGGGTACCAACCCTCTTGCTGTAGCATCATACACAGGAAAGGAACCGCTGTTTTCAGCTGACATGGCGCTGTCAATAGTCGCCCGTGGGAAAATCAGGAAGGCTGCAAGGGACGGGACAGAAATCCCAAACAACTGGGCCACCGACGTGGACGGCAATTTCACTACCGACCCAAATGCCGCATTAAAAGGTGCGCTTCTGCCGATGGGCGAGGCGAAGGGTTCTGCCATTGCCATTGCAATCGACATCATTTCAGGCATATTAGCC
>WRJK01000056.1 GCA_009782285.1 Clostridiales bacterium
GCTTTCCTGCTGGACGAAAACAACAAAATCGCTGAAAAGAAAGATGTGGTGTTCTTCAACAACCTCACCCACGAAAGCGGGTGCGTCAAGCATCAGGGCGACAACCTGACGGGCGGCGGAGACGGCGACGACGAGCAGATACTGGTCGACCTTGTCAACCTCCCAGCTCAGTACAGCCGCATCGTCCTACTGGTCAGCATCTACAAAGCAACCGAAAAGAAACAGCATTTTGGCATGATCCGCAATGCGTTCATCCGCTTGGTCGACGCAGACGCGAACAAGGAGCTATGCATATACAACTTGTCGGAGAACTACGACGGCATGACGGCCATGATCTTCGGCGAACTGTACCGCCACGACAGGGAATGGAAATTCAACGCTGTGGGGCAACCGCTAAGCGAGTGGCCTGTCGCCTCCCTTGCGGCGCGGTACGGCCTAGACCGCAGCGTCTGGAGATAGTGAAGGAATAAACATAATAAGGAGGAAAACAATGGCTGTAAACCTAACAAAAGGACAGAGGGTGTCCCTTGACAAATCAATGAAGATGGCACTGGTCGGCCTTGGCTGGGACCCCAACAAATACGACGGCGGATATGATTTCGACCTTGACGCTTCGGCGTTTTTGCTGGGCGCAAACGGGAAAGTCCTCGGCGACGAAGGCTTTGTGTTCTACAACAACCAATCAGCTTACGACGGCGCTGTCATATCAACCGGCGACGATTTGACCGGCGGGGGCAGCGACGGTGGCGACGACGAGCAGCTCATCATCGATTTCGCAAAACTGCCGCCTAGGATTGAGAAAATCGCCGTTACGGTTACAATTCACGAAGCTGCCCTGCGCCACCAGAACTTTGGCCAGGTTTCCAACGCCTACGTCCGCGTTGCCAAGATAGCAAGCGAAGCAGACACCGTTGGCGAAACTGTGATACAGTTCGACCTCGAGGAGGAATTCTCCGTTGAAACGGCACTGGTCGTCTGTGAAATTTACCGCAAAGACGGCGAATGGAAATTCAACGCGATTGCGTCAGGGTATCAAGGCGGATTGGAAGCGCTTTGCCGCAGCTACGGCGTGAATGTTTAATCTGCTATGTGAAAAAGAGGTGGAGCTCTGATGAATATCGGCGGCACCAGTTCGTTTGAATTGATTCTTGGGTACGACGACACCATGCAGTTCAAGCAAAAGACAGAAGCCTTTATTTCCGGCTGCGACATTCAAAACGTGTTTCTGAATGCCAAGGTCAGTGCGCCTGCATACAAATCCGCCGAGGCTGTCATGTCATTTGTCCCCGGCGGCGATATTATGCGCCTTGACGAGAGCGTAATATTCAGAATAGTTGACAATGTTTTCAAAACGCTGCCTTTTGAGACGAAATCAATATTAACAAATGCTTTGACAAAGACCTTTGCTGCGCTTAAAGCGAGGGGCTTGGGCGGTACGCAGGTTAAAAACGCTTTCGTCCGGACAGTTTGCGCTTTAAACGGGGATTTTGCAAAGCTTCTTCAAAATTTTGGCAAAGACAACAGGATGTTTTTTGAGGGCGAACTGAACAAGTACGACGTTGTTACCTTTAACGCATTGTGCATGGTGGGCGTAAGCGGCATGGCAGTGTGCCTATGCAGTGAAAAGCCTGAGTTTTTGACTGAGCCCCTATTTGCCGTCACGGACGGGCAGTACAAAACGAAGCTTGACTTTCAGGCAGCGGTAAAAAGCAAGGCCCCGACAGGGCTTAATAAAAACCAGTGGCTCAATTTTCACCAGTACACCGATATCGGCGCTATTGTAGACACCATGCTGCAAAGCAGCGAAAACAGGCTGCAAAATGGGTACAAGGTGCTGTCGCTGAACATTCAGGGCGTTTCAGACATAGGGAAGTACGAATCTGCCGTCAATAGGCTTTACCTTTCGCTCAAATCCAGTCGGCGCCTGTTTGTGGTGGATTCCTCCTTTGCAAACCCTACGTTTGAGGAAGTCAAGAACTACGACGCATTGATCGGTTCGTCAAAAACTGTCGAGGGGCTGCTTAACAGGTACGCCCCGCTTCGGGGGACGCCTTTTCCTTCCTACGTGAAAGAGCGTGTCGACTTGATCCTGTCGGGGAGCCGGGCAGGCAGCGGCCCCCAAAAAAAGAATTTCGAGAAAATCATCCACATTTGGCTCATCCGGGTATGCGACGCATTGTTTCCGGGGAACAAGAGCCTTGACCACATACCTGCAGTAATAGTATGGGGCAGCGTAGCCGGCAGGGTTTTGGATCTTTTGTGCTGTATGGACAACATGCCCGTGGACATAATCCAGTTCACGCCTAGCAAGGAGCCGGGGTTTTCGCCCGAGACGCAAAAAACAATTGATTGCGGGCCGGAAAGCCCTGAAACGACGGATTTCCCCTACGAGCTGAAGAAGCTTGCCCAGCGCGAGACAGTCGCCTACGGCGCGGAACAGGAGATACGAGGGATATTGAGCACCGGCGTCACGACTTTCTACCAAATGAAGCAGTTCAAGGAGCTGAACCCCGTCGTCCTAAAAACGACATTTGAAGAAATCGACATCATATGGAAAGAGCCGGCAAAGTTCAGGCCCGCTTTCAGCACGGCAGGCGACATCGTCACGATACCGTCGATATTTGCAAAAGTGAACGGCGTAAAGGGCAGCGAGGAAAGCTACCTGGCAGGGATACAGGCAAAAATAACTGCGGACACGCTGTTAATCGACAGGTTCCCGTACATGCCAGCGTGCCAGAACCCGGCTGCGCTGGATTTCGCAAAGCGGGTCTATTTCAAGGACCACATTGACGTTGAGAAAATCAAAAGCAGCGCATATTACAAGTACGGCCTGTTCAGCGCCGAAACCCAGAATGTCATCATCAAAGGAATCATTGACTTTTTGAAAAGCAATTGGTATGCTAAAAAGCGGACGAGCTTCGACTACAACATACTGGAGTGCCTGCTGAGGCTGCCAAACGCGGCAGTGCAGCTGGTGCACAGTTTCAGTTTTACTGAAAGCGTGCCAAAAGTAGTAGTCTTCAACCCGGCGGATACGCCTTGCAGCGCAGAGGACTGCATACTCATCATGTTCCTCAAGTCGCTGGGCTTCGATGTCGTCGTCTACGCGCCCACAGGGTACATGGTGATAGAGGAGCACATCAGGGGCGACCTGTTCAACAGCATGACCATTGGCCCGTACAATTACAGCTTGTATGGTACTGACATAAGGAAAAAGCTGCCGAAAGCCAAAAAAGGGTTGATAAAAAGCCTGTTTAATAAATAATTAATGCATATATTAAATTTAAAGTCGCATATTTTGGGCAACTCTTTTGAAAGGAGAGGATCGATATGAATTTTGAAAGCACTCCCGTGCCGGCAAAACCCGGTGAAAACGCACTTGTCCCGTTCGACATGGACAAGACCCACAAGCAGGTCATGCAGAAAGCGAAGGACCCCCAAAAGATAGAGGCCCTTACGAACCAGATCAACGTCAGCGACACAAACACCATCGTGGCATTTGGGAAAGACGCAGCGGAGGGGATAGCGCGATGCTCCGACATTGTGCTCAGAAACGTTGAAATGGACAGGATCAACCAGACTAGCGCATTGATGAAAAGCCTAGCTACGATCATGGACAAATTCGACCCGAAGGAACTGGACGACGACAAGAAGGGCCCTTTGTCAAAGCTGTTTGGGAAAGCGAAGGAGCAGCTCCAGAAGATACTGGACAAGTACAACACCATGGGTGCCGAGGTGGAGAAAATCTTTGTCGAACTGAAAAAATACGAGAGCCAGATCGGAAGCTCAAACAATACGCTGGAGTCGTTGTTTCAGGAAAACATCGTGTTTTTCCAATCCCTCGCCGACTATATAATTGCGGGCGAGGACGGCTGCAGGCAAATCGACGAGTACAGGGACAAGATACAGGCGCAGCTTGACGAGACGGGCGACGTGGCGCTGCAGTTCCAGATCCAGTCGCTGACTCAGGCGAAGGAAATGCTGGAGCAACGGGTTCACGACCTGCGGATCGCCGAAAACGTGGCCATCCAGTCCATCCCGATGCTGAAAGCCATGCAGTTCACGAATTTCAACTTGGCAAGAAAAATCAACTCAGCTTTCATCATCACGCTTCCGGTGTTCAAACAGGCCCTGGCGCAGGCAGTCCTGCTGAAGCAGCAGAAAATGCAGTCCGAAGCGCTGGCAGAGCTGGACAAGAAGACGAACGAAATGCTGATACGCAACGCGCAAAACACCATGGCGCAGACGACAATGACAACGCGCCTCGTCTCCGACTCGTCTATCAAGATTGAAACGCTGGAGAAAACCTACCAGACCATCATGAACGGCATCGCAGAAACGCAGCGCATCCAGGAAGAGGCATCGAGGAAACGCGTAGACGAAAAACTGAGATTGGAGCAGCTTAAGGAGGAGATGACGGGGACAATGCCCTTGATAGCGCAAATTCGCTGAAGATAAACAACTGCCTAAAGACATAGACGGAAACAATTTATCAATGGGAAATAATTATCACACATGGACAGGCGCGGCGGGATTACCCGCCGCGCCGTTTTAGCATGTTATTTTTTCGCCGGGCTGCGGCTGTCGCTTGTGTTCATGTTCGGGAGGCTCCCGGTGGGGCTTGCCGCAAGGGCGCTGTAGATTTTCAGCGTGGGAGCCAGCCAAACCGTGCCGGTGCCTCTAAACACGTTGACGAGGCCTTCGCCGCTGACCGCTGAGCCGATGAGCGTCTTTGCAGAGCGCTCTACCGTGAAGCTGACGTCGCCCATCCGGAGTATGGCGAAGTTCCCGTCAACTTTCAGCACGTCGTTTTGAAGCTCGATCATGTCGACTTCGCAGATGGGAACAAAGGACTCCAGCACAATGATGCCGGGGCCTGTCAGCGATATCTGGAACAGCCCCTCTCCTCCGAAAAGGGCTGAGCTTATGTTTTTTTGCATTATCGGCTTGAAGGCAACCGAACCCTGCGCCGCATAAAACATCCCCTTGTCCACAACCACCTCTTGGCCTTTTTCAAGCTCAATCAGGTAAAAATGCTTGAACGAGGGTTCGCTTACGAGCATTCCGGTCCCTTTGTATTCGGGCTGCGCCACGCTTTCGCCGGTAACTGCGCCAGTAAATGCTCGGCCAATGGCGTTGCCGACTGTGACGCCTGACACCATGTCGAGTTGCCCTTGGAAATAGCTCATTGCGCCGGCTTGAATTTTAAACGAAGAGTTTTGGACGTGGAAGACCACCTGCCGTGCGCGGACGTTTTGCTTCGACATGAAATACAGGGTCTGCGCAGAGTGGAGATTGTTTAGGCCCAGCAGCGTTTCGTATTCGATGACTTGAACGTTCAGGGCGGCGTTTTGAAGCTTGTCGATGATTTTTACGTTCTCCCTTGTCCCTATTGCGTCATACATTTCTTATCCTCCTACACGTTGACGCCATAGCTCAGGCAGAGCGCTTTTAAGCCTCCGCTGAACCCGCTGCCGACGGCATTGAATTTCCACTCAGGGCCGTTTCGGTACAACTCTGCTACAACTACTGCTGTTTCAATTGAGAAGTCTTCACCTAAATCGTACCGGATAAGCTCTGCGTTGCCAGCCTCGTTGACAACCCTGACAAAAGCGTTTGAAACTTGGCCGAAGTTCTGCTTTCTTGTTTCAGCTTCGTGAATGGTTACGGTGACCGCAATTTTATGCACGTTTGCGGGGACTGCGGAAAGGTCAACCTTTATGACCTCGTCGTCGCCTTCGCCTTCGCCGGTCAGGTTGTCGCCGGTGTGCTCGACCGAGCCGCTTGAATGCTTCAGGTTGCCGTAGAACACAAAATCGCTGTCTGACGCAACTTTTCCGCCCTCGTCTGTCAAAAACGCAGCCGCGTCAAGGTCAAAGTCGAAGCCTCCGTCGTACCTGTTCGTGTCCCAGCCGAGGCCGATCAATATCTTGGAAAGGCCTGGGTTCCCTTTTGTTAAATCTACTTTTTGCCCTTTTTGTAAACTGATTGCCATATGTATTCCTCCTTAAATTAGATTTTCTGTCTACATTATAACAATTAGTCCTCAGCAGCACAACATTTATCTTTACATTTTCTACGTATCTGTATATAATAATAGCGATAAAAAGCGTCAAGTTTGATTTCTGGAGGGTTGCTATGAAAAAGTTTCTATCTGTACTGATGATATTTCTGATGCTATGCGGCGTATTCGCTTTTTCGGGCTGTGGAGGGAGTGGCGGCGCAGACAAGCTTGTTGTGGCGATGGAACTTGCCTACCCGCCCTTTGAGACCAAGGACGACGCTGGGGCGCCTTCCGGAGTCAGCGTTGATTTTTCCAAAGCATTTGGCGAATACTTGGGCAGGGAAGTTGAAATACTGAACATCGCTTGGGACGGGCTGATCCCGTCTCTGCAAACCGGCCAGGCAGACATGGTGATATCTTCAATGACCATCACGGAAAAGCGCAAGGAGGAAGTTGATTTTTCTGAACCGTACGCGAACGCTTATTTAGCGATACTGGCTAACAAAGGCTCTGGGATTGAAAGCATCGACGACTTGAACCAGCCGGGCAAGAAGGTTGCAGTAAAAACAGGATCAACAGGGGACTTTTACGCACAGGGCAATTTGGCAAGCGCTGAAATCATATCTTTGCCCGATGAGAGCGCCTGCGTAATGGAGGTTTCGCAAGGGAAGGCTGACGGTTTCCTGTACGACCAGCTCACGATTTACAGGAACAACCAGAACAACCCCGACACGACCACTGCGGTTTACATCCCGTTCCAAAACGTCGAGTACTGGGGCGTAGCGGTAAAAAAAGGGAACGAGGAGCTGCTGGGGCAATTGAACAGTTTTATTATAACGTACACGGCAGAAGGCGGGTTCGACGCGCTGACTGAAAAATATCTAAAAGAGGAAAGGGAAGCTTTCGAAAAACTGAACTTCAAGTGGTTTTTCGACTTGAGCAGGTAATCAAGCCGATACATGAGCATTTTTACGTCGTATTCGGAAAGGACGCATCCATTCAAAGCGGGGTTCAACCTCTTGCTGATGAGCTTGCTGATAACAATGCTGTTTTGGCTGGCGCTGGCGCTTATCGGCGTCAAGCTCAATTTCTCTTTCTTGGCGCCGCTAAAAGGCAGGCTGCTTGACGGGTATTTGATGACGGTTTGCCTGAGCGGGGCGAGCCTAGTGCTAAGCCTGCTCCTTGGCATCGTCTGTGCAGCGCTGCAGTCGAGCAAAATCCTAGTGCTGAAGTACTTGGCAAAGCTGTACGTGGTGTTCATACGGGGCACTCCGATGGTCATGCAAGTGTACCTGTTCTTTTACCTGATAGGGACGGCATACGGCATAACGAACCGGTTCCTCTGCGGGGTGTTGATACTGTCAGTGTTTGAAGGTGCTTACATTGCTGAAATTGTGAGAGGCAGCCTGCTTTCTATGGACAGTACGCAGCTAGAAGCGGCAAAGGCGGTGGGGTTCACCAAGAAGCAGACTGCGTCGCTGGTGATTGTTCCTCAGCTGATTGCGAGGACGCTCCCTGCCTTGACAGGGCAGTTTGCGTCCATGATAAAGGATTCTTCCCTGTTGTGCCTGATAGCAGTGATTGAGCTTACGCAGACAATGAGGGAAATCAGCGCCATGAATTTCAAGATGTTCGAGTGCTACATGCTGCTGGGCGTCCTGTACCTGTCGCTGACGCTCCCGATAACCTATGCGAGCAAGCGGCTGGAGCAGAGGTTTGGCTATGAGGCTTGAAATGAGCGGCCTTGTAAAGGCTTTCGACGGAAAAGACGCTGTTTTGAACCATGTCAATTTTTATGGTGACGTGGATACGCTCGCGCTGATCGGGCGTTCAGGCTGCGGAAAATCGACGCTGCTCCGAATTTTGGGCGGGCTCATACCGGCTAGCGGCGGCACGGTGTCGCTCGACGGCGAACCGGTGTCGGAAAACGAGCGCTACCGCAAGAAAATAGGGTTTGTCTTTCAGCAGGGAGGGCTGTTTTCCCACCTGAGCGCACTTGACAACGTAACCCTGCCGCTTGTCAAAGTGCACGGGTTTTCAAAGAGCGGGGCTCAGGAAAGGGCTTATGAGCTGCTTCGCAGGTTCGGGCTTGAAGGCGAAGCCGGCAAAAAACCGTCGCAGCTTTCTGGGGGCCAGAAGCAGCGCATTGCAATTGCAAGGGCGGTGGCACCGAAGCCGAAGATGCTTCTGCTGGACGAGCCAACGTCTGCCCTCGACCCGGAATACACCACGGAAGTGCTGAACATGATACGGGAATTGAAGGATGAAAGGCTGTCGTTTATTATTGCCACGCACGAGATGGGTTTTGCTTTACATGCGTGCGAAAAAATGGTATTCTTATACGATGGCAAAATTGCGGAGTACGGAGAGAGCAAGGAGGTGTTCGCAAATCCTAAGACTTCGGAGCTTAAAGAATTTTTGTCAAAAATACTTGAATGGAAGGTTTAAAAATTATGGGTATTGGAATTTTGTACGAATCAAAAGAATGGTCAAGCTATGCGCTTGAAAAGAACGTGAACGATTTGGGGGTTGCGGCCAAGCTGATCGACATGCAGGGCGACTCCTATGAAGAGGAACTGCTGTCATACGACTTGATAGTGAACCGCGTCCCAGCCAGCGCCGTTTTCAGGGGGCACCAGAAGGCCCTTGACAGGATGCCGGGGGTCATCGACTTGTTGAAAGAAAAAGACATCCCGATGATCAACACATACGAGGCGCACTACTACGAAACCAGCAAGTCCCGCTCCACGCTGACCCTCGGGGCGCACGGTTTCCCCGTCCCAAAGGTGTTTGGCGTCTTCAGCCCTTCGGAGATAACAGAGAAGGTCGAGCTGGAGTACCCCTGCATCATCAAACCGGACTGCGGAGGCAGGACTAACTGCACGTTTATTTTCAGAAGCTGGCAGGAGCTTGCGGAGGGAATGAAAAACGCGCCTGACATCAAATACATAGCCGAGGAGTACCTCACTCCGGAATTCGGTTTTTTGACGAGGGTTGAAGTGATAGACGGCGTTTGCAGGTTGATACACAAGAAAAGCGTAACCGACTGCGGACTTGCGGCCTACTGGCTCGGCTCTACTTTTACTGCGTACCATGACATTTCAAGCAAAATCAAGGACACTGCCATAAGGGCGATGGATTTGCTGCAGATCGGGTCCGGGAGCATGGACATCATCGAAAACAGGAGAGGCTTTTTCATCATCGACATAAATTCGATATCCAACGCTTCAGAAGACGGAATTGAGATATTCCAATTCGACCTGATGAAGGAGACTGCCGCCTACATCGTCGAGAAATACATGAAAATGAGTGCATAGGGCAGTGGCTGGAGGAAAACAGCGATAGCAGAAAGAGCACATGGGAATAAAAAAAGATGGGAGACACAACCATCTTTTTTTGAATGTTATTCGCTTGTGCGCATTTAACTTATGCGCTTGTGGGGACGGGTGAGGTTACCGGGCCTTTGCCTGGTTGAATTTCTTTGCCAACCTGGAAACCTTTCTTGATGCAGCGTTCTTGTGGATAGTACCTTTGGCTGCGGCCTGCATGAAGCGTTTTTCTGCAAGAACCAGTTTTTCCTTCGCCGTTTCAAAGTCTGAAGCGGCTAAAGCGGCGTCAAAATTTTTAACGATAGCCTTAAGGTGGGACTTGACCCTTCTGTTTCTGGCGGTTTTCTTGTTGATAATAGAGATTCTCTTTTTTGCGGATTTAATATTTGCCATTTTTTCACCCCACTTTCAGCAAATTCACGCAGGGTATAGTATACATTATTATTATGGAAAAGGCAAGGAAAATTTTCAGCTGTTGAGAAAGGAAAATTTTCAGCTGTTCACCGCCCATGAAGCCGATATTTTTTGGGCTATTCCATGATTTCATGGTGAACCATACGCCTTTTATGGCTGGAAGCTTCAGCACTGTTTTGGATCAGCTTGCCGAGCTCTGCGGTTATGGTCGGGACAATCGAGAGGCCTATCGCGGCGAGCCAGTGCAAGGGGCTGATGGCAACCATCCCGAAAATGCCGGCGACGGGCGGGATCATTACGATCAGGGCGAATAGGGCGATCATTCCGAAGGCGCTTGCGGCGACTCTGGGGTTGCCTTTTGCTGTCCGCTTGAAGACGGACTGCCTGCTCCTGACGGTGAATATGTGCAGTATAGAAGTCCATCCAACGATCAGGAAGCACATGGTTTGGCCGCAGGCAGGGGAGGGGCCTGACGCAGACACTGCCACGTATGCTCCGAGATAATAGCCGACCCATGCCACGGCGACGAAGGCGATGATTTGCTTGGCGATCACAAGCTGCAACCCTTCAAAGAGGCCTTCGCTGCGCCCTATGGGGTGCCGCTGCATGATTCTCGGGTCTGATTTTTCGTAGGCTAGCTGAAGCCCGGGTACCCCGTCGCCGATGACGTTGATCAAGAGCAGCATGATGGGGGTGAGGGGCATGCCCCAGCCCACGAGCTGCGCACCAAGCATGATGATGATTTCGGAGAAGTTGCAGACGAGCAGGAAATATATGGTCTTCCGTATGTTGGAAAACACGTTGCGCCCTTGGCGGACCGCTTCCACTATGGTGCTGAAGTTGTCGTCGATCAATATCATGTCAGCTGCGCTTTTTGCGACTTCGGTGCCTGTGATTCCCATAGCCACGCCCACGTCGGCGGCTTTTAGGGCAGGGGCGTCGTTGACGCCGTCCCCGGTCATTGCAACTACGTCGCTGTGCTCCTGCCAGGCTTCGACGATGCGTATTTTGTCTTCAGGTGACACTCGGGCGAACACTGAGTACTGGGCTACGTTTTCTATCAGCTCGTCGTCGCTCATTTCAGCCAGCTCAAGCCCGGAGAGCACCTTGTCGCCTTCGGAAAGCAGTCCGATCTGCCTTGCAATCGCACCCGCCGTGGCTACGTGGTCGCCGGTAATCATTACGGTGCGTATGCCGGCGTTTTTCGCCGTTGCTATCGCAGGTGCGCATTCCATGCGAGGCGGGTCTATGATGCCCACAATCCCATCGAAGTCAAGGTCATTTTCGACTTCGTCCAGTTTGCCTTCTGCAGGGAGCTTGTCTATGTGCTTGCTCCCAAGGGCTATGATCCGGAGTGCGTCTTTTGCGAACAGGTCGTGGATTTCAAGGCGCCTGCTTGCTGTGCCCTGCCCGGCATCAGCGAAGGGTACCCTGTCAAAAGCCCCCTTAGTGAGGACGAGATAGCCGCCGCTTGGGTCTTTGTGTATAGTGGTCATCATTTTGCGCTCTGAGGAAAAGGATATCTCGGAAACTCGCGGGTATCTTTTTTCCAAGTCGGCTTTGTTCATGCCTTTTTCGCCAAGCAGCCGGATTATGGCTGTTTCCGTCGGGTCGCCTATGATTTTCACGGTTCCGTCAGGCTGCGTTTCCGCAGCGGCGTTGCAGGCAAGTGCAAATTCGCTTAAAAGCTGCATTTGACCAGCCGAAAAATCAGCGGAATCTGAAAAGGGTTCCCCGTTTTCCTGCCATAGGCGCTTGATAGCCATGCGGTTTTGCGTGAGGGTGCCGGTTTTGTCGGTGCATATGACGGACGTGCTCCCCAGCGTTTCCACTGCCGGCAGCTTCCTAATGAGCGCGTTTTTCCCTGCCATCTCAGTCACGCCGTGGGAAAGTGTCAGCGTTACGATGAGGGAGAGGGTTTCAGGCACTGCAGCGACGGCGAGGGACACCGCTACGAAGACCATCTGCCACAATTCGGCACCGCGCAGAAAGCCTATCCCGAACATTACGAGGGCAGAGATCACAGCGACTAGGCTGATGGTCTTGCCGATGTTGTCGAGCCTGGTTTGAAGGGGCGTCTTGAGCTTTTGCGTGTTGTTCAGGTACCCTGCGATGTGCCCCATCTGCGTGTTCATGCCGATTGCCGTAACTATCGCCTTTGCCCGCCCTGCCGTGACGAGGCAGCCGGAGAAAACCATGTTGGACTGGTCGGCTACGGCTGTTTTGCCGGGCAATTCAACTTCAGCGTCCTTTTCAGCCGGAACGCTTTCGCCGGTAAGGGCAGATTCGTCCACCGCAAGGTCGTTGCTCGAGAGAAGGCGGGCGTCTGCCGAAATCAGGTTGCCCGTCTTGAGCAGCAAAACGTCGCCGGGCACGATGTCAACGGAGTCGATTTCCTGCTGCAAGCCGCCGCGTATTACCAAGCTAGTGGGGCTGCTAAGGCTCTTCAGCGCAGCCAGCGATTTTTCGGCACTCCTTTCCTGCGAGATCGCAAGCACCATGTTAAGCACGACGATGCTCATAATGACTATGAATTCCACGAAACCTTCACCATGGTGCATCCCTGTGACCAGCGACATTGCAGCAGCAAACATCAAAATGATCGTGGAAACGTCCCGCAGGTTGTGAAGCACCTTTTTACCGATCCCTTCGGGCTTCTGTTCGTCAAACTGGTTTTTTCCGGATTTCTGCCTTTCGGCAGCTGCATCCGGCGAGAGTCCTGCTTCAAGGTTCGATCCGAGTTCGGCAACCAATTCTGCCCTGTTTTTTTCATACCAATCAATCATTTGACCACCCCACGTTCATGTATTGTAACTTTATTGTAACATATATGCCTGCAATGTGAAATATAGAAACGCGTATTTACAAAAGAAGTGGAAATCAGAATTGAAAAGTGGTATCATAGCAATAGAATAAAATACGAGGGGCAGCGATGGAACAATATCAGAAGTACATAAGGAATTTTTGCATAATCGCGCATATCGACCACGGGAAATCTACGCTTGCTGACAGGATAATAGAGTCAACCGGGCTGGTTTCGCACAGGGACATGCGTGAGCAGTTTTTGGACAACATGGAGCTTGAACGGGAGAGGGGCATCACCATCAAACTCCAGACAACGAGGATAACGTACCAGGCGAAGGACGGGAACGAGTACGTCTTCAACCTGATCGACACGCCGGGGCACGTGGACTTCACTTACGAGGTGTCGCGGAGCCTTGCCGCCTGCGAAGGGGCGGTGCTCATTGTCGACGCTACTCAAGGGGTGGAGGCTCAGACACTTGCCAATGTGTACCTTGCCCTTGACGAGAACCTTGAAATACTCCCTGTGCTGAACAAGATCGACCTGCTGAGCGCAAGGCCGGACGAGATCAAGCTTGAAATCGAGGAGATTATTGGCATTGACGCACATGAAGCCCCTTTGATATCCGCAAAGGAAGGCATAGGGATAGAGGAGGTCCTTGAGCATGTGGTCAGCGACGTGCCGTGCCCGAAAGGGAACCCGGAAGGCAAGCTGAAAGCCCTGATTTTCGATTCCTACTACGACAATTACAAAGGCGTCGTCTCGTATACAAGGGTGTTTGACGGCAAAGTCAGGAAAGGCGACATGATCAGGCTGATGAACACTGGGAAGAAATACGAAGTCACAGAGGTCGGCACCTACGTTCCAGGGCCCATGCCGTGCGAGGAGCTGTCGGCAGGAGAAGTGGGGTATGTCTGCGCCAGCATAAAGCAGGTGGCGGACGCAAGGGTAGGGGACACCATAACCATTGACGCAGACCCTGCAGACGAACCGCTTCCAGGGTACAAAAAGGCTCAGCCCATGGTCTACTGCGGCATTTACCCTGCGGAAGGGGAGAAGTACGAGAGCGTCAAGGACGCGCTGGAAAAGCTTCAGGTGAACGACGCCGCGTTCCATTTCGAACCCGAGACGTCTACTGCCCTTGGTTTTGGCTTCCGGTGCGGTTTTCTTGGCCTTTTGCACATGGAAATAATAGTGGAGCGCCTTGAAAGGGAATTCGACCTTGGGGTCATAACAACGTCGCCAAGCGTTATATATAGAGTCGTGATGAACAGCGGCGAGGTGATAATGATTCAAAACCCGACGAACCTGCCGGACATCATGGAAATCGACCATGTAGAAGAGCCGATAGTGAAAGCGGACATTATGATCCCAAAGGAGTACGTGGGGAGCATCATGGAGCTGTGCCAAGACCGCAGGGGCAGAATGATCCACATGGAATACATCACGGAAGCAAGGGTGCTCATCCATTACGAGATGCCGCTCAACGAGGTGATCTACGATTTCTTCGACGCGTTGAAATCGAAGACCAGGGGTTATGGCTCGCTTGATTACGAGTTCATAAAATATGAAAAATCCAGCGTCGTGAAAATGGACATCCTGTTGAACAAAGACCTTGTGGACGCGTTTTCGATGATCGTGCACGAGTCGAAGGCCTATGTGCGCGGCCGGTTCGTCTGCGAGAAGCTGAAGGAAATCATCCCGATGCACCAGTTCGAGGTGCCCATACAGGCAGCGATAGGCCAGAAAGTCATAGCCAGGGAGACGGTCAAAGCCTACAGGAAGGACGTAACCGCCAAATGCTACGGCGGGGACATATCCCGCAAGAAGAAGCTGCTGGAAAAGCAAAAAGAAGGGAAGAAGCGCATGAGACAGTTCGGCACCGTAGAAGTGCCGCAAGAGGCTTTTACGGCTGTATTGAAATATGACGACAACAAGTAGGAGCGGTGAAAAGACAGTCGGATTGTAAGAAGGGAGCAGCACTGTGTTTGATTATGAAAAGCTAATTGAAAAGTACGAGATCAGTCGCAAGGAAGCAAACCGAATCATTGATGAAATCAAAAATGAATTTCCGGATGATGAAATGATGATGGAGATTCATCTAATCCGCGCTTTGAAGAGCTATGCCTCTCTTTGTTCAAAGGTTGGATGAATTTATGAAAAGAAGGATATATCTTGATACTTCTGTTATCAGTGCTTTGTTTGATGAACGAGCACCTGAAAGAAAGGCAATGACAGAAATCGCATGACAGTCGGGATATACGTGCACATACCTTTTTGCGTGAAAAAGTGCAGCTACTGCGATTTTTTATCATTTGAAGGTGAGCAGGCACCTATTCATGAAGCGTATGCGGAGGCGCTAGTCAAGGAAATAGAGCTGTTGAGCCAAGTTTACAGTAAAAAATATTTGGTCAACTCAATCTTCATTGGCGGCGGTACGCCTTCTATCCTTGCGCTCAGCACTGTCAGCGGCATCATGCATGCCGTCAGGGCTGCTTTTCATGTTGAGAAAGATGCCGAAATCACCATAGAGGCAAATCCAAGGACGTTGTCTGCACTCAAGCTGGAAAGCTACCTGAGCGCTGGGATCAACAGACTGAGCATCGGGGCGCAGTCCCTTGACGACGCTGTGTTGAAGTCGCTGGGTCGAGTTCACTTATCCAGAGACGTGTTCGATTGCTATGGAATGGCAAGGGCAGCCGGGTTTAATAACATCAACCTTGACCTTATGTTCGGCGTGCCGGGGCAGACTTTTGAAATTTGGAAGAGTACGCTTGACGAGGCGCTCGGGCTTGAGCCGGAGCATGTTTCGTTTTACAGCCTGCAAGTGGAGGAGGGCACAAAACTCCATGAAATGCTCGCTGCCGGAGCAGTCGAAGGCGTTTCGGATGAGCTGGACAGGAAAATGTACCATTTCGCCGCAAAAGCGCTTCAGGGCGCGGGCTACTGCCATTACGAGATATCAAACGCCGCCAAGCCCGGGCTCGAGTGCAAGCACAACGTAAAATACTGGTCGATGGCAAACTATCTTGGAGCAGGCCTCGGTGCGCATTCGTATATAGGCGGAGCAAGGTTTGGAAACGTCCGAAGCCTTGAAAAGTATATTGAAATGGGCAGTAAGCGATCGGGGGAGCTGACAGAAATTGGGGCGCTACGGGAATGGGTGCATGAAAACGACCCCGCAGACGACATGTCAGAATACATGTTCACAGGCCTGCGGATGATGAAGGGGATAAGCACCGAAGATTTTGAAAACAGGTTTGGGAGGCGACTTGTTGACGTTTACGCAAAGGAATGGCCTGCGGTGGAAAGGTACATAAGCGGCGGTTTTTTGATCTTTGAGGGGGGCATGCTCCGCCTTTCGGAGAAAGGGGTGGACATTTCCAACAGGATAATGAGCGAGTTCATGCTGGGGAGCGGGCGTCGCCCGCGTTGATCTGCACCCCCTTTGGAAACCTCCCCATTTATTTGACCCCAGCCCGTAATACAGCGGAGTATCGGCGAACGTGGTATAATTTATTAAAAATATGGATTGGCTGATGATTAAAAGGATGAAAAAAATGAATGCAGATAATACACAACCAACATACCGGCGGCAACGCTTTCTTTTAGCATTTATTCGGCAGATTAATAGCAGCGTGTCTTCTACTGATCTGCAAAAACTAGTGTTCATGCACACTATGAAGACAGACGCAGATTTTTATGAGTTTCTGCCTTACAAATATGGAGCATACTCTTTCCAACTTGCGGAGGATGTGGATATCCTGTGCAGAGATGGGCATTTGACTGCCGAAGGAACGGGGATTAAGGCGGCGGGCGAATATCAGCTATGTGATTTGTTTGATATTGCAGTTGAACGAGGGAATCAACTCATTCGGAAAACATATTGCGAATATCCGTACTACACAATTAACAGTGAAATGATTGATAGTCTTTTTTACGGTAAAGAAGCAGAGCAATTCAATAGTGAAAAACAAAAATATGTTAATCACTGTCAAGTTCTCTTTACTATTGGCTACGAGGGAAGAAGTATTGAATCGTTTGCAAATGTGTTAATAAAAAATGGAATAAATCTACTATGTGACGTGCGTAAAAATTCATTGAGCCGTAAATTTGGTTTTTCCAAAAGCAAGCTCGAACATATAATGCAAACGGTCGGTATTAAATATATTCATATGCCCGATCTCGGCATTGAGTCCGACAAGCGTAGTTCGCTTGAAACAGCCGAAGATTATGAAAAACTTTTTGCTAAATATGCGGAAAACATCCAACTTCTTAATCCGTGCCTCGAATCAGTATTTTCGTTGCTTTGCTCCTATAAACGCATTGCACTGATGTGCTACGAAAAAGATGCAACGATGTGCCATAGGCACGTCATAAGAGATTGTATTGTGAATGGTCATGATGTCAGTTACGAGGATTTATAGATGGTTGAAAAGAAAAGGATTTATATTGTAGTAAAATTATAGGAGTGTTTTACCCGCCAATGCCATCACCAGAGCAACAAATGAGCATACTTGATATGTAATCAATACATATCTTTACAACAAGCATCCTTCTAAGTTTTTGGACATCTGGGCCGAATCTGCATATGAGGAAATAATATTTTCATATTCATTTTCCAAAGAAATCTTCCCGTAAGAGCCGCTTTTGATTGATAGCGGCCAATATTATCGGGTTGCGAGTAAAATATCCGGTGGACATCCATCGGATATTTCTTATTTTGTGGGCAGTTCCATTCCGATTCGATTGAATACCGTCTTCCAGTTTGCTTTGCGAAGCCGTTGAAATAAATGTAATATTGCCGTCTCAGAATTACGGCCATGCTGCCCTCGTTATTGCCGCAAAAATAATTTCAAACTATAAATAAACAAGACGTACAGTTGCCCTGTTTCGCGTGATATGCTTATAAAAAACATGGGGGATTGAACAAATGAACGCGATTATTTTTGAAAAAGCCAATCAGATCATCAAGGCGTGTGACACGGCGTATTTCGGCGTGATCGATGAAAACGGGTATCCATCTGTTTCTACGGTATCGCCGATCAGCCCGGAGAATAGTCTGGAGATACTCATCTCCACAAACATCGGCGGCAACAAGGAGAAGCGTCTGCGGAATAACAGCCGAGCAAGCATTTGCTTTCGCTCAAACAACGACAATATCACGCTCGTTGGCGACGCGGAACTTATTACTGATCAGGACACGAAAAGCCGCTGCTGGCAGGAATGGTTTATCAACCATTATCCCGGCGGTGAAACAGATCCGAATTACATCATTATTAAATTCACCACTAAACGTGTTTCTCTTTGGGTTGATTTTGAGATTGCCCAATTCACAATAGACCAATTCCTCAAAGACCAATCGAGATGCGGCCTATCATGCGATGATTGAAGGAGCAGCAATATGGCATTTGATTTCAAGAAAGAACAAAAAGAACTGTATCAGCCAAAAGCGGCAGCCATCGTCGATGTTCCGGAGATGGCGTTTATCATGGTGGATGGCGCGGGTGATCCGAACACTTCCGAAGAATATCAGACGGCAGTTGAAATCCTGTATGGGTTGTCCTATGCTATCAAAATGAGCAAAATGGGCGGCAAAACGCCGTTGGGTTATTTTGATTTCGTCGTTCCGCCGCTGGAAGGCCTTTGGTGGACGGCTGACAGGGAGTCAATTGACTTTTCGAAGAAAGACAAATACCGCTGGACTTCAATGATCCGCCAA